>NZ_AP027055.1:324272-648545 GCF_027924905.1 Limnohabitans sp. INBF002
AAGAAGCAAGCATTTGCATTTAGCTCAAACGACTCTAGCCGTTGGGGCCTGACTGGTACTGAAGACATGGGCAATGGCTTGAAGGCTTCCTTCCGTGTTGAGCAAGGTATCGGCACAAACCCACGTTCTGGCTTTGAAGCCAACGAAGCCAACATCAGCGGCACCAACTCTGGTAACGCCACCACATTGGACAACACCGTGATCGGTGACCGCGAACTGTGGGCTGCTATCGAAATGGGTAACACCACTGTGAAATTGGGCTACGGTGGTACTGCTTTGCGTTCACTGGCTTTGGCTACTGACGCCGCTAGCACTAACGGCGTGGGTAACCCCATCGCTCACGAAGCTGGTACAAACCGCCGTGCTGGCGTGACTGTGACTCAAAAATTGGGCGCATTCACAGCTTCTGCACAAGTGTCTCGCAACAAAGACAGCAACTTGTCTGCTGGTAGCACCGCTGACAAAGTGGCACAAAAAGACACAGGTTACAACTATGGTTTGACTTATGCACAAGGTCCATTGACTTTGGGTGTGGCTCAAGACAAAGTAACAAACATTGGCGCTGAGTTCGCCGCAGCCGCTGATATCAACGCTGGTTCTTCTGTCTATGCAACACCAATCAAAGCTTCGGCTGCTGATTCTGTGACAACCACAACAGTTGCTGGTGGTACATATGACTTCGGTAAAGTGAAAGCTTTTGCGCAGTACTACACCGTTAATGTTGACAATAAGTTGTCTGTGAATGCAGCCGGTGAAGGTAAAAAGAAAGCTTACAGCCTCGGCTTGCAAGCGCCTATGGGTGCTGTGACATTGCTGGGTCAAGTTGTGCGTGGCACTAACAGCCAAGCTGCAGTCGCCACAAATGCAGGTGAAGACCGCGCGTGGACTGGCTACACATTGGGTGCACGTTATGCTTTGAGCAAGCGCACATATGCTTACGGTTATACAGGTCAGTACAAAACTGCTGCCGGTTCTGTGACCGCTACATTCGGCGACGAATCTAAGCGTAACCAAACATCTGTTGGTGTTGTCCACTCTTTCTAATCCCATTGCTGGCATAAGTCAGCTTAGGATTTAAAAGATCTAAAGCCCCATCCCTTGCAAAAGTGGTGGGGTTTTTTATTAAAAAAACATATTGGAGACTGAAATGACTTCCATTTCAAAAATTGCTTTGGCTTGTGCTGCATTGGTTGCTGCATCAGGTGCGTTCGCACAAAAAGCTGGTGACAACATTATCAGCATTGGCTTGGCATCGATTAACCCAGACGCTTCTGTAGGCCCTTTAACCAACACGACTCTGGTTCCCGGTGGCGGCGGTGCAACATACGGAATGCTGCTTGCTGGTACCACTGCTAATGTCAGCAGCGAAACTACAGTAGCTATCGGTTGGTTACGTATGTTTACGGATAACGTGGGCGCCGAACTCACCATGGGATTGCCACCTACAGTGACCCAAGATTTGACAACGCCTCATGTTCCAGGAAGCACAAGCCATCCTGGCGCAGCTAGGATCGACGTTTGGACACCAACAATTGTTGGTAAGTATTTCTTTGGTGCAGCACAAGATACTTGGCGCCCGTATGTAGGTTTAGGTGTCTCTCGTGTGTCATTTCACAATATTTCAATTAACAGAGCCGATCCCGCAGTGCTTGGGCTTGCCGGTACTTCTGCCAACTTGAGCTCATCTTGGACCCCTGTGTATAACGCTGGTGTGATTTACAACATCGACGATAAGTGGAGTATCAGTGCTTCGGTGGCATATTTACCCATCAAAACAGATGCGACCTTTGTTGGGACAGATGGCACAACAACAGGATCCGTCAAACTCAATACCACTGACTATGTAGTGAAGATGGGCTACCGCTTCTAATTTTCACGCTGGCTTTTAGCCAGTTGAGGATTTAAAGTCTTAAACCCCCATCGTGGCAACACGGTGGGGGTTTTATTTGTCTGTACGAAAACGCTCGTCGTGCGCTTGTCACTTGCGTCAGCAGTGTTGCTATTGCTCAGTACGTTCGGCAGCGTTGTCGCAGGTTTTCGCAAGTGTCTGGCGCTGGTCGTCCTCTAAAATATCTCACAAATGTGAGTTTTATTAAAAAGAGGTGAATTTATGCAAGCTGACGAACTTTTGGCAAAACTCACAAAAAGTGTTGAGAACCTGCAAATATCCTGCAACTACGAGTTGGAGCAGCAAAACAAAGCTAACGACATCGAATACACAAACATGGCAAGCCTGTATTTTTGGTGGCGCGAGGCTTCGACCATTGAGGGCTTTTTGGAAGCCGAATATGCCAAATTAACAACCCGCAAACTTAGAACACTTCCCGACAGCATAAATTTCAGGGGCATCTTGCTTAAGTTTTACGGCAATATGCTGGGTGATACGGTGTCAGCTCGTAAAAGCCGTGTGCTGAACGCACTGAACAAAGAATTTCAAAAAAATCCTGCGCTGTATGCCAAGGATGGCGTAAAGAAATTAGCCCAATTTATTGAGAACAGTGGGGGCATGGTTGGACTTTATGACCCAACAAACAGCGAACTAAACGCATACGAAGACGAGGTTGAACCCGAAGCAGATGACGCAGCAACTGAGAGCGTAAAAAAACGGTACATGGAGGTGGTACATGTATCAATATCAAATGACATGCGTACAAAGGCTTTGGTTGATGATGCTAAAGAATATTTCGCGCACAGCAACAAGCTGCAAAAGGTACAAATATCCCCAGAGCTAAATGCACAAGCAGACGATTTTGTGGTGATTGCCGCGAGAAAAGTGAATGACAGCTACGAAATAATTGAGCTAACAAAAAATGACAAGCAACTGAACACCGCATTGGTGACTGCATACAGGCAACAGTATGGGGCCTTGGACAACAGCACACGTTGCATTTTGGAAACGATTAAAACGCAGTGCTTGTCGCAAAAAGCAGCGCGGCACATGGACAAGGCATTGGTGGAGCCCAGTACTTACCACGATGCCGAAGCAAGCTACAAAAAGATTTCTGCAAAAAGACGTTTGATTTACTCGCCACAACGTGACGAACTGATACTGAGCCCAATTGACTATTTGGACGAAAACGGCAACATGGTTGGTGGCGCAGTCACCATTGCCAAACCAAAAACTAAGATTTTTGAAAATGCTGTGACCGACCTCTACCAAATTGGCAGTGGCGCATTAAAAGGTGTCGAGGGTTTTAGCAAAGGCATGAGCGCCAAAGCTGCTATCGCAAAGTGGCAAGAAGCGCACGATGTGAGAAAGTGGATTGTTAGCTGGTTGGACACGTACACAGATTACGTCATTCGTGTAGGCTATCGCTTCTGATTTTCTTGCTATCTACCCAGTTGAAGCTTTTAAAGTTTAAACCCCACTTCTCGCAAGAGTCGTGGGGTTTTGTACGTATGGAACTCTTGATGTAAATCAATAATCCGAATGGGTATGGTTGATCCGTATCAATAGATGCTTTCCCAATTTGCGATGAAATTGACAGCACGGGAATAGACCCGAGTTACGCTAAGGAAAGCATCATGAAAAAAATTCTCATCGCCGCCGCTGTTGGTATGTTGGTTGCTGGTCAAGTGGCCGCACAAGAAAGCCCATGGTTGGTTCGTGCACGTGCTGTTAAGTTGAGCATGGCAAACCATGACGCGACAGGTTTAGATTTGAGCGTCAATGACAAAACCATCCCCGAGTTGGATGTGAGCTACTTCTTCAACAAAAACGTCGCTGCAGAATTGGTGCTAACTATTCCTCAGCAACAAACAGTATCCATCGCCGGAGCTGATAGCGGGACATTTAAGCATTTGCCACCCACATTGACTGTTCAATACCATTTCACCAACTTCAATGGTTTCAAGCCTTATGTCGGTGCTGGATTGAACTACACAAAAATCTCTAAGACAAATGTTTTAAATGGCGCCGCCACATTGGAGAACAGCAGTTTTGGTTATGCATTGCAAGCAGGTGTTGACGTGCCATTGACAAAACAAGTTTCACTGAACTTCGATGTAAAGAAGGTCAATATTCAATCGGAGGTCTATGTGAACAATGTGAGCAAAGGCACTTTGAAGCTCGACCCAGTGCTGGTCGGTGTGGGCATCGGCTACCGCTTCTAAGCAGCCCGTATTGACCCAACCCCATCACGCGCAAGCGTGATGGGGTTTTTTAATGCCCATGTGAATTGCGTCGATAATTTTTGATGTGAACTCTCCTGATCTTTTCTCTCCCCTGGCCCAAGCGCGTCGCTCGGTGCGCGGCTATCTTTCCACCCCCGTTTCGGACGATCTGTTGCACGACGTGATGAGGCTGGCTCGTTTGGCACCCAGTGGTGCCAATTTGCAACCAGGGGTGTTCATTGCCGTGCAGGGCAGTGTCAGGGCGCAGCTGTGTGCTGAGTTGGTGGCGTCTTGGCGAGCTGGCGAACAGGAGAAAGAGGATTACGACTACTTCCCCAACCCCATGCCCATGACGTTGCGCCGCCGACAAGTGGCGGCTGCACAGGCTTTGTATGGTGCATTGGGTGTGGCGCGTGATGACCGCACGGGGCGTGATGTCCAGTTTGAGAAAAATTTCCGTTTCTTCGATGCGCCCGTGGCCTTGATCGTCACCATGCCACACGGTTTTGGCAGTGGCGGCTATATGGACTTAGGCATGACGCTGTATGGCTTGATGTTGGCTGCGCATGCCAAGGGTTTGTCAACGTGTGCCATTGGCGCCTTGGCGTCGTACCCGGGGTTGATTCGCAAACACTTGGCGCTGGATGATTCGTCGCACATTGTGTGTGGCTTGGCTTTGGGCTACGCCGATCCAGAGGCGCCTGTGAACCAAACGCAAACCACGCGTTGCGACCTGGATGAGTATTTCAAGGTGATGGGCTGATCCGCCTCATCCGTTTATAGCCAGCGCACCACCGCTGCAGACCCCAGGCCCCCAGCTCCAGCGACGGCCGCAAGACCGTGTGCCCCCGAGGTGTTGTGACGCTCAAGGTTGGCCAGCAAACGCACCAGCGCAATCGCCGCTGAAGCCCCAATCGGGTGGCCTCTGGCCAGCCCACCGCCCATGGGGTTCAAGCATTCGGGCGCGATGCCCAAGCGTTCGGTAAAACTCAATCCTTGCACAGCAAAAGCGTCGTGCAGTTCGATGAAACGCATTGCGTTTGCCTGCGCAAAGTTGGCGCGCTTCAGGGCTTCAAGCGCAGCAAGCTCTGCCGCCAGCAGCGGAAATTCGGGCGCAGCGCCAATGGATGCATTCGACACCCAAGTGGCTTTCGCGTGGTGATTCAAATGTGCAGCCGCTTTGGGGCTAAGCAGGAGCACAAAAGCGGCGCCATCCGCTTGTGCCGAAATGGTCAGGGTGCTAAGGGCGAATGCGTCATGGCTCTCATCTTCGGCCACGGCATCTGTGCGTGCCACGACCGGCATGCGTGCGGCGCGGTGGCTGTCGATGTGTCTGGGGTAGCTGTCATGCACCACACCCGCGACAGCCACAATTTCTTGTGCGATGTGAGGTTCAGCCATCACCGCGCGTGAATGGCTCTGCTGGGCGTAGGCTTCTTGTTGTGCCCGTGTGTAGCCATTTTGTGCGGCATAGCGGGCGGCAGACAGCAGCATGTCTGGGTCTTTGTCTGGATGAGGCACGAAGGCAGGGCGTTCATAAGCCACGGCTGCTTCGTCTGTGTGCAAGGGACGGTGCATGCGGATGGGAGAGCGGCTCCACGCTTCAACGCCACCTGCCACCACCACCTCTGCCTGCCCCGAGGCGATCATGGCCACGCCTAGGGCGATGGCATCTAAACCGGCACAACACTGGGTGTCCACCGTGAGTGCGGCGCACGCCTCTGGCAAGCCCGCATGAAGCGCCAACATGCGCGCTGGATTTCCGCCTGCGCCTAAGGCATTGCCCACCACCACCGCATTGACCTGGGATGCCTCAACACCTGCACGTTGCAGCAAAGCTTGCACCACGGGGGCGGCAATGTCGTGCGCGTGCAGGGCTTTGAATGCGCCGTCACGCGCCACCACGGCACTGCGTGCCCATGCGGCGATCAAGGGAGCGTGGGTAGACATGGCAATGCCTTTGCAAGTGCGAGGTGGTCAGTTTTACCGCTGGCCGTAAAGGGCCAGTCTGCACATATGAGAAATCGTTTAGGTACTTTGTAGCTTTCTAATTGCGCACGACATGCGGCTGACAGCTGCTGTGTGGTGACCTGGATGTCTGTGGGATGGGTTTGTATCACCGCGACCACTTGCTGCCCACGGATGGGGTCGGGCACGCCATGCACAGAAGCTTGAGCAATGCCTGGGCACGTCATGAGTACGGCTTCAAGTTCTTCAGGAAACAGGTTCTTGCCCTGGGTGACGAGCATGCGGTTTTCACGTCCCACCAGACACAAGAAACCATGTGGGTCAAAGTAGCCCATGTCGCGTACGGACAGCCAATCGCCGTCACGCACGGCAGCGGTGTGGTCGGTTTGCGGCCCCACGTAGTCCATGAACAGCATAGGGCTGCGCACGAAAATTTGCCCTGTGCCAAGTGGTGGCGCAGGGTGTCGAACGTCAATCTCGACGTTCGCAAAGGGTTTGCCCACCGCATTGGGTGGCGCGGAGGCATCGGCATCCATCCAAGCCATGAAGCTGGTTTCAGAGGCGCCATAAAACTCAACGATCCGCGCTTTAGGAAAAAGCGCTTGAAGCTGCGCGGTGCGGTCGCGCATCCAACGCGCACCGCTGATCAAGATCAAGCGCACGTCTTGCATGGGGGCAATGGCGCGGCGTGCCGCTAATTCGAGCATGAGCAGCAGCTGGCTTGGCACTGCCACCAAGCAGGGGGTGCGGCCTTGTTTCAAGGTGTCCATCATGCGGGCGGCAGAGAAGCGTTCTTGCACCACCACACCGGCGCCACTCCACAAGCCCAGCATCATGCCGAACAAAAACAGCGAGTGAGAAAACCGCCCAGGTGCCAGCACACAGCTGGCGGCAGCTTCGCCAAAGGTGTCGATGCAGACTTGCAAGCTTTCGGTCCACGATTGGTGGTGGCGCCGAAACCCTTTGGGAATACCCGTGCTGCCAGAGGTAAACCCAATGTAGAACGGGCTTGTTGGCGTAGGCTCTGGTGGCGTGGCGGGGTCGCTTGAGAAAGTTTGTTGTACGTTTTGGCGCACCGCACTTGGCCAATCGGGGTCGCTGACCGCCGCACAGCGCCCGCTGGTGATGATGGCCAAGAAAGACACCATTTGCGCCATGGTGGTGAGCTGGTCGTCAACAAAGACAGTGGCTGGCGCATGGCTGCGCTGCAGTTCATGGGCTTGCTGTTGAACCTGTGCGTAGAGCTGCGCAAAGGTGAGCGAGGTCTGCCCATCATCCATGGCCACCACATGTGCGCGGGTTTGAGCCCAACGCGCCAGTGGCGCATGAACCAAGAGGTCAGCCACCAAAGCGCCAATCAGGCAAGCCACGCGCCACGGTGTGGACCACGGTGGCGCACAACGCGCATTTGATCAAGTCACCGGGCACGAATACCAAGGTGCCCATGATGGCTTGCTCCCACGACAGGTTGGCAATGTTGACCAAGCCCACAACACCAAACACATGCACCACCAACAAACCGCCCACGGCAGAGGCGATGAAAGCACTGATGGCAGAGCTGCGCGGCGAATGCTTAGGCAGCACCGCCATGACCCAACCCGCCACAAAAGCGCCGACAGGCCAGCCCACGAGGTAACCGCTGGCAGGTGAAAAGAACACGCCCAAACCACCTCTGCCACCCGACAGCAACGGCAAGCCCAACGCAACCGCTGCCAAGAACAACAACAAGGCTTGCAATGCACGCTTGGGGCCTAGCATGCAACCCGCCAGCATCACGCCTAAGGTTTGCAGCGTGATGGGCACGCCCAAAGGCAAGTCAATTTTGGGAATCAGGCCGAAGACAGCAATGAGTGCCGCAAACAAGGAGACCAAGGCGATAGAGAGTGAAGATGTGTGCATAAGAAAAATCGTGGCCGTCGCTTCAGCGACGAAGGCGAACGTGCAAGGTGTCCGCCACACGGCGGGCAGCCACCAGCATTTGAATGGTGAGAGGAGCCAATATTTTAAAACCCCCAGCCTTGCCCGTACGCATGCGATGTGCATCATCCAAGCGGCGCCAGAGAATGAAAAAATGTTCGGTAAATCGCAGCATCAAAGCCAGTTGCAAAGCCAGTTGCTCTGACGCGATGCCGAAAATCTTCAGCGGTGACAAGACACGTTCAAACACATGCAGCAAATCGCTGTAACGCGTGGTCAGTGTGAGGGCGATGCCCATCAGGGTGGTGCTGACCAAGCGCAGCACCGTCACGGCAGCCAAGGTGGGGTGACGCATGGTCAGATGAAACACCGCAATCAACACGCTGGCAATCACGAGCCCCATCAGCAAAGGCTTGGCGCTGGCGGTGATACGCCCCAACGAGACGAAGATGGCCACACACACCAGCGCACTTGCACCCAGTGTGAGCAACTGGCCTGTGAAAAACAAGCCGGTGCCCAGCACAGCCAAAAATACCAACTTCACCGAAGCGGGCACACCGTGTAGCCATGTGCGTTGTTCGCTGTAAAGGCTTTTCATGAACTTAGGCCGTTCGCAACGCGACATCGGCTTCGTAAGCCGCACAGACGTCAGCGCCCAAGCCATCCAATCGCACCTTGCCTTGGTCTAACCAAATGACGCGTTCAAAGTGCCGCACATGATCGAGCACATGCGTCGACACAATGATTTGCTCTTTGGCTTGTGCAATGTCACGACGCAACAAGGCTTGGCCTGGTAAGTCGAGGCTTGAGAAGGGCTCGTCTAACAAGAGGGTGTTGTGCGAGGCAATCATCAACGCCAACCAACACACATGCTGGCGCTGGCCTTGGCTGAGGCTTCCGATCGCGCGTGGCGCCCAGTGCGCCAAGTGGCGTGCAGCCAGCCAATCACGCACACGCGTTTGTGCGTTATGGCGTGACAGTTTGAGGTGATGCAGGCTCAATGCCAACTCTTCTTCCACCGTGGGAAAAATGATTTGCTCGTCTGGGTTTTGAAACATCATGCCCACCGTGTTGGGGCCATTTGGCAACGTGACGCGCCCAGCTTGCGGCGTGTCTAAGCCACAAATGAGGCGAAACAAACTGCTTTTGCCAGCACCGTTGTCGCCGATCAAACCAATGCGTGATTCTTTGAGGTGCAGTGACAATGCTTTGAAGACGGCTACACCACCTCGAATCAAAGTGATTTCGTCAAGGTGGAGGTCTTGGGATTTGGAAAAAATTGGAATGACAGAATTTGTCTGCATATTCAAAAACAGATGTACGGCATTAATTATCGACGAGCGCGTCAATCGTTTAATTCGACTCGTCTTGTGCCAGATTACTCAAAATAGCGAATAACACACGGCGTGTGGTTTGAATATCTGACGTACTAAGGCCTTGAATGCTGACCTGATTGGTCTCCTCAGCAAGAGGTACTAATTTTTTCTTGAGAGCGCGCCCTGCTGAGGTTAGATGCACATACATATTTTTTCGGTTGTCTGGTAATTGACGGCGTTCGATGTAACCCAAGGCCTCCATGGTTTTCATTGCAGCGAATGTGGTTGGCTCCATCACACCAGCGCGATCGCTGAGTTCGCGCTGGGTTAACCCATCGGTTTCCCACAAAATTCGCAAAAACGTCCAGTGCCCAAACGGTACGCCGTGTTTGGCTAGGCGCAACTGCAAGGCCCGTGTGTAGGCGCGTCCTGCATCACGTACCAAATGTGCAAGGCGGTCGTTGGGGACATCTTCTTGCCAGTGGCGCAAAATATTGCGCGTTTCATCAAATTTTTTTTTCTTCATTCAACACGCCGGTGGCACTTGGTGAGTCGGAATTTGAATTTGACCACTTTCTGCTGAATCCAAAATCGCCAAACTAACAGCCGTAGTGGCACGTGCCCAGATGCCGCTATGCAGTACAGGTTTGCTGTCAACAATGGCGTTGTAAAGCTCGTCGATCACTTCGCTGCGTGGCAGGGTGGGAGGTTCTAAGGCGTCGAGCTTGACGTCGAAGTTGCCATCGATCCACACCCCTTGCGGTGTAGGTCGCAAATCGGCATGGTCACAGCTGACGATGATTGGACCAAAATGTTGGTGCTGTGCGTTTGGTGGTAGCGCGAGACTGCCCGACCATTGTGCAGCGCCATAGTTTCGTGATGCCTTCAGCGTGGCTTCGTCGGAAGCGGTACTTGCATTCATCAAACGTTTCCGAGCGATGCCATGCTCGGCCCAATTTTTGGTTTGGCCTAATTCTCCAATGCCATCCATCCAGCGATCACTGTCAAAGTGGCCATAGCCGTTGTAACTCATACTGGCAAATGCCCCGCCTTCAAACCCGAGCAATGCGCTGTAAGCACCTTCCGTGGGGCGCGCTGCATCCCATGCACCCGTGTGCGCCATCACGCTGTTGACGCAGCCTCCACCAAGGAGGCGCACGATGTCAATTTGATGGGCTGCTTGGCTAAATATCACGCCCCCACCTGCTCGCGTATCTAGCTCTTCTGGTCGGCGAGGTCGGTATAGAAAATCGGTGTAATTTAAAGCATGGATCATTCGCACACGACCAAATGCGCCACTTTGAATGAGTTGGTGCGCTTTGAGGATTGGCGCGTTGAAACTATGGCTGTGCCCCACCATCAAGACGACACCAGCGCGTGCGGTAGCTTCAATCATGCGCGTGCATTCATCCAAGGTGAGTGCCATGGGTTTTTCTACCATGACGTGTTTGCCATGCGCTGCCGCCATTTCTACTTGCGCAGCATGCAGTTGATGTGGCGTAGCGATGTAAATGGCTTGTACTTTAGGGTTGGCGCATAAAGCCTCAAAGTTAGGGTCACACGCGATACCAAAGTCACGTTCAAACTGTGCACAGGCGAAGGGCTGTGGATCTGTGGCAGCCACCAACTGAATGCGAGTGTCGTTGGCCAACGTTGGGAGCATCAACGTGAACGCTCGACCTAAACCTGCGACACCGAGGCGAAGCTTCGATGAAGTCATAAGTCAAGCACCAGTTCTGTAGATTTGGCACGCGAAACGCAAACCATGATTTGATGTGTGTGCTCGTCAGGTCTGAGGACCATGTCACGGTGCTCAGCTTCTCCTGCGATCAGCCCTGTGCGGCACGAACCGCACGTACCACTTTCGCAAGAGCTGGAGACGACATGGCCACATGCGCGCAAGACCTCCAGAATACTTTGTTCGGTAGGTACTGTCATGCGTGTGCCTGACTTTTGTAGCACCACGTCAAAGATTTTGTTTTCAGCAAAACCAGTTTGTGCCACGCCAAAACTCTCAAAGTGGATACGCTCACTGGGCCAATGTCCCGTCATGTCACGCACGCTGTCCATCAGTCCCTGTGGACCACAGCAATACACATGCGCATTGCTGGGTCGCTCAAACACAGGCCACAGATCCAGTGCTTTCGCAGGGTCGCCATGGTCGTGGTGAACTTTGACTTTTCCCGCCAGCTCAGGTGCATGGAGTTCATCCATAAAGGCTGTGCCAGCGGCATCACGCGTGCAGTAATACAGCTTGAAATCGGTACGGCCCTGACTGAGCAAGCGACGCATCATCGACAAGATGGGTGTGATACCAATGCCACCTGCCACAAAGATGTATGACGCTGCAGTTTCATTGAGTTCAAACAGGTTGGCCCACGGCAAGGTTGGGAGTAAGTCACCTGCCTGCACGTTGTCCACCATGCTTTGTGAGCCTCCTCGTCCTTTTGCATCTCGTTTGACAGCGATTTGCCATGTCGTAGTTTGCTCTGGATCTCCGCACAACGAATAGCTCCGACGCATCCCAATTGGGGTCTGTACGGTGATATGCGCGCCTGCTGTGAATGCAGGCAGCTCTTGCCCTTCAGGGTGCGCAAGCTCGAACAACGTGATATCTGTGGCAATTGATTGTTTGCGTGTGACACGCAGGAAGGTGAAGGGTTCGCTCATATACAGGTTGTGCTTTGTGTGACAGAGGTTGAGTTGACATAGATCAAGAATTCAAATAATCTTAGTCATCTAACTATATTTTTGCAAGCTCAAAAAGGAAATTTATGTTGACGCCGGAAGAAAACGATCTGTTGTGCCGCGTGGAAGGCAAGGCGCCCATGGGGCAGCTGATGCGTCGTCATTGGCAAGCCATTTGTCTGCTGGAAGAAGTCAGTGAGCCTGATGGAAAACCGATTCGTGCCCGCGTGTTGGGTGAGGACTTGGTGGTGTTTCGTGACACCGAGGGACGTGTGGGGGTGATGGACGAATATTGCCCGCATCGCCGCGCATCCTTGGTTTATGGCCGTAATGAAAACTGTGGATTGCGTTGCCTGTATCACGGCTGGAAGATGGACGTGGCAGGTAACGTCACAGAGATGAGTTCAGAGCCAGTGGCCAGCGGTATGGCCAATAAGGTTAAGCACACCGCTTACCCGACCAAAGAATGGGGCGGTTTTGTGTGGGCCTACATGGGCCCCGCAGACGCGATGACTGAATTCACGCCACCACCTTGGGCGCCAACAGAAGATGTTCGTGTGTCGATTGCCAAAATCATCATTCCGTGCAACTGGGCACAAATTTTGGAAGGTCAAATTGACTCGGCGCATAGCTCTAGCTTGCACTCTTCGGACATGGTGCCTGCCCGCGTGGATGGTGCAAAAGCAACAGACAAAAACTGGCTTCGCCCATCCACGGATAAAGCGCCGCGCATGCAAACTCAGCGTGATGCCTATGGTTTTCGGTATGCAGCGATTCGTCGTCCAATCCATAACGCGGCAACGCATGAGTATGTACGCTCGACCGTGTTTGTCGCGCCTGCGTCGGCGTTGATCCCTCCCAATAATTTGTACAACGTCGCCAACATCAATACGGCCATTGACGATACACATACAGCGTTTCATTTCATTGCTTGGGGTGACCCCGCCAGCACGCCT
Organism: Limnohabitans sp. INBF002; assembly: GCF_027924905.1. Taxonomy (NCBI): domain Bacteria; kingdom Pseudomonadati; phylum Pseudomonadota; class Betaproteobacteria; order Burkholderiales; family Comamonadaceae; genus Limnohabitans; species Limnohabitans sp. INBF002. The sequence continues at coordinate 337,231 of NZ_AP027055.1, forward strand.
GAAACAGCCACTTGGCGCCAATTTTTGTCCGCGCAAGTAGGGGTCGATGTGGATGCGCAGTTCAAGCCTGTACGCACTGTTGCGAACGACTTCATGCAAGACCGTCAAGCGATGAAGGCCGGCAACTTCACTGGCATTCCAGGTATTCCTAATCAAGACATGGCGATGTGGGTGACGATGGGACCCATTGCAGACCGTACCCATGACCGTTTGGGCGCTAGTGATTTAGCCATTGTGGAATTTCGCCGACAAATGTTGGAGGCCGTTCAAAGCTTCATGAAAGGCGAACCTCCTATTGGGGTTGGCCCGCTTCGTATTCCAAGCACGATGTGTTCGTATCAAGCCGTTGTACCTAAAGACGTGGATTGGCGCGAGCACGTTGCAAAACCCGTTTAGTTAAAAATCAGGAGACAAACCATGAGTTTAAAAAATATTTTTCGTCGCCATGCATTGCAATCTGTTGCGTTGGCCGCGGTGACTGCGAGTATTGGATCTGCTGCATTCGCACAGACGTATCCAACCCGATCCATCAAATTCATCGTGCCGTACTCGGCAGGTGGTTTGCCTGACACCGTGGCACGTATTTATGCGCAACGCCTAGGTGACCGCTTAGGTCAACCCGTTGTCGTTGACAACAAGCCTGGAGCGAATGGTGTCGTGGCCGCACAAGCCATGGCGACATCGCCGAAGGATGGCTACACCTTTTTAGTGACTGATGGTTCGATGTTCTCTATCAATCCATCGCTCTACAAGACCATCAGCTACGACTACAAGCGTGACTTTGTTCCCGTTTCTTTGGCCGCGCGAGCACCTTTGTATTTGGCCGTTCACCCCAAAACACCGGCCAACAATTTGCGTGAATTGATTGCGTTAGCAAAAGCCAAGCCCGGCACATTGACTTATGGGTCTTCTGGCATTGGCAGCACGCACCATCTGAGCATGGAAGCGATGAAAGCTGCTTTGTCGCTGGACATCACACACATTCCATTCAAAGGTACTGGCCAATCCGTACCTGCGTTGATTGGTGGTCAAGTCGACATGTTGTTTTCTGCCTTGCCATCCCTGTCTGGCTTTGTGAAGTCGGGTCAAGTGCGCTTGGTTGGCAGTAACTCAGGCAAGCGGTCGGCTCAAGAACCTAACGTCCCCACCATTGCCGAAGTGATTCCTGGTTTTGACTTCGCGCCTATTGTCGGTGTGTTGGCCTCCACGGGAACACCACAGGCAGCGATGGACCGCATCAGTGCTGAAATGGCGTTTGTCGCTAAGCAACCCGAAACCATTCAAATCTTGAGCAATGCTGGCATTGAGGCTATTGGCGGTAGCGCAGCTGACTATGCGCGTGCTATTGCAGACGAAAACGAGCGCCTTGGCAAAGCCGTCCATGCCGCAGGCATCAAACAACAGGAGTAATGTGTGAGTCGATTGAAACTGAGCTTTGCGTGTTGGAACTACGACCGCACCCGTGCCTTGATGGATGGCACGGTGCCTGTCGATGGCATTGACTTGAACTATTTGAATTTGCCTGTGGAAGAAACCTTCTTTCGCATGGCTCGGTTCCAAGAGTTTGATGTGGCAGAAATGTCGTTGTCGTCTTATTGCGTCACGCTGTCCAAACCCGAGCGTCCGTTTGTCGCGTTGCCTATTTTCCCATCCCGCTTCTTTCGTCACTCCTGCATTTATGTGAATGCCAACAGCGGCATCCATGAGCCGAAAGATTTGATTGGCAAACGCATTGCTAGCCCCGAATACCAAATGACAGCGCCGGTGTGGATTCGTGGCATCTTGTCTGATCATTACGGTGTGCCAGTGGACGCGCAGCCTTATTTATTTGGCGGTGAAGAAGAGTCGGGACGTATCGAAAAGATGAAGCTGCAGTTGCCGCCGAATATTCAAGTCAACCCCATCGGTCCCACGCAAACCTTGTCAAAGATGTTGCACGATGGTGAATTGGATGCGCTCTACACCGCGCGCATGCCATCTTCATTTCTCAAAGGCGATGGCAAGGTCAAGCGTTTGTTTGAGAACTATGTCGATGTCGAGCGTGCTTATTACCGTGAAACAGGCATTTTTCCGATCATGCACACGGTGGTGATTCGCCGTGAGGTGTATGAAGCAAACCGTTGGATTGCACAATCGTTGACCAAGGCTTTCATTGAAGCGCAGCGCCGCACGTATGACGACTTGTACGAAACGGCTGCACTCAAGGCGATGCTGCCTTGGTTAACGGCACATGTGGAAGATGCCCGACGCGAATTTGGTGACGACTGGTGGTCTTACGGTCTTGAGAAGAACCGAAAAACCTTGGAGACCTTTACCCGCTATCACCACGAACAAGGTTTGTCGCCTCGTCAGTTGGATGTGGCGGAGTTGTTTGCACCCGAGTCGCTTGAAGCGTTCAAGATTTAAGTTCTTTCATAAGGAGTCAGCATGAAGAAGTGTTTTCAATGGATGGCTGCTGTTGCGTTGGGTTTGGCTTGCTCGCTAGGTAACAGTTTCGCGCAAAGCTACCCAAACAAACCCATTCAAATCATCGTGCCCGTCGCCGCAGGGGGCGGCACGGATTTGTTGGCGCGTACCTTGGGGCAAAAAGTCGGTGAGCTACTGGGGCAGTCGGTGGTGATTGAAAACCGCTTAGGCGCTGGCGGCAACATCGGCGTGGAAGCTGTGACCAAAGCCAAACCCGATGGCTACACCTTGCTGCTTTCGCCGGGCACCATTGCCACCAATGTGGCGGTGTATCGCAAGCTGCCTTATGACTTGCTGAAAGACTTGCAAACCGTCACCTTGGTCGGGCAAACGGGATCGGTGCTGGTGGTGCACCCTTCGGTCAAGGCGAACAACTTGCGCGAATTTGTGGACTTGGCCAAAGCCAATCCTGGCGAATTGAATTACGGCACGGCAGGCATGAGTAGCCCACAGCACTTGCATGCGGAGTTCTTCAACCAACTCGCTGGCACCAAAACCAATCACATCCCCTACAAAGGGCAATCCCAAGCGATGACAGATTTGGTGGGTGGTCAGCTGGCTTACATGTTCAGCCCTGTGCAAAACGCGTTGCCCTATATCCAACAAGGGCGCATCCGCGCGTTGGCCATGGCTGCTTCGCAGCGCAACCCCAACTTGCCTAACGTGCCTTCGTTGGCTGAGTCAGGCTACAAAGGCGTGGACTTGGCCAACTGGTTTGCGGTGTATGCCCCTGCAGGCACACCGCCAGCCATTGTCAAAAAACTCAACGCGGCATTTGTGCAAGTCGGCAACACGCCCGAGATGAAAGCCAAGTTTGAGAAGCTGGGTTTTGAGCCTTTCTTCACCTCCTCCGAAAGCGGCACAGACTTCATGCGCTCCGAATTGGTGCGCTGGGCACGCGTCGCCGCCTATGCCGGCATCAAAGCCGAATAACGAAAACACCATGACAACACAACTCTTAGAAGACTTGGCGCTGGCCAACCACATCCTGGTCAACGAAGGCGTGCTGGATGGCTTTGGCCACATCAGCGTGCGTCACCCCAATAACCCCGAGCGCTTCTTCATTGCGCGCAGCATGGCACCGGCTTTGGTCGAAGCGCAAGACATTGTGGAAGTTGATTTAGACGGCAACGTGCACGACCCGCAAGGTCGCCGCACCTATGTCGAGCGCTTCATTCACAGCGCCATCTACAAAGCCCGCCCTGATGTGATGTCTGTCGTGCACAGCCACTCGCCAGCTGTGATTCCATTTGGTGTCACAGGTGCGCGGCTGCGCCCAATTTGTCACATGAGTGGTTTCTTGGGCGCGGTGACGCCTGTGTACGACATTCGCCACAGCGCGGGTGAGAGCACAGATTTGTTGATCAGCAACCAAGCCCTGGGCGAATCCCTGGCCGCTGCCTTGGGTCAATCGAATGTGGCGCTCATGCGGGGGCACGGCAGCGTGACGGTGGGTAACGCCATCAAACAGGCCGTGTTTCGTGCCATCTATACCGAGAGCAATGCGCGTTTGCAAAGCGAAGCATCGCGTTTGGGTGAGATCAATTTCCTCACAGAAGCTGAAGCGAAAGCCACGTCGGACATGAATGATTTGCACCTCGACCGTCCCTGGGAAATGTGGAAACGCAACGCACTAAAAAGGGGCTAGCAATTTAACCCTACGTATTTTTGCCTAGGGCTTTCCCGAGGGTAACTGTCTCTAGAATGTAAAGTTCAAATTCATTACTTCAATTGGAGCTTCACATGAAAAAGCAGTTCGTTACCCTGGCTGTTGCCGCCCTGTTGGCTGGCACCGCATTCGCGCAAGCCAATGACACCCTCGCCAAAGTCAAAGCCGCAGGATCCATCACCATGGGCGTGCGTGACTCTTCAGGCGCGTTGTCTTACACCTTGGGTGATGGCAAGTATGTGGGCTACCACGTTGAGATTTGCCAACGCATCATCGCCAACGTCGAAAAGGCAGCTGGCAAAAAACTCGAAGTGAAGTACACGCCCGTGACTTCACAAAACCGTATTCCTTTGGTTGAGAACGGCACCGTGGACATCGAGTGCGGTTCGACCACCAACAACGAAGCTCGCCAAAAGCAAGTGGCGTTCGCATTCACCACCTACGTGGAAGAAGTGCGCATCGCAGTGCGCGCCAACTCTGGCATCACTTCGATCGCTCAGTTGAACGGCAAGAACGTGGCCACCACCACCGGTACCACCTCTGTGCAACTGTTGCGTAAGAACGAGCGCGCGACTGGCGTTGACTTCAAAGAAGTGTTCGGCAAAGACCACGCAGACAGCTTCTTGTTGCTCGAATCTGGCCGCGCTGATGCGTTCGTGATGGACGGCCAAATTTTGGCTGGCAACATCGCCAACTCCAAAGCCCCAGCCGATTTCAAAATCGTGGGTGAAGTGTTGAACGTTGAACCCATTGCCATCATGTTCCGCAAGGACGACCCAGCTTTCAAGAAATTGGCTGACGACACCATTGCCGGTTTGGCCAAGTCTGGCGAACTCGCCAAGCTGTACGACAAGTGGTTCACACAAGCGATTCCTCCAAAGAACATCAAGCTCGGCATGCCTGCCAGCGATGCCAACAAGGATGCTTGGAAAAACTTGAACGACAAGCCTGTCGAAGCCTACGCCAAGAAGTAATTTCAAATAATTCGTAGAAGCGCAAGTACATGACACTCGATTGGCAGGTTTTTCTTCAGGACGACGGTGGGGGACGAACCTACCTCGAGTGGATGTTTGACGCCTGGGGCTGGACGCTTTCTGTAGCGGGCAGCGCTTGGGTGGTGGCTATTGCGTCGGGGTGCCTGATGGGCATCTTGCGCACCTTGCCACAAGACACGCGTTTGAATGTTTGGTTAGCAAGATTCGCCAACGCGTGGGTGGAGCTGTTTCGCAACATCCCCGTGTTGGTCCAAATTTTTCTTTGGTACTTTGTGTTGCCCAAGATTTTTCCGGCCATGCAACAAGTGCCGGGGTTTGTGTTGGTGGTGTTGGGCCTAGGCTTCTTCACGTCCTCACGCGTGGCCGAGATGCTGCGCGCTGGTATTCAAGCCATGCCACGCGGCCAGCGCTATGCAGCCATGGCCATGGGCTTTACCACTTGGCAGACCTACCGCTATGTGCTGTTGCCCATTGCGTTTCGCACCATTTGGCCGCCGCTCACCAGCGAGTCGATGAACTTACTCAAAAACTCATCGGTGGCCTTTGCGGTGTCGATTGCCGAACTCACCATGTACGCCATGCAAGTGCAAGAAGAAACCTCGCGCGGCATTGAGGTGTACTTGGCCGTGACGGCGCTGTACACCGTGTCAGCCTTTGCTGTGAACCGTGTGATGGCCTTTGTTGAGCGCCGCATGCAAATCCCTGGCCTTGTGGTTGCAGGGAATGTCGGCGGGGGGCACTGAGCATGAGCGCACTCGATTTTTCTTTTGTCGAATGGGACATCTTCAATAAGTTTGTGTTGAAGGGCATGTTGTTCAGCATTGAGCTGACCATCATCGCCACCGTGGGCGGCATTGTGTTTGGCACCATCCTCGCGCTCATGCGCTTGTCGGGCAACAAAGTGCTGGAACTGCCAGCTGTCATCTACGTGAACGGCATGCGCTCCATCCCCTTGGTGATGGTGATTCTGTGGTTCTTCTTGCTGATTCCGTTTTTGATTGGCCGTTCCATCGGGGCTGAGCTGTCCGCCACGATCACCTTTGTGGCTTTTGAAGCGGCGTACTTCAGCGAAATCATGCGTGCGGGCATTCAGTCCATTCCGCGTGGTCAGGTGATGGCCGGTCAAGCCTTGGGCATGAGCTACAGCCAGAACATGCGCCTGATTGTTTTGCCGCAAGCCTTTCGCAACATGATTCCTGTGTTGCTCACGCAAACCATCATCTTGTTCCAAGACACCTCGCTGGTCTACGCCATCGGTGCGTATGACTTGCTCAAGGGCTTCGTCACCGCAGGCAAGATTTATGGCCGCGTGGAAGAGGTGTACATCTTGGCCGCCTTGGTGTACTTCGTGATTTGTTTTGGCCTCTCGGCCCTCGTGCGTCGCTTGCAAGCGCGCATTGCCATCATTCGTTAAGCGTCGCGAAGAATGCGCGTTCAATATTCGAGCTGGAGTTCATCGTGATTGAATTAAAAAATGTTTCCAAGTGGTACGGCCCCGTTCAGGTACTGAACAACTGTTCCACCAGTATTAAAAAAGGTGAGGTGGTGGTGGTTTGCGGCCCCTCAGGCTCGGGCAAATCCACCCTCATCAAAACCATCAATGCCTTGGAACCTTTCCAAGAAGGCGAGATTTTTGTAGACGGCATCGCCGTGCATGGCAAAGACACCAACCTGCCCAAACTGCGCAGCCGCGTGGGCATGGTGTTCCAGCACTTTGAGCTGTTTCCCCATTTGTCGGTGACCGAGAACCTGACCATTGCGCAGCAAAAGGTCTTGGGTCGCAGCGAAGAAGAAGCCCGCGCACACGGTTTGAAATACTTGGAGCGCGTGGGCCTGATGGCGCACAAAGACAAGTTCCCAGGCCAGCTCTCAGGAGGTCAACAACAACGCGTGGCGATTGCCCGTGCTTTGAGCATGGATCCGATCGTGATGTTGTTTGATGAACCCACCTCTGCTCTTGACCCCGAGATGGTGGGCGAGGTGTTGGACGTGATGGTGGACCTAGCCAACGAAGGCATGACTATGATGTGCGTGACCCACGAAATGGGCTTTGCACGCAAAGTCGGCAGCCGCGTGATCTTCATGGATGTGGGCGGCAAGGTGTTGGAAGATTGTTCGAAGGATGAGTTCTTCAACCACCCAGAAAACCGTCAACCACGGACCAAAGAGTTCTTGAACAAAATCTTGGCGCACTGATACCTAATTGGGGTCAGATCCTAATTAACTCGGCTTTGTCTGTGTTCGAAAGGCGTCTCTTTATGGGGCGCCTTTTTGTTTGCCTTGTTATTTGTGTTCGTGAAGCTTTCACGCCGGAGAGGGTTGCGCGGCTTGGGCACGGCGGCTTCCTCATGCTGGAGTACCAGAAATCGTCAGCCGCCGTACCCAAGCCGCCCAACTGGTGTTGGTTGAAACATTTCAGGCGATTGTTTTTACGTTGGCTTATTGCGTAGGACCGCAAGGGCAGTCATCGTCGAGGCAACTTGTGTGCACCAACAGTCCAAACCAAGCTTTTGTAAGCCGCAGTCTGTGGGTAGAGGGCATGGGCAGGTGACGATTTCTGGTACCCCAGCATGAGGAACCTGCCCATGCCCTCTGCCCACAGCGAGCCCAGAAACAAAAAAGCGACAATCAGGACATGACGCAACAAATCACCATCACAAAACCCGATGACTGGCACCTGCACGTGCGCGATGGCGCTGCACTCAACACCGTGGTGCCCCACACCGCCGCCGAATTTGGCCGCGCCATCATCATGCCCAACCTCAAGCCTCCCGTCACCACGGCAGCGCAAGCGCTTGAGTACAAACAGCGCATCTTGGCCGCTGTGCCGCAAGGTGTCAGCTTCGAGCCTCTGATGACGCTCTACCTCACCGACAACTTGCCCGCCGACGAAATCGCCCGCGCCAAAGATGCAGGCGTGGTCGCCGCCAAGCTCTACCCCGCAGGCGCCACCACCAACAGCGATGCCGGTGTGACGGACATGCGCAAGACCTACAAAACACTCGAAGCCATGCAAAAGGCGGGCATGTTGTTGTTGGTGCACGGTGAAGTCACCAGCCCCGACATCGACTTGTTTGACCGCGAAGCCGTGTTCATCGACACCCAGCTCATTCCGCTGCGCAAAGACTTTCCCGAACTCAAAATCGTGTTCGAGCACATCACCACCGCCGAAGCTGCGCAATACGTGGCCGCAAGCGACAAGTACACCGGCGCCACCATCACCGCGCACCACTTGCTGTACAACCGCAACGCCATCTTCACCGGCGGCATTCGCCCACACTATTACTGCTTGCCCGTGTTGAAGCGCGAGACACATCGCCAAGCTTTGGTGAAAGCGGCCACCAGTGGCTCACCCAAATTCTTCTTGGGCACCGACAGCGCGCCACACCCTGCTCAGCTCAAAGAACACGCCACAGGTTGTGCCGGTTGCTACACCGCCCACGCGGCCATGCCCATGTACGCTGAAGCGTTTGACAACGCGGGCGCGCTCGACAAACTCGAAGGCTTTGCCAGCTTCCACGGCGCAGACTTTTACGGTTTGCCACGCAACACTGGCACGCTCACGCTGCGTAAAGAAAGCTGGACGCCGCCCGAGAGCTTTGCGTTTGGCGAAGCTGATTTGAAACCTTTGCGCTCTGGCGAGGCCTTGCCTTGGCGCGTGGTTTAAAGAAACCCGCAAACCCCTCAGCCGCAACGCGCACACCCAACACGGCCCGTTGCAGCAATGCAGCTGCTGACGCGAGCCAGCCAGCCGTGTTTGGTGGTGATGTTTTGGCAAGCATTGATTGGTCTCAACCGTGGTTCGCGCCTTGGCGTGAACTCGGTGAGCCCATAGCACACCGAGCGCTACAACAGCAAAACGTGGCCGAAGCACTCAACGCGATATCGAATACAGCCAAGTGTGAGGTCAGCGCTGGTTCGGGTGATATTGCGAGCAAAGCGAGCGTGAGCACGAACAGTGCTGGCCTTGCACTTGGCGATGCCAACGAGGTGAAGTTCGTCCCCCAATCAGCCTTGCCCGAAGGTCAAGCCTACGAAGACTTCATTTTCAAAACCGCGCAAGTCCCCACACGCGATGGCCTGCATGACTTCTTCAACGGCCTGTGTTGGCACCGCTTCCCGCTGGCCAAACGCCGCTTGAATCAGCTGCAAGCCACAGAGATCGACACCCAAGGCATTCGCGCCACGCGCGGTCCCGTGCGCGATGCGCTCACGCTGTTCGATGAAAACGTGGTGCTCATGCACGCGCCCGACGACGTATGGGCTGCCTTGCAAGCGCGCGATTGGCTGAGGCTGTTTGTGGACTTGCGTGAGCAATGGCAGCAGGTACACCTCGTGCTTTTCGGCCACGCCTTGCTGGAGAAACTCGTCACGCCCTACAAGTCCATCACCGGTCATGTGTATCGTGTGGACAGCCACGTCAACCCGCACGATGAAGCTGCGCTGGATGCGTGGCTGGTGCAAGACTTGCAGCCCGCCAAACTCGCCACCAAACCCTACGAGCCTCTGCCAGTTTTGGGCGTGCCAGGCTGGTGGCCTGCCAACCAAGATCGCGCTTATTACGAAGACGTGAACGTCTTTCGCCCTAAGCGAGAGGTGGTTGCGCCGCAGATGAAACTTCTGGCGAAGTAGCTGCCAAAACGCCCACTCTCTTTGCCTAATTTCTGTGTGGATTTTTCATCCACTTCCATTGAATCTGCCGCATTCGCCCCTACCATTTGAAACAGCGGACTTTTTCATTCCCCGCTGAAAAGGAAACCATGAAACGCATTCTTCTGTTCGTCCTCACCAACCTCGCCGTCATGGTGGTGCTGGGGGTCGTCGCCAGTTTGCTCGGCGTCAACCGCTACCTCACGTCCAACGGCTTGAACTTGTCGGCCTTGCTGGGCTTCTCGCTCATTATGGGTTTTGGCGGTGCCATCATTTCGCTCTTGATGAGCAAGCCCATGGCCAAGTGGAGCACGGGCGCGCACGTCATCAACCAACCCTGCAACCAAGACGAAGCTTGGTTGGTCAGCGTGGTGCAACGCTTGTCTGAGCGTGCTGGCATCGCCATGCCCGAAGTGGCCATCTACGAAGGTGAGCCCAATGCCTTTGCCACCGGTGCCTTTAAAAACTCAGCCTTGGTGGCGGTGTCTACCGGTTTGCTGCAAGGCATGACCAAAGAAGAAATTGAAGCCGTGCTGGGCCACGAGATTGCCCACGTCGCGAACGGCGACATGGTCACGCTCACGCTCATCCAAGGCGTGCTCAACACCTTTGTGGTGTTCTTGAGCCGCGTCATCGGCTACTTTGTCGACAACATGCTGCGCAGCAAAGACGACGAATCCACCGGCCCCGGCATGGGCTACTACATCACCAGCTTCGTGCTGGACATCGTGCTGGGCTTTGTGGCCAGCATGATCGTGGCGTGGTTCAGCCGTCACCGCGAATTCCGTGCGGACGAAGGCTCGGCGCAGCTCTTGGGCAACAAGCAACCCATGATCAACGCCTTGGCCCGTTTGAACAGCATGCAAGCCGGCAACTTGCCACCCAGCGTGGCCGCGATGGGCATCACCGGTGGTTTGGGCAAGCTGTTTGCCTCGCATCCGCCGTTGGAAGAGCGCATTGCTGCCTTGCAAAACGCGCCGCGTTGATGGCGTAGGCCACGGTGCTCAGGCATGAAACGGTATTGTTGAGATGAAGTTTTTTCTGTGAATCAACCCGCGTCACCTTGGACGGTCGCCCCAGCGCAAGCTGTGGCGACCGTTGCCATTCAGCCTGCCGCTGAACTCACGCCTGCGCAAAAACGTTTCAACACCTTGCTGGCGCGTGTCTCGCAGTTGTCTGATTCGATTGCGAATTTAGAGGCGTTGTCCACGCAGCACCGCAGCAGTCACTTGACCGCCATGAGCGCTTTGAAAAGCCAAGAAGACGCCGCGCGTAAAAACCTGTTGCTGTTTTTAGATGGCCGCTTGCACAGTGCCGAACTGACCGCCACTCACCGACGCAGTGCCACGCAAATCATTCTTGCGCTATGCGAAGCGCTAGAGCACAAAAACGACGGCCAAGTGCAAGCCGTGTTCAACCAACACCACAGCGAAGAAGACGCCCAAGCCTTGGCCGAAGAGGCGCTTGCAGGTGCCGAACATGCCAAAGCCGTGTTTGAAGATTTGTTTGGCAAGCCCTTGCACGGCGCGGACGATTTGCACACCGCAGAGGCCGTGTTTGAAGCCGGTTTACGCCAATACCGCGAACAGCAACAGCGTTTAGAAGACAAACGCCAAGCCAAGAAGGCCAAGAAAAAACCAGCCGCTCGCCAGCTCAAAGACGCGCAACAAAAGATGGATGCCAACACCGCGCTACGCACCGTGTATCGCCAACTCGCCAGCGCCTTGCACCCCGACCGCGAACCCGATGAGGCCGAGCGCTTGCGTAAGACCGCGCTGATGAGCGAAGTCAACGCGGCGTATGACCGCAAAAACTTGTCGGAACTGCTCAAGCTGCAATTGCAGATTGCACAGATCGACAGCGCAGCGTTGAGCCGCATCGCCGATGACAAACTCAACGCCATGTGCCTGCTGCTCAAAGAGCAAGTGGAAGCATTGGAAGAAGACGAAGCCCAAGCCCAGTTTGAAATTCGCCACTATCTTGGCGTGAACGAACTCGACCACATCAGTGCCGAGAGCTTGGCACGCGCACTCGCCATTCAGTTGCGTGACAAAGAGCATGAGGTGGACATGCTGGAGCGCGACTTGCGCCGCATTCAAAACGAAGCTGAGTTGAAGCGCTGGCTCAAAGAACAAGCGCAGCTGGCCAAGGAAGCGCGGGCTGAGCTGACGGATTTAGACCGGTTGCTCTACCGCTGAAATATTGAAAAAAGGCTCGCATTTGCGAGCCTTTTTGTTGGTCCTAATGAGCACTTGATGGGTTAGACCGGCAAGTAACCTTCCACCGACAAGTAACGCTCGCCCGTGTCGTAGTTAAAGCCCAGCACGGTGGCGCCCGCAGCAATCTCTGGCAGCTTCTGCGCAATCGCAGCCAGCGTCGCACCCGACGAAATGCCGACCAACAAACCTTCTTCTGCCGCACTGCGGCGGCCCATTTCGCGGGCGGCATCGGCTTCGACTTGAATCACGCCATCGAGCAACGTGGTGTCCAGGTTTTTAGGAATGAAGCCCGCGCCAATGCCTTGGATCGGGTGGGGTGCGGGGGCGCCGCCTGAAATGACGGGCGAGGCCGTGGGTTCCACCGCATACACCTTCAGGCGAGGCCATTTGGCTTTGAGCACTTTGGCCGCGCCTGTTAAATGGCCGCCCGTGCCCACGCCGGTGATGAGCACGTCTACGCCTTCGGGGAAGTCCGCGATGATTTCTTGCGCGGTGGTGCGAGTGTGCACGTCGATGTTGGCGGGGTTTTCAAACTGTTGTGGAATCCATGCGCCAGGTGTTTGTGCTGCCAGTTCTTCGGCGCGGGCGATGGCGCCCTTCATGCCTTTTTCGCGGGGTGTCAAATCAAACGTGGCGCCGTAGGCCAGCATCAAGCGGCGGCGTTCGATGCTCATGCTGTCAGGCATGACCAAGATGAGTTTGTAGCCTTTCACAGCGGCCACCATGGCCAAGCCCACGCCTGTGTTGCCCGAGGTGGGCTCGATGATGGTGCCGCCTGCTTTGAGCGCGCCCGACTTTTCTGCTGCTTCCACCATCGCCAAAGCGATGCGGTCTTTGATGGAGCCACCGGGGTTGGTGCGCTCGGACTTGACCCACACCTGATGCGTGTTGCCAAACAAATGGTTGATACGAATGTGTGGCGTGTTACCGATGGTGTCTAAAACGCTGTTGGCTTTCATGGGTTGCTCCTAGAAGAAATGATGTGTCGTGCGACGGCTTCGCCGACTTTAATGCCATCCACGCCCGCCGACAAAATGCCGCCCGCATAACCCGCACCTTCGCCTGCGGGGTAAAGACCTGCTAGGTTGGGGCTTTGCAAGCTGTCGTCTTCGCGTGCGATGCGCAGGGGCGATGAGGTGCGTGTTTCCACACCTGTCATCACTGCGTCGTGCATGTCAAAGCCTTTGATTTTTTTACCGAACACCGGCAGCGCTTCGCGCATGGCGGTGATGGCGTAGTCGGGCAGCGCGCTGTTGAGGCTGACCATCTTCACGCCGGGTTTATAAGACGGCGCCACACTGCCCAAGGCGGTGGAGGCACGGTCGGCCACAAAGTCGCCCACCAGTTGAGCGGGCGCTTCGTAGGTACTGCCGCCCAGTGTGTAGGCGTGGGCTTCGAGTTGGCGTTGCAGCACCAAGCCTGCGAGCGGGTGGTAGCCACCGGGCGCATCGTGTGTGGTGTGGCGCACGGCGTTGCCCAGCTCTTGGCCCAACTCGGCTTCAAAGGCGGCGGGGTCTGTGGGGTAATCGCTGGGGTCAATGCTCACCACGATGCCGGCGTTGGCGTTGCGTTCGGCGCGTGAGTATTGGCTCATGCCGTTGGTCACCACACGGCCTGCTTCGCTGGTGGCGGCCACCACGGTGCCGCCGGGGCACATGCAAAAGCTATACACGGCACGGCCGTTTTCAGCGTGGTGCACCAGCTTGTAGTCGGCTGCGCCCAGCAGCGGGTGGCCCGCGTGTTGGCCCCAACGTGCGCGGTCAATCACGCCTTGCGGGTGCTCAATGCGCACACCCACTGAAAACGGTTTGGCCTCCATCGCCACCGCATGGCGATGCAGCATGGTGAACGTGTCGCGCGAACTGTGGCCCAGCGCCATCACCACGTGGTGGGTGGGTAGGGTGTAGGTCTCGCCCGTGGCGTGGTTGTGAATGCGCAGCGCTCGGATGGCTCTGGACGCATGGCTCGCGGTGTCTTCGTACTCGATATCCACCACGCGTTGCTCAAAGCGCACCTCGCCACCGAGGCGAATGATTTCTTCGCGCAGCCCTTCCACCACCTTCACCAGCTTGAACGTGCCGATGTGCGGGTGCGCGGTGAACAAAATTTCTTCGGGTGCACCAAAGCGCACAAACTCGTTCATCACCTTGCGGCCCAGGTGGCGCGGGTCTTTGATTTGGCTGTACAGCTTGCCGTCCGAAAACGTGCCTGCACCACCTTCGCCAAACTGCACGTTGCTCTCGACGTTCAAAATCTTTTTACGCCACAGGCCCCAAGTGTCTTTGGTGCGTTGACGCACGGTGGTGCCGCGCTCAATCACGATGGGCTTGAAACCCATTTGCGCCAACACCAGCGCCGCAAAAATTCCGCACGGCCCAAAGCCCACCACCACGGGGCGTTCGCCTTGGTTTTTGCCCCAATCACCTGGTGCGTGGGCGGGCGCATGCCACGTCATGTCGGGCGTGGGTTGAATGTGTGAGTTTTTTGCGTACTTCGCCAGCAGTGCAGCCTCTTGCGACGGATCAACCAAGGTGATGTCCACGATGTAGACCACCAGCAAGTTTTGTTTACGGGCGTCAAAGCTGCGTTTGAACACCTCCAGCGTGGCGATGGCGTCTGTCGCCACACCCAAGGCTTCAGCGGCCAAGGTGCGCAACGCATCGAGAGGGTGAGGTGGAAGCTGGCGGTCTGCCTCGGTTTCGGCGGGCGCATCGGCAGCGCGGCGTTCTTCTACAGGCAGGGCAGACAGCGGGAGTTTGAGTTCTGAGAGTCGAATCACAAGCGTGTGGCCCGTGGTGATCGGGCAAGTTATGAATGGAATTGCAAATTATCCGTCGATAATCAGGGTGTGAAGCTCGCTAGGCCGTCGCTGGTGCAATCTGGGAAACCAGGCACTGGAGGAACGTCCGGACTGCGAAGGACAGCGTAAGAGGTAACACCTCTCCACCGTGAGGTGAGGATCAGAGCAACAGAGACGAGCCGATTTAGTTCGGGTGAAACGGGCAATCTCTACGCGCAGCAATACCAAGTAGGCCAGCCCCGAGGGCGCGGTTCGCCGCGTTCCTTGATCTTGTGGTCCGCAGGAATGGTTGGCGGGTAGGTAGCACCGAGCCGAGTGGGCGACCCTCGGCCCAGATTAATGACGGTCACGCGTGGGGCAACCCGCGTGCACAGAATCCGGCGTATCGGCGAGCTTCACACTTTTATTTCCCCCGAGATTTCTCTCGTTCGCTTGGGCTGACGTGCATCTCACTTTGAAAGAACGAGATGCCACACCCAACGCCCGACGACGATTTTGAAAAACCCATCGTGCATGAAACGGCTCTGAGTAAGTCGATGGTGTTTTCAGACATCGACATTCAAAGCCGCATGAGCGTGGCACGGCCCGATGAGCTGCAGTTTGAGTACACGCGTTTGATGATGGGCGTGCTGCTGTTTCAGCCGCAACCCAAACGCATCTTGATGGTGGGCTTGGGCGGTGGTTCACTCGCCAAGTTTTGTTACAAGCATTTGCCCCACACGCACATCACCGTGGTCGAGATCAACCCACACGTCATTGCGCTGCGCCAAAGCTTTTGCATTCCCGATGACGACGTACGCTTTCAAGTGCTGCAAATGGATGCAGCAGACTTCATGGCGCAGACCGAGCAAAGCTTTGATGTGGTGATGGTCGATGGCTTTGATCCACAAGGCATGCCCGAGCAGCTGTGTTCGCCGCAGTTTTATTCAGATTGCCGACGCGTGTTGACTTCAGGCGGTGTGGCGGTGGCCAACTTGCACCGATTCAGCGCGTACCGTGATGTGTATGTAGACCGCATGGAGTCTGCCTTTGATGGGGCGCTGTGGGTGGTCAACGCACCCGGCACGACCAACTGCGTGGTGTTTGCGATGCACGATTTTTCTAAAGACACAAAAATCACTTACAGCAAACACAAGCCTGCGCACATGAGCGATGAGGCGTGGGCGCAATTCTCGCCCAGCGTGGCGCGGGTGTTTTTAGCGACGCAAGCGCCTGCGCAGACTTAGAGCGCCACCATTTCCAGAATGCGACGTTCCCGCGAAAGATCGGTGCTGGCAAACCCTTTTTGAGCAAAGTACGTCACCATGACTTTTCTGAAATCCTCGGTGCCGGTTGTGCGCAAATTGAACTCACCATTGAACCCCTGGGCATCTTTTTTGTACTCCACGGCAACCAATTCACGGGCCGTGACTTTTGCCAAGCTGCAGAGCCAATGGAATGTACGCGCTGGAATCCGCGTGCCTGTGGCCACGGCCACGATGACGTCTTCGCCTTGCCACTCCAGTTGATCCAACATCACGATGGCACCTGATAAATCAGGGCGCATGTTGTGTGGCAGCAGCGTGCCCTCTTGGCGCCAAGCGCAATGGAAACTTTGGCAAGGGTCTTGGGGGCGCGCATCGTAAATGCTGCAACCTTGGCGGGTGCAATGTGTACAGGCTTGACCTAAATCGGCGTGGGCCGGTGGCGCTTCAATATCCAGCCATCCTTCGCAACAGGCAGTGCAAGGCTGGCAATTTCTCTGGTTGATCACGTGCATGCGCCACGATAGCCAGAGCGCCACGATAGGTGCGTGACGTCTGTGTCATTCCCGTTTTGTATGACGTAGATGTCATTTGAGAGTTCGCAATGAAAAACCCCACCGCTCTTGCGAGCGATGGGGTTTTAGACTTTAAATCCTTAACTGGCTAAGCCAGTGGGGGGATTAGAACTGGTGACGCAAACCGAAACCAACGTTCTTTTTAGAAGCTTCGTTAACTTGACCTTCGTAAGTTGCTTTTGTGAATGCATAGTAAGCATTCAAAGAAGTACGCTTGCTGAAGTCATAAGTAGCACCCAACAAACGGCCTTTGATTTTTGCATCGCCAGAACCTGTATTGTCTGTGTCGATGGTGTACTTACCTGAACCGTACGCAGCGAATACGGTGGTTTTACCGAATGGAGCGCTCACGCCCAAGTCAGTACCTGTGCGCTTGAGGGAACCATTGTTCTTGAACAAGCCCCATGCGCTGGTATCAATCGTGCCGTTCATTCCTGTACCAGCAGCAACATCAGATTTGCGTGTGAAAGTGTTCAAGAAGACTTTGGCAACTTGGAAATCGTAGTTAGCAGCAAAAGTCGTGTCTTTTGTTGTAACTTTCAGATCTTTAGTTGCTGCAGTGCCGTAGGTAGCTGCATCAGACACCAATTCTTGATAAGCCAAACCCAAGTTCAAAGGGCCTTGGCTGTACTTCGCTGCAACAGCAGTCAACTTGCCATCAGCCTTGCCACCAGCATTGGCGGTAGTTGATGTTTTGTCATCAGCGACTGTTGCGTATTGCACCATACCTTGGAAACCGCTGAACACGGGTGAAGCGTATTGGAATGCGTTTGCGCGGGTAACGTTACCAGCAGAAATAACTTCGTAACCTTCGCGGTTGACTTTACCGCTGGCCAAAGCTGCACGGTTAGGGTCTGTGTTGAATGAGAAGTTTTGGATACGGCCACCGACGTTACCAGTAGGTGTTGCACGACCGACACCACCTTGGATTTGGTCTTGCAGTGTGTATTGATAGCCAGCACGTACTTCGCCCAGCTTGGCGTCAGACAAAGACAAGAAGGATTGGCGTTGTGTACCCAAACCTTGGTTTGCAGAATCAGCACCAGCGCCCCATGAGCTCAGGTTCATGTCCAACACGTAGCCAGCTTTCACGCCGCCACCGATGTCTTCATTGATAGTCATCACGACTTGGCTAGAAGTCCAGCCTTCAGCGCCGTTACCCAATGGACGTGATTGCTTACGTGTAGTTGCATCAGCTGCAACTTCGTTAGTGTTAACAGCAGTGCTGCTGCCTTTTTCAGTTGTCACGGCGTAGCCGAGGTCGATGTTGCCGGTTAAAGACACAGAAGATTGAGCTTGTGCGCCGAAGGCTGCGAGTGCTGCGATAGCAACGAGGGTTATTGCCACTGCTAAGCCATCTGATGAATTAAGTCTCTGTCAGGGTTAATGATTTTTCCTAGGATTTGCGTGTTCATAACTTTCCAGAGTTACGAACTACGTACACCCTTCATCCTTGTTTTGAAAAATCAAAAATGCTCACCCAAACCCCAGCCAACGAAGATTATTTTTTTATTCCGAAGGCACGCAATTCGCCCATCAAGCAGAGTTTTTCGCAGGTGCAAGGGTTGCCCGAAAAACTCAAGATTTTTCGAATCGCGGGAAGTAAGTATTGGCAGGTGCGTTTGTTCAACCACGGCAAGTACATTGTTAAAAGTTTGAAAACGACAGAGAAGCGAGAGGCTGAGTTGTTAGCGCAGCATTTTTATGCGGATCTAAAAATGCGTGGTGTTGTGAATGAACGAGGCGTTCTGCCAGTGTTGGATGAGATGTCAGCCTACATAGAAAATCAGCGGCTTTTGCATGATTTGATTCAAGAGGTGTTGGCGACGGAGCAAGAGCGTTTGTGCCGAGATGAGATCACGCTGGGGTCATTTTTGATGACCAAAGGTCGTTTGGAAGGGTTGGTGTTTGATTTTTTAAAGACTTGCACGTTGAGGCAAATCAAGACCGAAACGATGGAGGCATTCGTTAGTTTTTTAACTGAGAAAAAGCTGGCGCCACCAACAATTGTTGGCTACATCGCGTTGATGCGAAAGCTGTTGCGCTTGTTGCTGCGTAAAGAGTTGATCGATAAACATCCGCTGTTTCCAAAGATCAAATCACCACCCAATTCGCGTGGCGCGTTCACGGTGACCGAATACCGCGCTATCTTGAGGAGGGCGAAGACGCTTCGAGGTGTAGCGTTTACGAATTGGGGTGATGGCAAGCGTCCTTGGATCAAAAAGAAATACCAGCAAATGCCCGAGTCCATGAACGCCCTGATTCGTTTCATGGTCTATACATTTGTCAGACCCGGTGATATTCGACAACTCAAAAATAAACATGTTGAGGTGGTGAAAGGCAGTTTCAATTATTTGCGACTGACACTGCCTGAAGTTAAGCGGCACAAAGCGCCGATGGTTAGCTTGCCTTCTGCGGTGGGTATTTACGAACGAGTTTTGCAGCAACAAAAAGAGCAGGGGTTTGGCCTACCCGATGACTATGTGTTCTTTCCAGAGGAACGAAACCGACGGTTGATGCTTGACATCATCGGCTGGTTGTTCAATTGGATTTTGAGAGAGTTAGATCTCAAGCAAGGTCCCCATGGCACGGAACGAACACTTTACAGTTTGCGGCATACGGCCATCACGTTTCGGTTGATTTATGGCGGCAACATTGATTTGTTAACTTTGGCTAGAAACGCGCGCACATCGGTCGAGATGATCGAGAAGTTTTATGCCAGCACGTTGTCAGCAGAGATGAACATCGCTTTGCTGCATGGCAAGCGCTGATCGTGACTTCAGCCTAAGGACCGAATACGCTCCACATGCGCCAACAACGAACGCATGGCCACAGGCCACAAGCGTGGTGGCACATCGTCGTAGGCCAGCTTGACCCAATCGTCCATGCTGCCTTCGGGGTGTTGTTGCATGACCCTCAAAATCTTGGCTTCGCGTTTGAGGCGATGCGCTTTGAGGTGCGTGATGCACGCACGCGCATCATGCGGCTCATCCCACAGATTGCCCAACACATACCCGTGGGCGGGCAGGACGAAGTCGATGCGGTCTTGTTCACACGCGGCCAACAGTTTGTCGAGTGAGTTCAAGTAGTCGTGCATGTTGCCGTCGGGCGGGTCGATGACGGTGGTGCTGCCGTTGAGCACATGGTCGCCACTGAACAACAAGCCATCTTCTTCCAGCACCAAGCACAGGTGGTTGGCTGCGTGGCCAGGGGTGTGGATGACTCGCAGTGTGTGCGTGACGGTTGAGCCTTGCAACACCAAACACTCACCATCATCCAGCTCGCGGTCAGGGGTGAAGGCGCTGTGTGCGCGTGCGGTGGGCTGTGAGGCGAGTCCCAAGATAGGGGGCTTGTGGCCGTGCTGTTCGCACAAGGCTTGAAGCGGGGCCGCACCGGGTGAGTGGTCAGGGTGCGAGTGGGTGCACACGATGTAGCGAATGTTGCCGCCCGCAGCGCGCCACAAACGGTCTATGTGTTCGGTGTCAGCGGGGCCGGGGTCGATGGCGGCGTAGCCCGTGTCGGGGTCACCCACCAAATAGCTGTTGGTGCCCGGACCGGTCATCACGCCGGGGTTGGGGGCGGTGAGGCGTTGCACGTTTTTCAGCAGCAGCACGGTTTGGTCGGTCACCCAATCGAGGTGGTGCAGCATTTGCCCGTCGGGGCAGGTGAGGGCGAGTTCGCCAAAGGGCGCTTCGTGCTCCATGTAGCGGGCTTCTTTGCCGCCCAACCAGCCGGCGCGTGGGCAGCTGGTGAACCAAGGTTGTTCGCTGGCGCAATCGGCCAACACGCTGTCCACCGTGACGTAGCTTTGCAGACGCTCTAGCGTGCGGATGGTGGGGTAGATGATGAAAAAGTTGCCTTCAGCGTGGCGAGTCAAAGCATCGGCAGGGCGTACCCACACGGGTTCGAATTGTTCTTTTTCGTCAGCGACGGGCGTTTGTGCATCGGGCATGCGCGCCACGAGAAAGGGCACATCAAAACGGCGAGGCAGGTCGCGGTCGGTGATCCAGTGGGCCAACACAAACACCTCGTCGGCGGCCAGTGTCAATCCGTGTGTGGCGCATTGCTGCGCAAATTCGCCTTGGGCTGCATGACGGTCCAGCGCGGCAATGTCTGCGGCGTTGGCCATTTTCCCGTTGGCGTGGCGGGCCAGCAAAATGCCCAGTTCTTCAAAGCTTTCGCGGATGGCCGCGATGGCTTGGGTCAGGTGCAAGTCGCTTTGCGTGGCGCGGCGTTTGGCGTGCGGGTGAGCCAGCGCATCTGCGGCGTCAATGCCCCCGCCCGGAAACACATAGGCACCGGGTGCAAAGCTGGCGGTCATGGAGCGGCGGGTCATCAGCACTTCTAAGCCTTGTGGGCCATCGCGCAGCAACAGCACGGTGGCGGCAGGCAAGATGCGCGCGGGTTCTTGATGAGGGTGAAGGAGTTGGGTAGAGCGGACCATGGGCACATTATGAAGAAGCCTAAGAAATGGGGGTTTATGAGTGTTTACCCTTGCGTAAAAGCCGCATGAATTTGAGGCTCGCTTGCATCAACAATTTGACTTAGACAAATTGTTTAGGAGACTTCTGGATGCAACGACGCACTTTCAAAACCGCGCTGGGCTTGGCCCTGACTTTGGCCGCCCTCAGCGTGCCGCAGCTGGCCGTTGCGCAAGCATGGCCAAGCAAGCAACCGATCAAGTTGGTGGCGGTGTTCCCACCCGGTGGCTCTGTGGACCAAGTGGCCCGCATCATTGCGCAGCCGTTGCAACAGCAGTTGGGCCAGACCGTGATTGTGGAAAACCGTGGCGGTGCCTCGGGCGTCATTGGCACAGCGGCCGTGGTGCAAGCGCCGGCCGACGGTTACACCTTTGCCGTGGTGTTTGACACACACGGCGTGAACCCCAGCCTGAACCCCAGCATGCCGTTTGACAGCAAGAAAGATTTGGTTCCCTTGGTGTTGGTGGGCACTTCGCCCATGGTGCTGGCGACCCACGTGAATTCCGAATACAAAACTTTCGCCGATGTCATTGCCGCGGCGAAAGCTAAAAAGAACGTGAGCTTCGGCTCGATTGGCAACGGCAGCTTGGGCCATTTGGCCATGGCCTTGTTGGGTAAGGACGCCCATGTGGAATGGACGCATGTGCCTTACAAAGGCGGCGGCCCCATGATGAGTGATGCCGTCGCGGGCCACGTGCCTTTGTCGGTTGGTTCGGTGTTTGTGACCAAACCCCACATTGACAGTGGTCGCATGCGCCCTTTAGCCGTGACCACCACCAAGCGCGCGGCTGACCTGCCCAACGTGCCAACCATCGCCGAAAACGGTTATCCCGGGTTTGAAGCGCCGGCATGGTGGGCTGTCTTGGCCTCTGCAAAGACGCCACCAGACATCGTCAAACGCATGAACGAAGAACTCAACAAAGTGTTGAAAAACCCTGAAGTGGCCAAGAAGCTGGATGCGCAAGGCATCGACATCATGGGCGGTAGCGTGGTGCAAGCCAGCACGTTCATTGACAAGCAAATGAACATCTGGTCCAAGGTCGTGAAGGACAACAACATCAAGGCAGATTAATTTCTCAAATGTGTTTACCCACAAAAAAGCCACCCGTTGGGTGGCTTTTTTGTTGTGGCAGTTGAACGTCGCCGTGCTTAGCGTGGTGCTTCGCCATCAGGCGTGATTTGCAAAGCCACCAAGAAGCGAGCCACCATGTTGTAGGTGGCAATGGCCGTGGTGAGTTCGACCAGCTCTGTGGTGGTGAAACGCGCTTGCAAGGCTGCAAACAGGCCGTCTTCGACTTTGACATCGCGCGTCATTTGCGCAGCGTATTGAACCACCAAGCGCTCAACGTCGCCCAACGCGGCATCGGTCACGGGTTGACGTGGATCGCCTTGCACCACGCGGTTCAAAGCGTCTAGCTGGTCTTGTGTGCCGCCTGCAGTGAGGAAGTCGGGCGCATGGTGGTGGTACTCGTACTTGGCGCCGGTCAACAAAGCCACGGTGCAAATGCCCAGTTCGCACAGCTTGCGGCTGGTGGATAGGCCGGTGCGCACGTTTTTCAAATACACATTCCAGCCGCGGGCCACAGGCTCGCTCCAAAGCAAAGCGCGGTCAAGGTTCATCAGTTCACCGCCGCGACGGGCGAGGATGGCGTCCACCAAATCTTGCGGTTGGTGTTTTTGTTCAGGGGTCCAGGCAGGAATGCGCATGTGAGTCAGGTGTTTGTTTGAAAAGAGGCTGCGAGCATAAACGCAAGCGCGTGAAAAGCCTGACCACTCAGCGACATCCATTGGCAGTGCCTGCATGCACACGCTCGGCGTGCCCGATAATCACCCCATGCGAATTCGCTTTACCAAAATGCAGGGCGCAGGCAATGACTTCGTGGTCTTGGACGAGACCACCCAGCGTTTGAACCTCACGCCCGCCCACTACCGTTTTCTGGCCGACCGCCACTTTGGCGTAGGCGCAGATCAAATCTTGACCGTGCGCCCCGCGCCGCAGCCTGACGTGGACTTTGAATACGTCATCCACAACGCCGATGGCGGTGAGGTGGAACAGTGCGGCAACGGCTCGCGCTGCTTCGTGCGCTTTGTGCGCGAACAAGGACTGACCGACAAAACCACGGTGCGCGTCAAAGTGCACGGCGGTGTCATCACGCTGCAAGAAATGCCAGACGGCCAAGTGACGGTCGACATGGGCGCGCCCGTGTTTGACTTGCCCCAAGTGCCGTTTGCTGCCGCACACGCCACGGCCGTGAACGACACCACGTGGCAACTGGCCCTGAGCAACGGCGACACCGTGAAGGTGGGCGTGGTCTCCATGGGTAACCCGCACGCCGTGCAAGTGGTGGCCGATGTGGACACCGCCCCCGTGCTGGCGCAAGGCCCCTTGATTGAAAACCATGCCGCTTTTCCTAAGCGCGTGAACGCAGGCTTCATGCAAGTGCTCAGCCGCAACGCCGTGCGCTTGCGTGTGTTCGAGCGCGGTGCGGGCGAAACCTTGGCGTGTGGCACCGGCGCTTGCGCGGCGGTGGTCACCGGCATTCGCTGGGGCTTGCTGGATCCACGCGTGACCGTGCAAACCCACGGCGGCACACTCACCATCGAATGGCAGGGCGGCGACACATCTGTGCGCATGACCGGCCCAGCCACCACCGTTTTCAACGGCGAAATTACCATTCCGGACACCCTATGACGAACTCAGCCATGAACCCCATCACCGAAGACGACATCGCCAATTTTTTGGTGAACACGCCTGATTTTTTTGAACGCCATGCCGAGCTGCTCTCAGCCGTCAAGCTGACCAGCCCACACAGCCACCGCGCGGTGAGCTTGCAAGAGCGCCAAGCCGAAATGATGCGCGAGAAGATTCGCGCCCTCGAGCTGCGCATGATGGACATGATGCGCCACGGCACAGAAAACGAGGTGCTGATTGAGCGCATGCAGCGCTGGGTCAAAACCTTGTTGATGACCAACAACGCGCGCGATTTGCCACACACCATCGCCGACCATATCCAACACGACTTCATGGTGCCGCAAGTGGCCATCAAGGTGTGGGATGTGCGCGAGGACTTCAAAATTGAGCCTTTTGCGCAAAGCGTGATCGACCCCATCAAAGACTTCGCCGCTTCATTGACGAAGCCCTACGTGGGCATCAACAACAACTTCGACGCCGTGCAGTGGCTGGCTGACCCCGCTGCTGCGCAGTCGGTGGCCTTCATTGCCCTGCGCGCCACACGCCCCGAAGACACGCCACAAACCGCTGCCGAGCAACCGGTGATTGGTTTGTTGGTCTTGGCCTCGCCCGACCCACAGCGCTACTACGAAGGCATGGGAACCACCATCATCGAACGCATGGGTGACTTGGCCAGCGCGGCGCTGTCGCACCTGCGATAAGCACACATGGACTTGGTCGCCCGCTACCTCGACCACGTTCGCTTTGAAAAGCGCTTGGCCGAGCGCACGGTCACGCTCTACACCCTAGATCTAGAAAAACTCGCCGATTACGCCGCCCAAGCCAACGTGGCGCTAGACGCGGTGCAGAGCACGCACATCCGCCGCTGGGTGGCGCAGATGCACAGCGGTGGCCGCAGTGGGCGCGGCATTGCGCTCATCCTCTCAGGTTGGCGCGGTTTTTATGTGTGGCTGGGTCGTCAAGGCTTGGTCAGCAACAACCCCGTGCAAGACGTGCGCGCCCCCAAAGCCCCAAAGCCCTTGCCCAAAGCCCTGAGCGTGGACGATGCCGTGCAACTGGCCGAATACCACGCCGCCCCCGACGCCACCGATCCGTGGCTAGAGTGTCGCGACGCCGCGCTGGTGGAGCTGCTGTACGGCTGCGGCCTGCGTGTGGGCGAGCTGGTGGGCCTGGACGTGCAAGCCGGCGCACAAGCCAAAGGCTGGATTGACTTTGAAGGCGGCGAAGCCCACGTGCTTGGCAAAGGCAGCAAGCGCCGCAGCGTGCCCGTGGGTGGTAAAGCGCTAGAGGCCATGCAAGCGTGGGTCGCGGTGCGCGACCAAGGCCTCACACCCGCCACTGCCGAACAAACCGCGATGTTCATTGGTCGCAACGGCGCACGCCTGACCGCGCAAGCCGTGTGGCAGCGCTTGCGTCAGCGCAGCTTGAAAGCGGGTTTGTCCACGCCCGTGCACCCACACATGCTGCGCCACTCGTTCGCCAGTCATGTGTTGCAGTCGAGCCAAGATTTGCGCGGGGTGCAAGAGCTGCTGGGACACGCCAACATCACGACCACGCAGGTGTACACGCGGTTGGACTTTCAGCATTTGGCGCAGGCGTATGACTCTGCGCATCCTCGGGCTCGGAAGAAGTAACGCTTCTTTGTTGCTGCTTCGGCCCAAGTCAGGGGTGGGGCAGTTGACTCATAAACGCAACGAACGCCAAAGAAATAAACAGACAAGCCAGCCGCAAACCACCAACGACTCAAACGACAATCGAGTCAATGAAAACAATCAAGCTAAGAGAAGGCAAAGAGCGTTCTGCCTTGCGCCGCCACCCGTGGATTTTTGACAGCGCCATTGCCAAAGGCAGCGGTGACGCGGGTGAAACCGTGCGGGTCGAAGCCAACGATGGCAAGTTCCTCGGCTGGGCCTCGTTCAGCCCCGAATCCAAAATTCGTGCGCGCATTTGGAGTTTTGACGAAGGCCAGCGCATTGACGCGTCGTTCTTCAAAGCCTCTATCGCCCGTGCCATTGCAGCGCGCAGCCGGTTTGACATTCAAAGCAACGGTGTGCGTCTGATCCATGGCGAGTCCGATGGTTTACCTGGTCTCATCGTGGACCGCTACGACGACATCTTGGTGGCCTCGTTTTTATCGTGCGGTACCGAGCGCTGGAAGAGCGTGATTGCCGACGAGTTGCTGGCGCAAACAGGCCTCACCAAACTCTACGAACGCTCAGACTCCAACGTGCGCAAGCTCGAAGGCTTGCCCGAGGTGACGGGTTGGCTGCGCGGCGAGGGCGCTACGGGCTTGGTGCTGCGCGAGCACGATTGGCAGCTGTCGCTCGACGTGGCCGAGGGGCACAAGACCGGGTTTTATTTGGACCAACGCGACAGCCGCAAGAAGTTTGCCGATTACGCCAAGCGTTTGCAGTTTCAGCGCGTGCTCAATTGCTATTGCTACACAGGCGGCTTTACCGTGGCCGCTTTGGCAGGCGGTGCGGCGCATGTGACGTCGATTGACTCATCTGGCCCCGCGATTGAATTGGCCAAAGCCAACGTGGCACTGAACGGCTTTGACGCCGCACGCACCACGATGATGGATGCCGATGTGAACGCGTCCTTGCGCCAATTCATTCAAGAAGGCCGTACGTTTGACGCCATCGTGCTTGATCCCCCGAAGTTCGCACCGTCTGCTGCCCATGCCGACCGCGCGGCGCGCGCTTACAAAGACATCAACCGCTTGGCGTTCAAGCTGCTAGAGCCGGGCGGCGTGCTGTTCACCTACAGCTGTTCGGGCGGCATCAGCGCGGACTTGTTCCACAAAATCATTGCCTCCGCAGGCATCGATGCGCCGTGCGATGGCTACATCAGCGAACGCATGCAAGGTGCGCCCGACCATCCGATGACGCTGACCTTCCCCGAGGGCGAATACCTCAAGGGTTTGGTGGTTGTTAAAGCCGCTGAGCTGGTTGAAAAACCCAAGTCGGCCACAATATCGAGTTGATTGAAACGTTCAGAAATAAGGCTTCTCTTCTATGTTGATCCCCGCCACCATCCTGACCGGCTTTTTGGGCTCGGGCAAAACCACCTTGCTCAAGCGCGTGCTGACTGAGGCCCACGGCCAAAAAATCGCCATCATCGAAAACGAGTTTGGCGAAGAAAACATCGACAACGAAATCTTGGTGTCTGACACCAACGAGCAAATCATTCAGATGAACAACGGCTGCGTGTGCTGCTCGATCCGCGAAGATTTGCGCACCACGCTGCAACTGTTGGCCGCCAAAAAGCGCAAAGGCTTGCTCGACTTTGACCGCGTGGTGATTGAAACCACCGGCTTGGCCGACCCCGGCCCCGTGGCACAAACCTTTTTCATGGACGACGAGATTGCCGAAAGCTTCTTGCTCGACTCCATCTTGACTTTGGTCGACGCCAAACACGCCGCTCAGCAGCTGAACGACCGCCAAGAAGCGCGCCGCCAAGTGGGCTTTGCCGATCAAATCTTCATCAGCAAGGCTGACCTCGTGTCACCTGCTGAACTGGATGCCTTGCAACACCGTCTGAAGCACATGAACCCACGTGCCCCACAAAAAGTGGTGCACTTTGGTGAGGTGTCGTTGGCTGAGGTGTTTGACCTGCGCGGCTTCAACCTGAACGCCAAGCTCGACATCGATCCTGACTTCTTGTCGGACGACGACCACCACCACCACCACGATGGCGAGCACTGCGACCATCCTTCCCACAAGCACGACCATGCACACGACCACGGTCACGGCCATGACCACGCGCATTGCGACCATGACCATGTGCACGACGAGCACTGCAACCACGGCCATCATCACCACCATGACGATGACGTGAAGAGCTTTGTCTACAAGTCCAAGCGTCAGTTCGACCCCGCCAAGTTGGAAGACTTCCTTGGGGCCATCGTCAACATCTATGGCCCCAAGATGCTGCGCTACAAAGGCGTGCTGAATATGAAGGGCACCGAAAAGAAGGTGATCTTCCAAGGTGTGCACCAGTTGATGGGCAGCGATTTGGGCCCTGATTGGGCCGAAGGCGAAGAGCGCGTCAGCAAGATGGTGTTCATCGGTATTGATCTGCCCAAAGACATCTTGATTCAAGGCCTTGACCAATCATTGGTTTAATGAATTTTGTTAGTTTTTGCTAATTTGATAAAGCCTTGGGGTTTGTGGCTACAATCCCGCGCGCCAGACCCTGCCAGCACACCCGTGCCGTCTGGGGCAGCCAGGAGACCCACAGTGAACGCTAAATCCAAGAAAACCGCTTCTAAGAAGCCTGTTCCCGCTAAAAAAGCGGCTAAAACAGCGGCAACGCCCAAAGCGGTTGCGAAGAAAGTTGTGAAAAAACCTGTGGCGGTGAAGACCCCCGCAAAGTCTGCCAAGCCAGCGGCTAAGCCCGTGGCTAAGAAGGCTGCACCAGTGAAAGCGGCCGCGAAGAAGGTGGTCGCCAAAAAGGTGCCTGCTAAAAAGCCAACCGCTCCTAAGGCTGTGCCTAAAAAGGTGGTCGCTAAGAAGGCTGCTGCACCTGTTAAAAAAGCTGTGGCTAAAAAAGCACCTGCCAAAGTGGTGAAGGCGCCTGCCAAGACCACCAAAGCGCCGGCAAAAACGGTCAAAGTCGCCGCCAAACCTGTGGCTAAAAAGGCGGCGGCTAAACCCGCTGTCAAAGTTGCAACCAAGGCTGCGCCAAAGCCGGCTCCTAAAGCTGTAACCAAAGCAGTGGCTAAACCAGTCGTCAAGGCTGTACCTGTCAAGAAGGCGCCTGCTGCAAAGCCCGCACCCGCCAAAGCGGCTGTGGTCAAAGCGGCCAAGCCTGCCAAAGAACCCAAAGTCAAAGTGGTGGCCGCGCCTGCACCCATCGTGCACGTGACGCCCATCATTCCTGGCTACACCCCTGTGGTGCACAAGAAAAACTCCAGAGCTGCCAAGATGGCAGCTTTGGTTCCACCCCCGCCAGCTCAAGTGGTTGCGTCCAACGCAGCCAAGAACAGCTTTATGCCGATGACGGCACCCTCTGCTCCAACCATTGTTCCTGTGATACCTAAAAAAGACGCCAAGCTCGCTAATAACTGGAAGACCAAAACGGCCGACCAACTGACTGATGCCGAAATTATCGCCATGCCCGACAGCGAGTACATGAATGACACTCAAATGGCATTTTTCCGCCTCAAGCTCGTTCAGTTGAAAAACGAAGTGCTGAGCAATGCCAGCGAAACCACCGAACATCTGCGTGAAGACACCGTGGTCGTGCCTGATCCTGCTGATCGCGCCACGATTGAAGAAGAACACGCCTTGGAATTGCGCACACGCGACCGTGAACGCAAGTTGCTCAAGAAGATTGAGCAATCCATCCAACGCATCGACAGCGGTGACTACGGCTACTGCGACGAGACCGGTGAAGCCATCGGTGTGGGCCGTTTGTTGGCCCGTCCTACTGCCAGTTTGTCGCTGGAAGCGCAAGAACGTCGCGAAATCAAGCAGCGTATGTTCGGAGATTGATGGTCTAAACGCCAAAAATCATCAAAAAGCAGGCTACCTAGCCTGCTTTTTTTATGCCTTTTTCTCTTCATAACCCACTTTTAGTGCCCTTGCTAAGTGCTTCATTTATAACGATTTTTAACCCTTGGTGTGGATGTTAAAATCGCCGTAAGTTGTTGATTTCATTGAAAAAATCCCAAATTTAGGCGTTCAGAACTCGTTTTCCTGCTACAGTGCAAATAAGTGCAATTAAGTGGTGAAAAGTGCCTTTGGTGCTTTTGCCGCTGTTGTTTTGTTGATTTGTTTGTGGAAAAAGGGTCGCCAACGTGTTTCAGGGTGCTTCATCGCTGAGTCTCGACGCCAAAGGCCGTCTGTCGGTGCCAACCAGGCATCGCGACGTCTTGAGCGCGACTGCGGCTGGGCAGCTCACCATCACACGTCACCCCCACGGCTGTTTGATGGTCTTCCCGCGTCCCGAGTGGGAAAAGTTCCGTGAACGCATTGCCGCGCTGCCGATGAGCGCGCAATGGTGGAAACGCATCTTCTTGGGCAACGCGATGGATGTGGAGATGGATGGCACAGGCCGTGTCCTCATCTCGCCCGAGCTGCGCACCGCAGCGGGTATCAGCAAAGACACCATGCTGCTTGGCATGGGTAACCACTTTGAACTTTGGGACAAGGCGACCTACGAGGCGCAAGAAGCCCAAGCCATGCAGGGCGACATGCCCGATGTGTTCAAGGAATTTTCTTTTTAAAGGATGACGGTGGATACGCCATGGCTGCACACCACCGTCCTACTCAGCGAAGCTGTCGACGCCCTCGACATCAAGCCGGACGGTACATATGTGGACGCGACCTTTGGTCGTGGCGGGCATTCCCGTCTCATCTTGTCCAAGCTTTCGCCCAAGGGCCGTTTGATTGCATTCGACAAAGACCTCGATGCAATTGCAGCGGCCGAACAAATTCAAGACCCGCGTTTCTCGATTCGTCACCAAGGCTTCACGCACTTGGGCGAGTTGGACGCGGGCTCGATCGACGGCGTGCTGATGGATTTGGGGGTGAGCTCACCCCAGATCGACAACCCAGCACGCGGTTTCTCTTTTCGAAACGACGGTCCTTTGGACATGCGCATGGACACCACACGTGGCCAAAGCGTGTCCGAGTGGCTGGCCGAGGCGGAAGTCCAACACATCGCGGAGGTGATACGTGAATATGGCGAAGAACGGTTTGCTTTACAGATTGCAAAGGCGATTGATGCTCGCCGACAAGAACGGGGCGTGCCTACATCCACCTCTGAACTGGCCAAGCTCGTGGCTGACACGGTCAAAACCCGCGAGCCGGGCAAGGACCCTGCAACGCGCACATTTCAGGCTTTTCGGATTTTCATCAATGCCGAGCTTGAGGAGTTGCAACAAGCGTTAAGCGCTTCGTTGCAAGTGCTGCGCCCCGGAGGTCGATTGGCTGTGATCAGTTTCCATTCTTTGGAAGACCGCATCGTCAAGCAGTTCATCACGCAACACTCGCGTGAGGTGTATGACCGCCGTGCGCCGTTTGCAGCTCCCAAAGTGATGGACTTCAAAGCGATTGATCGCGTCAAGCCCAGCGCCGCCGAGGTGGAGGGTAACCCCCGCTCACGCAGTGCCATCATGCGCGTGGCTGAGCGCTTAGGAGCTGGCGCATGAGTCGCGTGAGCTTCTTGCTGATGATTGCCGTGATGGCGAGCGCGCTGTATTTGGTGCGCACGCAATACGAGTCACGTTCACTCACCACCGAGATTGACCGAGCCACTAGCTTGGCCCGCAATTTAGAAACTGAAAACGACCGCTTGGATGTGGAGCGCCGTGCGCAAGCCACGCCACTGCGTGTTGAAAAATTGGCGCGTGAGCAACTGCACATGCGCACCATCACGCCCGCCATCACGCAATACGCCACCGTTCAAGGTGCCGCTTCTGCGGAGGTTCGCCCATGAGCAGCCGCAGCGTGCAATACACCTCTAGCCCCTTGCTCGCCAGTAAGACGCCCATCTGGCGTAGCCAGTTCATCGTGGCTGTCATTGCCGCGGGCTTCTTAGGCTTGGTGGCGCGCGCTGCGTATGTGCAAGTGATTGACAACGCCTTCTTCAAACGCCAAGGCACGGTGCGTTTTGTGCGTACTTTGGATTTGCCAGCCAACCGCGGTCGCATCTTGGACCGTCACGGCAACATCTTGGCGTCCAGCGTGCCTGTGCCCAGCATTTGGGCCAACCCAGAAGACATCGAACGTGACCCCGCCAAGCTCAAAGCCTTGGCTAAGTTGCTGGGCATGAGTGCGACTGATCTCGATAAAAAGCTCCAAGACGAGGACAAAACCTTTGTGTGGCTCAAGCGCCAAGTCGATGAGTCGGTGGCCAAAGACATTGCCGCACTCAAGATCAAAGGCGTGTACGACCGCAAAGAGTACAAGCGCATTTACCCCGAGGGTGAGTCGGTGGCGCATGTGGTGGGCTTCACCAACGTTGAGAACTTGGGTCAGGAAGGCGTCGAGCTGACCTTCAACAAAGACTTGGGTGGCAAAGCCGGCTCGCGTCGCGTCATCAAAGACCGCTTGGGTCGTGTGGTGGAAGACATTGGCGAAATGGTGCCGCCCGTCGATGGTCAAGATTTGCAACTGAGCATTGACAGCAAGGTGCAGTACTTTGCTTACGAAAAAATCAAAGAGTCGGTGGTCAACAACAAGGCCGTTGCTGGCAGTGTGGTGGTGCTCGATATCAAGACGGGCGAGGTGTTGGCTTTGGTCAACTACCCCAGTTACTCGCCGGGGAAACGAGGTAGCTTGAGTGGTGCGCAACTGCGCAACCGAGCCCTCACCGACACGTTTGAACCCGGATCCACCATGAAACCCCTCGTGGTGGGTTTGGCTTTGGAAAAGGGCATTGTCAAGCCCGAGACCTTGATTCAAACCGCGCCCGGCAAATTGCAAATGGGCACGGCCACCATCACCGATGCACACCCACACGGTGTGTTGAGCGTGAATGAAGTGATTCAAAAATCCAGCAACGTGGGCACGGTGAAGATCGCCATGCAAATGCAGCCCCACGATATGTGGGAAGTGTTCACGCAAATGGGCTTGGGACAAAAACCTCAAGTGCCTTTTCCTGGTGCAGTGGCCGGCAAAGTGCGCGCTTACAAAACATGGCGTCCGATTGAGCAAGCCACGATGAGTTATGGCTATGGCCTGTCCACCAGTTTGTTTCAGCTGGCACAGGCGTACACCGTGTTTGCGCACGATGGCGAAATGGTGCCCATGAGTTTGGTGAAAACCAACCAAGCGCAAGTCAGTGGTGCGCGGGTGTTTTCGTCGCAGAACGCCGCCGCCATTCGCAACATGTTGCACATGGTGACCATTCAAGGTGGCACAGCGCCCAAGGCGCAAACCATGGGCTATTCCGTCGGTGGCAAAACCGGCACCGCGCACAAGGTGGAAGGCAAGGGCTACGCCAGCAAAAAATACCGTGGCTTCTTCGTGGGCATCGCGCCCATCGACAACCCACGCATCGTGGTGGCTGTGATGGTGGACGAGCCCACCAATGGCGCTTACTTCGGTGGCGATGTGGCAGCACCCGTGTTCAGCCAAACCGTGCAACAAACCTTGCGCATGATGGGCGTGCAGCCCGACATGGCGGTCAAGCCCCAAGTGGTGACCAAGGTTGAGAAGGAGTCGTTTTGATGAAACGACTGCATAGCCCCCAAGACGCCGCACAGTGGTTGCACACCCAGGTGCGTGGTGTGTTGCACACTGACAGCCGCCGTGTGGGTGCAGGTGATGGCTTCATCGCCTGGCCCGGTGGTGTGACGGATGGCCGTCAGTTTGTGGCTTCTGCTGTGAAGCAAGGCGCCACCGCTTGTGTGGTCGAGCATTCGGGGGCTGAAGCCTTTTCTTGGGGTGACAGCGAAGCCATCGCCACTTACGACGGTCTCAAAGCGGCGAGCGGTCTCATCGCTGCCGCGTATTACGAACAACCCAGCCAAGCGCTGGACGTGGTGGCCATCACGGGCACCAATGGCAAAACATCCACCGCGTGGTGGCTGGCGCATGCGCTGCAAAACGCAGGTAAACGCTGCGCCATGGTGGGCACTTTGGGTGTGGGTGAAGTGGGTCACCTTGAAGTGACCGGCATGACCACGCCCGACCCCGTGTTGTTGCAAGCGCGTTTGCGCGACATGGCCGATGCGGGTGTGAAGGCTTGCGCCATTGAGGCCTCATCGATTGGTTTGGCTGAGCATCGTTTGGACGGCACGCAAGTGCGCGTGGCCATGTTCACCAATTTCACGCAAGACCATTTGGATTACCACGGCGACATGGCCAGCTACTGGCAAGCCAAGCTGGCTTTGTTTAGCTGGGCGGGTTTGCAAGCTGCAGTGGTGAATATCGACGATGCACAAGGTGCAGCCTTGGCCGCACAACTGCAAGCGCGTGGCGATGTGCGTGTGTGGACAGTGTCTTGCATCGCTAATGCAACGTCAGGTGTGCAACACATCGTGGCGCGTCACATTCAGCACGGCGCAAGAGGCTTGTGCTTTGAAGTACTTGAAGGCGAAGAGGCTTATGCGTTGGAAACCCAACTGGTGGGCCTCTACAACGTGAGTAATGTGTTGGGCGTGATCGCCTGCCTGCGCGCTTTGGGATACAGCTTGACTGACGCCGTGCAAGCGTGCCGCGTGTTGCCCGCTGTGCCGGGGCGTATGCAGACCGTCGGTGAAGCTGGTGAGCCGTTGGTGGTGATTGACTATGCGCACACGCCTGATGCGGTGGCGCAAGCGGTGCAAGCCTTGTTGCCATTGGCTCAATCGCGCGGCGGCGAACTCACCTGTGTGTTGGGTTGCGGCGGCGACCGCGATGCCGCCAAGCGCCCCTTGATGGCGGCTGCGGCAGAGCAACATGCACAGCACGTGGTGCTGACCAGCGACAACCCGCGCAGCGAAGACCCGCAAACAATTTTGAATCACATGTTGGCAGGCTTGCAGAACGCTGCCAAGACCATCGTGGTTGCTGACCGCGCGCAAGCCATTGCACAAACGGTGCAGCGCGCACGCGCCCAAGATGTGGTGTTAGTGGCGGGCAAAGGTCACGAGGATTACCAAGAAATCGCAGGCGTCAAATACCCGTTCAGCGATGTGCAGCACGCACGTGATGCCTTGGCGCAGAGGGGCGCGCATGTCTGACATGAACCTCAGCCTGAAACAAATCAGCCAGTGGCTGACCTCCGCGCAGTTGCACGGCGATGCGGGTTTGACCATTGAACGCGTTAATACCGACAGCCGCACCTGCCAAGCCGGTGACTTGTTTGTCGCCTTGAAGGGCGAGCGCCTTGACGCGAATGACTTTTTGCCCCAAGTGGCAACCAGTGGTGCTACCGCCGCTTTGGCGCACCACGGTTTAGACGCTGCCAAATTGGCAGGTGTTGAAGTTCCAGATACACGCGTTGCTTTGGGTCAACTGGCCAAAGGCTGGCGCAGTCAATTCAACTTGCCCGTCATTGCCGTCACGGGCAGCAACGGCAAAACCACCGTCACACAAATGATTGCCAGCATCTTGCGTGCAGGTTTGGGTGACGGCGCTTTGGCCACGCAAGGTAATTTGAACAACGACATAGGTGTGCCGCAAACCCTGCTGCGCCTGCGCGCACATCACCGCGCTGCGGTGGTGGAGTTGGGCATGAACCATCCCGGCGAAATCGCAGGTTTGGCCGACATGACACAAGCCACCGTGGCGTTGGTGAACAACGCCCAGCGCGAGCACCAAGAGTTCATGGCCACGGTAGAAGCCGTGGCACAAGAAAACGGCGAAGCCATCAAAGCCTTGCCTGCACACGGCGTAGCCGTTTTCCCCGCGCATGACGCCTACAGCGCCTTGTGGCAAAGCTTGGCAGGTAACCGTGCTTGCATGCGTTTCTCAATGAGCGCCAACACAGCTGACAACGCCGAAGTGCAGTTGCTCAAAGCCGATTGGTTGAACGACCACTGGGCCGTGGAGGCACAAACGCCCGCTGGCGTGTTGCGCACACAGCTGCACATCGCAGGCCGTCACAACGTGGGCAATGCGTTGGCAGCCACTGCGTGTGCTTTGGCGGCAGGTGTGTCGCTCGATGTGATTGCACAAGGCCTCCACAGTTTCGAGCCTGTCAAAGGCCGCTCACGCGCCTTTGGCATTCAGTGCCAAGGCCGCGACATCACGGTGGTGGACGACACCTACAACGCCAACCCCGATTCCGTGCGCGCCGCCATCGACGTGCTGGCCGAGTTACCCGCGCCGCGTTTGCTGGTGTTGGGCGACATGGGCGAAGTGGGCACACAAGGCCCTGAGTTCCACCAAGAAGTGGGCTTGCATGCCGCACAGATGGGCATTGACCACGTGCTGTGCTTGGGTGACTTGGCGGCACACACGGCCAAGGCCTGTGGTGCCAATGCCCAGCACCTGAGCGACATCGACGCGTTGAACCAACGCGTGATGCAACTGTTGCCACAACTCGGCAGCGTGTTGGTCAAAGGCTCACGGTTCATGAAGATGGAGCGTGTGATCGATGCGATCAACGCCTGTCACGACCACAACAAAAAGGAAACGACGCCATGCTGCTAACCCTGGCCCAATGGCTGCAAACCCTCTCGCCAGAATTTGGTTTCTTCCGCGTGTTTCAGTACCTCACGTTCCGTGCGGTGATGGCTGCGTTGACAGCGTTGTTGATTGGCTTGATTGCCGGTCCCGCCGTGATTCGTCGTTTGGCCGCTTTGAAGATTGGTCAACCCATCCGCGAATACGCCATGCAATCGCATTTGGCCAAGAGCGGCACGCCCACCATGGGTGGTGTGTTGATCTTGATCGGCATCGCAGTGTCCACCTTGCTGTGGGCTGATTTGTCCAACCGCTTTGTGTGGATCGTGATGATCGTCACTTTTGGTTTCGGCGCCATTGGCTGGGTGGACGATTGGCGCAAGGTCGTCAACAAAGACCCAGAAGGCATGCGTTCACGCGAAAAATACATGTGGCAATCCATCATCGGTTTGGTGGCCGCTTTGTATTTGGTGTTCAGCATTTCCGAGAGCAGTAACTTCCGTGTGATGGAGTTGTTCTACTCATGGGTGAAGTCGGGCTTTGATGTGAATTTGCCTCCTAAGGCTGGCCTGATGCTGCCTTTCTTCAAAGAAGTGACCTATCCATTGGGCGTGTTTGGTTTCGTCATCATGACCTACTTGGTCATCGTTGGCTCTAGCAACGCGGTGAATTTGACTGACGGTTTGGATGGCTTGGCCATCATGCCTGTGGTACTGGTGGGCTCGGCCTTGGGCGTGTTTGCCTACGTCACCGGCAGCTCTGTGTATTCCAAATACTTGTTGTTCCCCTACATCCCTGGCTCGGGCGAGTTGATGATTTTCTGTGCCGCCATGGCGGGCGCGGGTTTGGCGTTCTTGTGGTTCAACACACACCCAGCCCAAGTGTTCATGGGTGACGTGGGTGCGCTCGCTTTGGGTGGTGCGCTGGGCACGATTGCGGTGATCGTGCGTCAAGAAATTGTGCTGGCCATCATGGGCGGCATCTTCGTGGTCGAGGCCTTGTCGGTCATGCTGCAAGTGACGTACTTCAAATACACCAAGAAGAAATATGGCGAAGGCCGTCGCATTTTGAAGATGGCGCCTTTGCATCACCACTTTGAAAAGAGCGGCTGGAAAGAAACCCAAGTCGTCGTGCGTTTTTGGATCATCACCATGCTGCTGTGCTTGGTGGGTCTGTCTACCTTGAAGTTGAGATAAGACGATGCAGCAACTCCACAACCAATCGGTGCTGATTCTGGGCTTGGGTGATTCCGGTCTGGCGATGGCGCGTTGGTGCGTTCGCAATGGCGCGCAAGTGCAAGTCGTGGACACGCGTGCCGAGCCACCGCATTTGGCAGCGTTGCGCGCTGAGTTGCCGCAAGTGACCTTTGTGCATGGCGCGTTTGAAGCCAGCTTGGTCGAAGGCCAAGATGTACGCGCGGTGTTCAAGAGCCCAGGTCTGAGCCCCGAGTCTGTGGCCCCTGTGTGGAACGCCGCTGTGGCCGCCGGTTTGTGGGTGGGCACCGAGTTGACCTTGTTTGCACAAGCACTCAGCGATTTGCAAACCAGCATGGCCTATCACCCCAAGGTGTTGGCCATCACCGGTACCAATGGCAAAACCACCGTCACATCGTTGACGGGGCAGTTGTTGGAACGAGCTGGCAAGCGCGTGGCCGTGGCCGGCAACATTGGCCCTACCTTGCTTGACACCTTGTCGCACACATTGGACAAAGCCACCGAAGAACAAGCGGCGGCTGACGTGATTGCCGCGCAAGAAGCAGCAGCACTTGCCGCAGACGAAGCTGTGGCTGAACAAGCGCGTGCAGAGGCCGAAGCCAAAGAAAAAGCCGCAGCCGCTCAAGCCGCCCAAATGGCACTCGAAGCCGAAGAAGCGTTGGCGCAAGAGGCGGCAGCTGACAGCGATGCCGCTTCGCAAATGGCATTGACCGGCACAGAAGCCGAGCAGCCAACAGACGCAACAGCAGAAGCTCCCGTGGATGACGAGCCCTTCGAAGTGGACTTGCCACCGTTGGTGCCACCCCCACCACCCCCCGCAGACCACCCGTATCTGCCGCAAGTGTGGGTGTTGGAGTTGTCGAGCTTTCAGTTGGAAGGCGTGGACAACTTCGAGCCAACAGCGGCCACCGTGCTCAACCTCACACAAGATCACCTCGATTGGCACGGCAGCATGGACGGCTATGCCGCCGCCAAGGCCCGCATCTTTGGCAAACAAGGCGTGCTGGTGCTCAACCGCGAAGACGCAGGTGTGATGGCCATGCTGCCAGAGCCAATTCGCGTCAAGTTGCAAAAACCGCAAGTTCGCGCGCACATCACCTTTGGTGGCGACTTGCCACAACGTCCTGGGGACTACGGCATTGAAACCGTCAATGGCATGACCTGGTTGGTGCGTGCGCTAGAAGCCGACGAGACGCGCAAGCGTCGCAAAGACGACGAAGAAGAAATTCACATCCAACGCTTGATGCCTGCTGATGCGCTGCGCATCCGTGGCCGTCACAACGCCTTGAATGCATTGGCTGCCTTAGCGCTGGCTGGTTGCGCCGGTGGTGATTTGGCCCCCATGTTGTTTGGTTTGCGCGAATACCAAGGCGAACCCCACCGCGTGGAAGCCGTCACCGTGTTGAACGGTGTGGAGTATTTCGACGACAGCAAAGGCACCAACGTCGGTGCCACCGTGGCTGCTTTGCATGGCCTCGGTGTGGACCGCCGCTTGGTGGTCATCTTGGGTGGTGATGGCAAGGGGCAAGACTTTGCGCCTTTGAGTGAGCCTGTCTCACGCTATGCACGTGCAGTGGTGTTGATTGGCCGTGATGCGCCTATTTTGCGCGAGGTGTTGCAGCACAGTGGCGTCACCTTGCTAGATGCCGCGACCCTAGAAGAAGCCGTCAAGCTTTGCAGCGAGCAAGCCCACTCGGGTGACGCGGTGCTGTTGTCCCCCGCGTGCGCAAGCATGGACATGTTCCGCAACTACGCGCACCGCGCGGAGGTGTTTGTGAGCGCGGTGAACCACTTGGTGGAAGAAGCAGGAGGCACGGTGTGAGCGACATGACCGCCGCCATCAAAGTCTCTTTCATGCAGCGCATGAAGCAGGGCTTTGGCCGCCTGTTGGGCGCCGAGCCTGAGGCCGGTATGGATGCTTTGCCCG
The DNA here is from genome assembly GCF_027924905.1 of Limnohabitans sp. INBF002. NCBI lineage: Bacteria > Pseudomonadati > Pseudomonadota > Betaproteobacteria > Burkholderiales > Comamonadaceae > Limnohabitans > Limnohabitans sp. INBF002. The sequence continues at coordinate 376,228 of NZ_AP027055.1, forward strand.
TGCGCGTGCACGGCACCGAATTCACACGCACAGCCGCATCGCCTGTGCATGTGAAAGGTTTTGACCAGCCTTTGGTGTGGGTCACATTTGCGCTCATGATGTTTGGTTTGGTGATGGTGTATTCCGCTTCCATTGCGATTCCTGATAACCCACGCATGGGCGCTGGTTATTCCCAAACGCACTTCTTGATTCGCCATACCTTGTCATTGTTCGTGGCGTTTGTCGCTGCTTTGTTAGCGTTCCAAATTCCGTTGAACACTTGGGAGCGCATTGCACCTTGGGTGTTCATTGCGTCCATCGTGTTGCTGATCGCGGTGTTGATCCCCTTCATTGGCAAGTCGGTCAATGGCGCACGTCGCTGGATTGGCTTGGGTTTCATGAACTTTCAGCCGTCTGAGTTGGCCAAGTGGGGCGTGCTGCTGTACGCCGCCAACTACATGGTGCGCAAGATGGACGTGAAAGAAAACTTCTTTGCTGCCGTGACGCCCATGGGTGTGGCGGTGACCGTGGTGGGCTTGCTTTTGTTGTCCGAGCCAGACATGGGCGCCTTCATGGTGATTGCTGTGATTGCCATGGGCATTTTGTTTTTAGGCGGCGTGAATGCCCGCATGTTCTTCTTGATTGCCGCCGCCTTGATTGGCGTGTTCGGCCTGATCATTGCGTCTTCTGAATGGCGACGTGAACGAATTTTTGCTTACCTCGATCCCTGGAGCATGGAGCATGCGCTGGGCAAGGGCTACCAGTTGTCGCACTCCCTGATTGCGATTGGTCGCGGTGAAATTTTTGGCGTGGGTTTGGGCGGCAGCGTGGAAAAACTGCACTGGTTGCCCGAAGCGCACACCGACTTTTTACTGGCCGTGATTGGCGAAGAGTTTGGCTTTGTGGGCGTGGTGGCGGTGATTGGTTTGTTCATGTGGCTGACACGTCGCATCATGTACATCGGCCGTCAAGCCATTGCCATGGACCGTGTGTTTGCCGGTTTGGTCGCGCAAGGCGTGGGCATTTGGATGGGCTTTCAGTCCTTCATCAACATGGGCGTGAACTTAGGCGCACTGCCGACCAAGGGCTTGACCCTGCCACTCATGAGCTACGGCGGTTCTGCGATTTTGTTGAACCTGATTGCCATTGCGGTGGTGCTGCGTGTTGACTTTGAAAACCGCGTTGTGATGCACGGGGGGCGACTATGACCCAACGCACCGCACTCATCATGGCGGGCGGCACAGGCGGCCACATCTTCCCAGGCTTGGCTGTGGCTGAGCAGTTGCGCGCCCAAGGCTGGAACGTGCATTGGTTGGGCGCACCTTCGCCGAGCATGGAAAGCCAACTGGTACCACCACGTGGCTTCGCGTATGAGACCGTGGCCTTTGGTGGCGTGCGTGGCAAAGGTGTCAAAACCTTCGCGCTGCTGCCTTTCAAGTTGTTGCGTGCCTTCTGGCAAAGCTTGTGTGTGGTGCGTCGCGTCAAGCCCGATGTGGTGGTGGGCTTGGGTGGCTACATCACCTTCCCCGCCGGCATGATGGCTGTCTTGTGCGGCAAGCCTTTGGTCTTGCACGAACAAAACTCAGTGGCAGGCATGGCCAACAAAGTGTTGAGTGGTGTGGCGGACCGTGTGTTCAGTGCCTTCCCCAACGTGTTGCCAAAAGCCGAGTGGGTGGGCAACCCCATGCGCGATGGTTTTGTGAACCAACCTGAACCCGCACAACGCTTTGCCGACCGCACAGGTCCGTTGCGTGTGTTGGTGGTGGGTGGCAGTTTGGGTGCGCAAGCGCTCAACACCGTGGTGCCCCAAGCCTTGGCCAAGATTCCCCATGACCAACGCCCCATCGTCACCCACCAAAGTGGCGCCAAACAAATTGATGCCTTGCGTGCAGCGTACGAAGAAGCGCGTGTGCAAGCCGAGTTGACCCCGTTCATCGACGACACCGCACAAGCGTTTGCCGACGCAGATGTGGTGATTGCCCGTGCTGGTGCCAGCACCGTCACCGAGCTGGCTGCCGTGGGCGCCGCTGCCATTTATGTGCCGTTCCCCCATGCGGTGGACGACCACCAAACCACCAACGCGCGCTTCGTCGTCGACGCAGGCGGCGGTTGGTTGATGCCTCAACACGAATTGAAAGCCCAAGACTTGGCTGACCGTTTGCAATTCATGACGCGCCGCACTTTATTGGCTTGTGCCGAAAAGGCCTATGCCGTGCGTCAAGTTGAAGCGGTTGCTCAAGTTGTGGCCGCTTGCGAGCAGCTCGCAGCGAAAGGAAAAAAATAATGAAACACGCCATTCGTCACATCCATTTCGTCGGCATCGGCGGTGCAGGCATGAGCGGCATTGCTGAAGTGCTGTTGAACTTGGGCTACGTTATTTCTGGCTCTGACTTGTCTGATAGCGTGGCTTTGAAGCGCTTGCAAAGCTTGGGCATTCAAACCCATGTGGGTCACGACGCCAAAAACATTGCCGGTGCAGATGCCGTGGTCACGTCCACCGCCGTGCATGCCGACAACCCCGAAGTGGTGGCCGCTCACGCGAAGTTGATTCCTGTGGTGCCACGCGCTGTGATGTTGGCCGAATTGATGCGTCTCAAAACGGGTGTGGCCATCGCAGGTACCCACGGCAAAACCACCACCACCAGTTTGGTGGCCAGTGTGTTGGCCGAAGCCGGCATGGACCCCACCTTTGTGATTGGCGGCAAGCTCAACAGCGCAGGCGCCAATGCCAAGCTGGGCTCGGGTGACTACATCGTGGTGGAAGCCGACGAGTCAGATGCCTCGTTCTTGAACCTCTTGCCCGTGATGGCCGTGGTGACCAACATCGACGCCGACCACATGGACACCTATGGCCATGACTTCAACAAGTTGAAGGCCGCGTTCATCGAGTTCTTGCACCGCATGCCGTTCTATGGCGCGGCAATTTTGTGTACCGACGATGCCGCCGTGCGCAGCATCTTGCCCGAGGTGTCACGCCCCATCACCAGCTATGGCTTCAACGAAGAAGCGCAAGTGCGTGCAGTGAATGTGCGCGCTGACAACGGTCGCATGTGCTTCACCGTGCAGCGTCGCAACGGTGTGACCTTGCCCGACCTCGACATCACCCTCAACTTGGCCGGTGAACACAACGTGCTCAACGCCTTGGCTGCGATTGCGATTGCGGTGGAGTTGAACGTGCCCGATGAGGCGCTGCAAAAAGCCTTGGCCGAATTCAAAGGTGTGGGCCGTCGTTTCCAACGCCACGGCGAAGTGGCTGCGAAGAACGGTGGCGAGTTCACCCTCATCGAAGACTATGGGCATCACCCTGTGGAATTGGCAGCCACTTTGGCTGCGGCACGTGGTGCGTTTCCTGGTCGTCGTTTGGTGTTGGCATTTCAGCCGCATCGCTACACCCGCACGCGTGATTGCTTTGAAGACTTCGTCGAAGTCATGGGCCGCGCCGATGTGTTGTGGTTGTCCGAGATTTACGCCGCAGGCGAAACACCGATTGCTGCGGCCGATGGCCGTGCACTGTCACGTGCCATGCGCGTGGCTGGCCACGAAGCCTTGGTGTTCGTAGATGACATTCAAAAAATGGCCCAAGTCATTGCCGACAACGCTCAAGCCGGCGATGTGGTGATGTGCATGGGCGCAGGGTCGATTGGCCAAGTGCCAGCCAAAGTGCTGGAGCTGGTGCAACAACGTAAGAGCTGAAAAGTATTTAAAAGCATGACCTTCCATATTCAAACTGCCAAAGTTGCTGTCCTCATGGGCGGCCTGTCTGCTGAGCGTGATGTGTCCATCATGTCGGGCAGCGGTGTGCTCAAGGCGTTGCAAAGCAAGGGCGTCAACGCCACCGCATTTGACCCCGCCGAGCGCAGCTTGGACGAACTCAAACGCGAAGGCTTCACGCACGCCTTCATCGCTTTGCATGGCCGCTACGGTGAAGACGGCACAGTGCAAGGCGCGTTGGAATTGTTGGGCATTCCGTACACAGGTTCTGGCGTGATGGCCTCCGCCATGGCCATGGACAAAGTGATGACCAAGCGCGTGTGGAGTGCGGTGGGTTTGTCGACACCCGGCTATGTGTGGTTGTCCCCCGAAGACCAAACCGCAGACAACATCCAAGCGATTCCTGCCAAGCTCGGCTTACCTTTGATTGTCAAACCGCCACGTGAAGGTTCATCGATTGGCATGAGCAAGGTCACGCAAGCGAGCGACATCCAAGCTGCGGCTGAGTTGGCCACCCAATACGACCCAGATTTGTTGTGCGAAGAATTCATCACCGGCGAAGAGCTGACGTGCCCCATCTTGGGCAACGGACCAAATGCACGTGCCTTGCCTGTGGTGCGCATCGCCGCCCCCGATGGCGCGTATGACTACAACAACAAGTACTTCACCGACGACGTGAAATACCACTGCCCAAGCGGTTTACCCGAAGCCGAAGAGCGCGAAGTGCAGCGCTTGGTCGTGGCGGCATACCGCGCCTTGGGTTGCCGTGGCTGGGGCCGCGCCGACATCATGCTGCGCGCGTCTGACCGCAAACCATTTTTGCTGGAGATGAACACATCGCCCGGCATGACCAGCCATTCCTTGGTGCCCATGTCTGCACGTGCAGCGGGCATCAGCTACGAAGACCTGTGCCTGACGCTGCTCGAAAGCGCCACGCTGGACCATCCCGGAGGCAAAGCCACCGTATGACCACGCGTTACACCCACATGCGACCCCGTCCCGAGGTGAATGCCTCGGTGGCGGTGCCGCTTGATGTCAAGCTCATGCACATGGCGGCTTCGCTCATGTTTGTGGGGTTGGTCGTGGGTGCGCTGGCGGGCGGTGTGTGGGCCTTGGTGCAGTTGCCAGCGTTTGCGCTCAGAGGCATCACCGTGAAGGGCGATGTTGAGCACAACAACGAAGTGACCTTGCGCGCCAATGTGGTGACCAAGTTCACCGGCAATTTTTTCACGGCTGATTTGGGCCGCGTGCGCAGTGCATTTGAGAGCGTGCCTTGGGTGCGCTTGGCTTCGGTGCAGCGCGAATTCCCCAACCGCTTGCGTGTGACCTTGCAAGAGCACAAGCCCGTGGCTTATTGGGGCGACGACGGCGAGCCGCGCATGGTGAACAGCTACGGCGAAGTGTTTGAAGCCAACGTCGGCGATTTGGACGACGACAAGATGCCACGTTTGAGCGGACCAGACAGCCAGTCGCAGCAGGTGCTGGCGATGTATTTGGCGCTGCAACCGGCATTCAAAGAATTGAGCTTGGTTGTAGACAGCTTGGCGCTGACCGATCGCGGGAGCTGGCGGGCCAAGTTGGCACATGGCGCGGTGATTGAGTTGGGACGCGGCAATGTGAACGACGTGATGGCGCGTGTGCAACGCGTCACGCAAACACTGGCACAGGTGACACAAAAGCTAGGTCGCAAAGTGTCGGCGATTGAGTCTGCAGATTTGCGACACGACAACGGTTATGCGCTTCGGGTGCGCGGGGTGAGCACGCAAGACGTGCCCGCCAAGCGCTAACGAGCACAGAAGAGAAGAAGAGAAAGAACGAGGCTGTTATGGCAAAAGAGTACAAAGATTTGGTGGTCGGCTTAGACATTGGCACAGCCAAGGTCATGGTGGTCGTGGCCGAAGTGTTGCCCGATGGTGAGCTCAAGCTCGCAGGCCTCGGTGTGGCGCCCAGCAATGGGTTGAAGCGTGGCGTGGTGGTCAACATCGACGCCACCGTGCAAAGCATTCAGCAAGCCTTGAAAGAAGCCGAGCTGATGGCAGACTGCAAGATCACACGCGTGTACACCGGCATCACTGGCAGCCACATTCGCGGCATCAACTCCACCGGCATGGTGGCGGTGAAAGACAAAGAAGTCACGGCAGCCGATGTGGCCCGTGTGGTGGAAACCGCCAAAGCCATCAACATCTCAACCGACCAACGTTTGTTGTTGGTGCAGCCGCAAGAGTTTGTGATTGACGGCCAAGACGTGCGCGAACCCATTGGCATGAGCGGCATCCGCTTGGAAGCCAAAGTGCACATCGTCACGGGCGCACAAAGCGCGGCAGAAAACATCATCAAGTGCGTGCGTCGTTGCGGCTTGGATGTGGACCGTTTGATGCTCAACCCTTTGGCTTCGAGCATGTCGGTGTTGACCGACGACGAGCGTGAACTCGGCGTGGCTTTGGTCGACATTGGTGCAGGCACCACAGACGTCGCCATCTTCACCAACGGTGCGATTCGTCACACCGCAGTCATCCCCATCGCAGGCGACTTGATCACCAGCGACATCGCGATGGCATTGCGCACGCCCACCAAAGACGCAGAAGAAATCAAGATTGAATCGGGCTACGCCAAACAACTGTTGGCTGACCCAGACGTGCAAGTGGAAGTGCCAGGCCTGGGCGATCGCACGCCACGCATGTTGAGCCGTCAAGCCTTGGCCGGTGTGATTGAGCCGCGCGTGGAAGAAATCTTCTCATTGGTGCAACAAGTCATTCGTGACTCAGGCTATGAAGAAGTGTTGTCGTCGGGCATTGTGCTCACAGGTGGCAGCGCGGTGATGCCGGGCATGGTTGAGCTGGGCGAAGATATTTTCTTGAAGCCTGTGCGTCGCGGTGTGCCGCACTACAACAGCGCCTTGGCTGACATGGTGGCGCAGCCACGTGCCGCCACGGTGATGGGCTTGCTGGCCGAGGCCGGTGTGGACCGCCAACGTGGCTTCAAAGTTTCACAAAAGAGTGGGTCGGTCAATTCGTTGATGGACCGTCTCAAAGATTGGTTTGTGGGGAACTTCTAACCATGATTCCTCACACCTTGCTTTACCTCGCGCGCGGCAGCCCGCCGCAGCGACAGCGCTCGGGTCGACGATGGCGACCCTGCGCTGCCACCGCGCCACCCTCGTAGAAGGAGCGCCATGAACCAAAAGCAAAACACAAACACTAGGCAACTGCAAATTTTTAGATTAGGAGAAACATCATGAGCATCGAAATGATCGAAGTTGAAGCATTCAACTCAGGCACCCAAATTAAAGTCATTGGCGTGGGTGGCGGCGGCGGTAACGCGGTCGAACACATGATCAGCTCTGGCGTTCAAGGCGTTGAGTTCGTCACCGCGAACACCGACGCACAAGCCCTGCGCGTGAGCAATGCGCACAAAGTGATTCAACTCGGCTCCACCGGCCTGGGCGCGGGCAGCAAGCCAGACCGCGGCCGTGAAGCTGCTGAAGCCGCGATTGATGACATCCGTTTGGCGCTGGAAGGCACCAACATGTTGTTCGTCACCGCCGGTATGGGCGGCGGTACAGGCACAGGTGCTGCACCTGTGGTGGCACGTGTGGCGCGCGAGATGGGCATCTTGACCGTCGGCGTGGTGACCAAGCCTTTCGAATTCGAAGGCAGCCGTCGCATGAACAATGCCGAAACCGGTTTGGCCGAACTCGAAGCCAACGTCGACTCACTCATCGTGGTGTTGAACGAAAAGCTGATGGACGTGTTGGGCGAAGACGCCAGCCAAGACGAAGCCTTCGCATTTGCCAACGACGTGTTGAAAAACTCAGTCGGCGGTATTGCCGAGATCATCAACGTCGAAGCCTTGGTGAACGTCGACTTTGAAGACGTGCGCACCGTGATGAGTGAAACCGGCAAAGCCATGATGGGCACCGCTGCAGCCAACGGTCCAGACCGTGCACGCATCGCCGCTGAACAAGCCGTGGCTTGCCCATTGCTCGAAGGCGTGGACATGTCTGGTGCCAAGGGCGTGTTGGTGTTGATCACCGCAGCCAAGGGCGGCTTGAAGTTGTCTGAGTCGCGCGAAGCCATGAACACCATCCGCAAGTTCGCTTCACCAGATGCACACGTGATTTACGGCACGGCTTACGACGAAAGCTTGGGCGACCAAATTCGCGTCACTGTGGTGGCCACAGGTTTGGCCGGCAGCCGCCGCGCTGCACCTCAGTTGCAAGTCTTGCGCACCGGTACAGACGGCGTGGGCTTTCCTACCACACAAGCCAACAACGCATCTCCTGCAGGTGTATTGGCTGCGGCCTCATCTGGCTTGGCCGGTTTGGCTGCTGGCTTGGGCGTGGGCTCGGTGGCTGCACAACCCAACTACGACGCCATGAACTCTCCCGCCGTGTGGCGTGGCAACCGCACCTCGGCTGCCGCCAAGGTCGATGCCTTGTCATCGGGTGGCATGGACGACTACGAAATCCCAGCCTTCTTGCGCAAGCAAGCGGACTGAGATTCATTAAAATCAAAGCGTGCTTAAACAAAGAACCCTTCAATCCCTCACCAAAGCGGTGGGTGTTGGTCTTCACAGCGGTCAACGCGTGGAGCTGACACTGCGCCCGGCGCAACCCGACACGGGCATCGTGTTCCGTCGGGTGGACTTGCCGCAGCCCGTCGATATTCCGATCACAGCCACGGCTGTGACGGATACGCGCTTGGCTTCGACCATTTCCAATGGTGGGGCGAAGGTGTTTACTGTTGAGCATTTGATGTCGGCTTGTGCAGGGCTTGGCATTGACAACCTGTACATCGACATCACGGCAGAAGAAGTGCCGATTTTGGATGGCTCTGCTTCGTCGTTTGTGTTCTTGCTACAAAGCGCGGGCATCGTGGAGCAAAACGCGCCCAAGCGTTTCATCCGTGTGTTGAAGACGGTAGAAGTGCGTGAAGGTGAGGGTGCCAACGTGAAGTGGGCGAGACTCGATCCGCATCATGGCTACAAACTCAGCTTTGAAATTGATTTCCATCACCCAGCGGTGGACTCGACCGGCCAAAGCGTGGTGTTCGACATGGACACCGATGTGTACACCCGCGACATTGCACGTGCCCGTACCTTCGGTTTCACACGTGACGTTGAGATGATGCGTGCCAATGGTTTGGCTTTGGGTGGCGGCTTAGACAACGCCATCGTGATGGACGATTACAAAGTCCTGAACAGCGATGGTCTGCGCTACGACGACGAGTTTGTGAAACACAAAATCCTCGACGCCATGGGCGATTTGTTTTTGATTGGCAAACCCTTGCTGGCTTCGTATGTGGCGTTTCGCTCGGGCCACGCCATGAACAACAAGCTCTTGCGCGAACTGCTCAGCCAGCCTGATGCCTATGACATCGTGACCTTTGACGACGCACGCAAAGCGCCTCCGGGTTTGGCGCAACTCGCGCCAGCTTGGTAAGCCGCTTTCATACATCGCCGACGAGGCGACGGAGAACTTGAGATGACGGTGTATCACATCCCCACGGTCTATCTCATTCTGGGCGTTCTTTACCTGATCTTGCCGTTGACGGTTTGGGCATTGCTGTTCAACCAACCGTCCAGGGCTTTGGCTTTGTGGTGTTCAGGCGGTGTGCTTTTTGGCGTGGCTTTGACCTTGGTGGGTTTGCGCGCGCATTTACCTGCTTGGCTTACCTATACCTTGGCCAATGGCTTGATGTGGAGTGGCGTGTTGATTCAAGCGTTGGCTTTGCGTCGTGCGCTCAATCAAAATTTGGGTTTGTATCGCGCCGCACTTCTGATCTTGGTTGGCGTGGCCGGGTTTGAATTTTTCCGGGTCGTCTTGCATGACGCCATCTTGCGTTTTTCTTGGTCAACTTTGATCTTCACGGCACTCTTTGCCTACATTTCTTATTTGTCTTGGCGCATTGCCGTGGTGGATCGACTTCAAAGCGCCCGCTGGTTGTCCGTGGTGTACGCCGTGACGGCAATCACCATGCTTGTCCGCACGAAACTGGTGCTGTTAGGGTTGACCGAACCCGATGTTGTGGCCAGTGGCGTGGACAGCGTCTTGACGGTGGTCACAGGCTTGTTGATTTCAATTTTGGGAAACTTTGCTTTTGTGGGCATGTTTTTGGAGCGTTCGACCCAGGTTGCAATGAAGGCAACCGCAGCGCGTGCGCGGCAAGAAGAGAGCGCCAGATTGGGTGAGCAAATTGCGCAACTGGAACGCCAGCGAACCTTGGGCACCATGTCTGCCTCATTTGCACATGAGCTGAGCCAACCTTTGACGGCGATCTTGATGGATGCACAAGCCATCAAAACCAGCGTCGCAGCGGGGGACTCAAACGCCGCAGAAATTTTGGAGTCGATTGAAGAAATCGAGAACAGCACCCATCGAACGGTGAAGTTGGTGGAGCGGATTCGCAACTTCATTCGACCCGCACAAACCGAGTATGTGTATGTGAACTTCAAACCCTTGTTGCAAGACGTGGCGCATTTGTTGGCCTACGAAATACGCAAGCAAAAAGTTCGTTTTGAGTTTGACTTAGACCCTGCTGAATGTGAGGTACATGGTGACCGCGTTCAGCTGTCTCAAATTGTGTTGAATGTGTACCGCAATGCGATGCAGGCCATGGAGTCGAGCGCGCAAAAGATCATCTTCGTTTCTTTGGAGCACATGGAAGACCGTGTGGTGCTGCGTGTGCGTGACACGGGGCCTGGCGTGCCTGCAGATTTGAAGAGCTTGGTGGGGCAACCTTTTGTCACGTCCAAAGACGGTGGCTTGGGTGTGGGGTTTTCAATTTCGAGTGCGATTGCAGAAATGCACAGCGGGAGCTTGACCATTTCTAACGCGGTCGATGGCGGTGCCATCGTGGAGTTGAGTTTGCCTGCTGCCAAACGCTGACGCCTTGGCGTTCAGCGGCTGCGACCCGCTTTGTACATGCTGCTGGTGGTGCGTTGTAAATCAGTGGCGGCGGCCAGCTTCGCCATTGAATGGCCCGCATGCGCATGTGTGATGGCTATGCCCAAGGCATCGGCAGCATCTGGTCCGGGCAAGCCAGGTAGATTGAGCAAGCGCTTCACCATCTCTTGCACTTGTTCTTTCTTGGCCAGGCCGTGACCTGCCACAGCTTGTTTCATTTGTAACGCTGTGTACTCGGCCACAGGCAAGTTGCACGTGGCCAGCGCCGTGATGCAAGCGCCACGCGCTTGACCCAGCAGCAGGGTGGCTTGTGGGTTGACGTTGACAAACACAATCTCGACAGCCGATGTGTCAGGTTTGTAACGTGCCACCACTTCATGAATGCCATCGAACAAAACTTTCAAACGCTCAGCCAAATTGCCTTGTGCTTCTTTGTTGGTTTTGATGGTGCCGCTCGCCACGTAGAGCAGTTGGCTGCCGTGCTTCTCCACCACGCCAAAACCAGTGGTGCGAAGGCCGGGGTCAATGCCAAGGATTCGCATGGGCGTTAAGGCAGCTGTGCGCCGCCCATGCGGGACAAAATAATTTCAGTACGTCCTGCCAAATACTCGGACTGGGGAAATTTTTGGTAATGCTTGGGGCGGGGCAGCATCACCGCCAAACGCCCCGCTTCCCAGGTCGTGAGCTGTGAGGCCGGTTTTTGAAAGTAGTGTTGCGCGGCAGCCTCTGCCCCAAAGATGCCTTCACCCCATTCCACGTGGTTGAGGTAAATCTCCAAGATGCGTTTCTTACCCAGCACGGCTTCAAGCATGACGGTCAAAACAAACTCTTGGCCTTTGCGAATGAAGGTGCGTTCGCCTGAGAGAAACAAGTTCTTTGCCAGTTGCTGTGTGATGGTCGAGCCACCCACCACTTTGGGCGCTGCTTTGCCTTGTGCTTTGCGGCTGGCTTGCAGCTCGGCTTTGGCGTTTTTGGCCCACGCTTTTTCAATCGCGTCCCACTGCACACCATCGTGTTGCGCAAAGATGTCGTCTTCAGACGCGATCACGGCACGCTTGAGGTTGTTGGAAATTTGCGCGTACGGCACCCAGTCTTGTCGCCAACGCAGTCGGTCTTTCGAGGTGGCAATGCGCCAAGCTTCTGAGCGTTCGAAGGCGGTAGATTCGGGGGCGACCCGGGCCATCACCGCAATGCGTGCCAAAAAGAACACTTGCAGGCCCAGCCAAGCCACCAGCACCAGTAGCAACCAGCGCAGCCATGGGCGAAAGCGTGGGGTGTTCATATCGGTTTACTTGGCAGTTTCGCCACCACGGGTTTGCAGCGTGTTGTCACGGCTGAAGATGAAGCGCGAAACCACCGCCAGTTGGTCAGCTTGGCGGCGCATCTCTTCGGTGAATTCACCGAACGGGCCAGCCGCGGTGGCAATGGCCTGTGCGCGGCGGTCCAAGTTGGCTTGCCCCGAGCCCTGCACCACTTCGGTGGCGAGCACGCGGCCATCGGTGTTGACGGTGATGATCATGGTCAATTCGCCATAGAGCTTTTGCCCGCTGTTGGTGGCAGGGAAGTAGCGCGTGCCACGGTCTTCAATCTTGCGGCGCAGGCCGTCGTAATACAGCGCGTAGGCCACTTGTTTGGTGGCGGGGCTCACATAGTGTTTGCGTGGGCGCGCGTTGTCTTGGTTGATGCGTTCTTCAATCTCGGCCAAGAGTTTGAGCAGTTGGCGACGCTTTTGCTCAACCGCGTCTTGCTCTGCTTTTGATTTTTGCGGCTGAGGCGGCGGCAGTTGGGCGAGCAAGTTTTTCACTTGTGCCAACAGCAGCGATTGTTCTTTGCGCATGGCGGCGACTTGGCGCTGCATGGACTCGGTCATGTCGCCCACAGACGTGTTGGCCGCGGTGGGCAAGGGGGATGCGGCTCGGCCACTCTTGAGTTCGCCACCGCCGGCCAGCTGGGTTTGCGCCAAGGCTTGAGCCTTGTCGGGCGCATCGGCTTTGGCGCGGGTGTTGACCAAAATCACGTCCAGCGGTGTGTCGCTGAACAAGCGGTCAAAACGCTCAGGTGCCGCAATGCGCAGCGTCAACAACGCACCATGGAACGCGAACGAAATGAACAGCGCTTTTTGCAGCGTGGTCCATCGGGTCCAAGAAAAACGCGAGAGCATCACGCTGCATTGACCTCCGATGTGGGTGCCTCGTTCACATCCATCGCCAAGGCGATGGGGCCTGCGGCGCTGTCGTCTTCGTCGTCCGTCATCTCTGCTTCTTCGGCACTCGATGGTGCATCTGCTTCCAGCAGGTGCAGCAGGTGGCCGCTGATGTCGAGGCTGATGTCGTCAATCTCGCTCAAGCGCAGTTGCACGTGTGCGCCGCGTGGCAAATCGCCGCCGCCAAACACGGGCAAGACCAAGGGCAGGTCATCGGCACGCGCCATGGGTGGTTGGCCAGGGAAGGCTTTGAACACGGTGGCTCTGAGTTCGGTGATGTTGTTTTGCTTCAAATACTGCAGCGTCCAGAAACGTTCCATGCCGTTTTGGTAGGCGTTGTAGGCGCCGTACGCGCCATCAAACGCGGAGATGATGGAGAACAGTTCCGCGTCTTTGGGTTTGAAGGGCGCAGCCAAAGCGGCGGTGCTGCCATGTTTGGCGCACGCAATGATTTGCCATTGGTTGACGAGGTCTGTGTAGCGGCGCAGGGGCGAGGTGCTCCACGCGTAGCTGGGCACGCCAATGCCAGCGTGTGGCAACGCCTTGGTGCCCATGCGTACTTTGACGCCGGGCAACAAGCTGGCTTGGCTGCGGTAGATGCCGGGCACGCCCAGCTCGGCCATCCAATTGCCCCAGGTGCTGTTGGCCAAAATCATGGCCTCGGCCACCATCAAGTCGAGCGGTGCGCCGCGCTGGCGGATGCTGATTTGCACTTGCTCGTCGCCTGTGGGCGTTGCGCCGTTGTTGCCAACGAGGCGGAAGTTGTAGTCAGGGCGGTTGAAGTTTTCGGGCTTGCCGCGCACCACTTCACGTTGGGCTTTGAGGTGCTGCGCCAAGCGGAACAGAAAAGCCAGTTCCGTGCGTGGCATGGCAGGCTCGACGGTGCCTGCAACGTGCGTGAAGCTGGCGTCATTCAACCAAGCTTCGGTGACGATGGCATCGAGCTGGTCGTGGCGCAAGTTGGCAGCAATCGGCACACGCTCCACGCGTGTTTCAGTGTTTTGCAAGGCCAGCGTGGCCTCGTCGAACGTGGCGTACAGCGACACGGCGGGGCAGTCGCGGCCTTCTTGCAAGGTGTAGGTTTGCACCACGTCGTCGGGCAACATGGTGATTTTGTAGCCCGGCATGTACACGGTGGACAAGCGGTTGCGGCCCAGTTGGTCAATCGCATCGCCCGGCTTCAAAGCCAGCGCAGGTGCGGCGATGTGAATGCCGAGTGTGACCGTGCCAGTGCCCAAGCCTTGCACAGACAAGGCATCGTCAATCTCGGTGGTGTGCGAGTCGTCAATCGAATACGCCTGCACGTTGGCCAGCGGCAATTCGTCGGCAATGCTGGGTGCTTGCAGCGCAGGGAAGTTGGTGCCCTTGGGGAAGTTGTCAAACAAAAAGCGTTGCCAATGGAATTGGTAAGCCGATGTGATGGCGCCTGCTTTTTGCAGCAAAGCCAATGGCGCTGTTTGTGTGGCGCGCGCGGCTTCGACCACGGCTTTGTATTCAGGCGCATTTTTGTCGGGCCTGAACAAGATTTTGTAGAGCTGGGTTTGAATGGGCGCGGGGCAAGCGCCTTGGCCCAACTCGGCCGCCCAGCTTTCAATTTGCGCTTGGATTTGTTTTTTCTTTTCGATGCCTGCCAAGGCTTGGGCAATCACTTCGGCAGAGGCCTTCTTGAAGCGGCCTTTGCCGGCGCGGCGAAAGTAATGCGGCGCCTCAAACAGGCGAAGCAGCGCAGCGGCTTGTTCGGTCAGGGTGGCTTGTGCGCTGAAGTATTCGCGGGCGAGGTCGGCAAAACCAAACTCGTCTTCGGGGGCGAATTCCCACGCGAGGTCGAGCTCAATGGTGGCGCTCAAAGCCTGTGCGTCGCGCATCAGGTCGGCGGGCGAGGGCTTCTCAAACTTGAGCAGTAAATGGGCGGCCTTGACCTTGACCCGTTTGCCGGATTCCAGCTCGATTTGGGCCGAGCTCTCGGCTTCGGAAAGGATGCGACCCGTCTGGAATTTTCCAGCTTCTTCAAACAATGCGTACATGGGCGCAATTGTCCCATGCCCGGCTTAAACGCCCGGCTGTAAATCTAGAAATGCCAGCACTTGCGGCAGGTAGCTTTCGAAGTCGCTGATGGCGTGGTCGCCGCCTTCCATGACCACTTGCTGCGAGCCTGGGTAACGGGCTGTCATTTCGCGCCAATCCAGCACTTCGTCGCCTTTGGCAATGAGGGCCCAAACGCGCTCGGGGTGGGGCAGGGGGCCGACTTCTAGGGCGCGCAATTCGTCTACAAACTCGGGTGCAAAGTAAAAGCGTTCCGCTGGGTCGTGCCACGCGGTTTGTTCGCCGATGTATGTCGCCAAATCGCGGGCGGGGTCAATGGCAGGGTTGAGCAACACCGCTTTGCAACTGCGTTGAGCGGCCACCCATGTGGCGTAGAACCCGCCCAGTGACGACCCCATCACCGCCATGCTGTGTGCGGGCCAGTCGGCTGTGCCTTGATGGATCAAGGCCACTGCCGCTTGGGGGGACGGCGGCAGCTGCGGGCACCACCAGGTGATGTGCGGGTACTGCGCGGCCATGACTTTCGCCATTTGCTGAGCTTTGGTGGACCGCGGCGAGGAGCGAAACCCGTGCAAATACAACACATGCGTGGTGGGCTGTGAGATGTCGCGTGGGATGTTTTGCAAGGTCATGCCAAATGCTAGCAGTGCCCGCAGGCCATCGGCTGTGACAGGGGATAATCGCGGTCATGTCCACCGTCATCCACAAACCCAGCCCATTTCAGCGCCTGATGCCTTTGCTCAAAGGATTTGATGGTCCCTTGGCGTTTGGCATTTTCTTGTTGGCGTGTGCGGGTTTGTTGACCATGTATTCGTCAGGTTTTGCCAACGGTGCGCGCTTTTTTGACCATGGCCGCAACATGCTGATTGCCGGTTTCATCATGTTTGTGGTGGCCCAAATTCCGCCGCAGCGCTTGATGGCCTTTGCCGTGCCGCTCTACACCGTGGGCGTGGCGCTGCTGGTGGCGGTGGCGCTGTTTGGCTTGACCAAAAAGGGCGCACGCCGCTGGCTCAATGTGGGCGTGGTCATTCAGCCCAGCGAGATCATGAAAATTGCCATGCCGCTGATGCTGGCCTGGTGGTTTCAAAAACGCGAAGGCCAGTTGCGCCCACTCGACTTTTTGGTGGCGGGATTGCTGCTGATCGTGCCTGTGGCCCTGATCGTGCGTCAGCCTGATTTGGGAACTGCCATTTTGGTGCTGTCTGCTGGCATGGCCGTGATTTTCTTTGCAGGCTTGAGCTGGTGGCTGATCGTGCCGCCCATCCTCATGGGGGTGGTGGGTGTGGGCTTGGTGGTGTTTTTTGAACCCACCTTGTGCGCCGATGGTTTCCGTTGGCCCATCTTGCATGACTACCAGCAACAACGCATTTGTACCTTGCTAGACCCGTCGCGAGACCCCTTGGGCAAAGGCTTTCACATCATCCAAGGCATGATTGCCATTGGCTCGGGTGGCTTTTGGGGCAAGGGCTTCATGCAAGGCACACAAACCCATTTGGACTTCATCCCTGAGCGCACCACTGACTTTGTGTTTGCGGCCTTCGGTGAAGAGTTTGGTTTGATCGGCAACTTGATGCTGATCGCTGCTTTCATCTTTTTGATTCTGCGCGGCTTGGCCATTGCGGTGGAAGGCCCCACCTTATTTGCCCGTTTGTTGGCCGGTAGCGTGACCTTGAGTCTCTTTATCTATGCGTTTGTGAACATGGGCATGGTCAGCGGCCTGCTGCCTGTGGTGGGCGTGCCATTGCCCTTCATCAGCTACGGCGGCACCGCCATGGTGACGCTGGGGTTGGGCTTAGGGATATTGATGTCGGTGGCCAAGGCCAAACAGTTGGTGCAGTCATAATTCCCGCATGATTTCACGCGAACCCACCCTTGAGCGATTGGCCATTGCCCGTCAACTGTTGTTAGAGCCTTTCGGTTTGGACGAAACCGACTTGGCCAAAACACTGGCCGAAATCAAAGCGCACAAAGTTGACGAAGCCGATTTGTACTTTCAATACACCCGCGCCGAAGGCTGGAGTTTGGAAGAGGGCATTGTCAAAACCGGTTCCTTCAGCATCGACCAAGGTGTCGGCGTTCGTGCGGTGAGCGGTGAAAAAACGGCCTTCGCGTATTCCGACGATATTTCCAAAGCCTCCTTGATGGACGCCGCACGCACGGTGCGCACCATTGGCGCAGCGGCCAAAGGTGGCCGTGTCAAAGTGCCCACGCGCAAAGTGGCGTCTAGCCGTTCTTTGTATGGCGGCTTGGACCCCATCTCTTCGCTCAACAGCACTGAAAAAGTAGAGCTACTGGGCCGTGTCGAACAAATGGCCCGCGCCAAAGACCCACGCATCATTCAAGTCATGGCCGGTTTGGCCAGCGAATACGACGTGGTGATGGTGGTGCGTGCCGATGGCACCTTGGCCGCTGATGTGCGCCCGCTTGTGCGCCTGAGCGTGACCGTGATTGCCGAACAAAACGGCCGCCGCGAAGTGGGCTCCGCTGGTGGCGGTGGCCGCTTTGGCTTGGACCATTTTGACGATGCACTGGCACAAAGCTATGTGGACGAAGCCGTGCAACTTGCACTCACCAACCTCGATGCACGCCCAGCCCCTGCGGGCGAGATGAGCGTGGTGTTGGGCCCAGGTTGGCCCGGCATCTTGTTGCACGAAGCCATTGGCCACGGTTTGGAAGGTGACTTCAACCGCAAAGGCTCAAGCGCATTCAGCGGCCGCATTGGCCAACGCGTGGCCGCCAAAGGCGTGACCGTGTTGGATGACGGCACCATTCCTGACCGTCGTGGCTCACTCAATGTGGACGATGAAGGCAACCCCAGCCAGCGCAATGTGTTGATTGAGGACGGCATCTTGAAGGGCTACATCCAAGATGGCATGAATGCCCGCTTGATGGGCGTCAAGCCCACGGGCAATGGCCGCCGCGAAAGCTACGCCCATGTGCCTATGCCGCGCATGACCAACACCTATATGTTGGGTGGCGACAAATCACCAGAAGAAATTGTGGCCAGCTTGAAGAAAGGCTTGTACGCCGTGAACTTCGGCGGTGGCCAAGTGGACATCACCTCGGGCAAATTTGTGTTCTCGACCAGCCAAGCGTTTTGGGTGGAAAACGGCAAGATTCAATACCCCGTCAAAGGCGCGACCTTGGTGGGCAACGGCCCCGATGCATTGACGCGCGTGAGCTTGATTGGCAACGACATGAAGCTCGACCCAGGTGTGGGCACGTGCGGCAAAGAAGGCCAAAGCGTGCCTGTGGGTGTGGGGCAACCGACTTTGCGCATTGATGGTTTGACGGTAGGTGGAACAGCCTAAGCGTCTCGCGTAAACCCTAGCGACTTGTCAGCAAACTGCCAGAATCTCTGTGCTACATTTCAATCCATGAGTTCAGCCCGTTTTTATTTTGCTTACTTTTTTATCTCACGCCCCCACGGCGGTCGAGAGATCTGAACGTAGCCCAAACGCTCTGAACTCCCAAACCAACCGCCGGACCCCCGGCGGTTTTTTTTTGCCAAATTCATAAATCACTTTTTTCAAACTTCAGGACGAGACCATGAAAACGAACACCAGTTATCCAAGCCACGTTGAAAACACCAGTCAAACCGACGATCAACGTATCAAGGACATCACCGTGCTGCCTCCTCCCGAACATTTGATTCGCTTCTTTCCCATTCAGGGCACGCCCGTGGAGAAGCTGATCACCAAGACCCGCAAAACCATTCACAACATCATGCACGGCACAGATGACCGCCTGCTGGTGGTGATTGGCCCATGCTCTATCCACGACCCTGCTGCCGCGATTGACTACGCACGCCGCTTGCAACCGCTGCGCGAAAAGTACGCCGACACCTTGGAAATCGTGATGCGCGTGTATTTCGAAAAACCACGCACGACCGTGGGTTGGAAGGGTTTGATCAATGACCCGTACTTGGACGAGAGCTACCGCATTGACGAAGGCTTGCGCATTGCACGTCAGTTGCTGATTGAAATCAACCGCCTCGGCTTGCCTGCGGGCAGCGAGTTTTTGGATGCGATCAGCCCGCAATACATTGGCGACTTGATTTCGTGGGGCGCGATTGGTGCGCGCACGACCGAGAGTCAAGTGCACCGCGAATTGGCCTCGGGTATTTCTGCACCCATTGGTTTCAAGAACGGCACCGATGGCAACATCAAAATTGCCACCGATGCGATTCAAGCGGCAGCGGGCGCACACCACTTCTTGTCAGTCCACAAAAACGGCCAAGTGGCGATTGTGCAAACCAAGGGCAACAAAGACTGTCACGTCATTCTGCGCGGCGGCAAAACGCCCAACTACGACGCAGCCAGTGTGACCGCCGCTTGTGAAGAGTTGGCCAAAGCCAAGTTGCCAGCGTCCTTGATGGTGGATTGCAGCCATGCCAACAGCAGCAAGCAGCATGAGCGTCAGTTGGTGGTGGCCAAAGACATTGCCGACCAAATCAGCGGTGGTTCAAACCAAGTGTTTGGCGTGATGATTGAAAGCCACATTTTGGGTGGTGCTCAAAAGTTCACGCCAGGCAAAGACGATGTGTCTCAACTGGAATACGGCAAGAGCATCACCGACGCGTGCTTGGATTGGAACGACTCGGTCGCTTCGTTGGACGTGTTGTCTGAAGCTGTGGCGGCGCGTCGCAAGCGCGCTTAAGGGGCTTGGGCGAGGTCATCCGTGGCCTCGCCAAGTAGGTTGCCAGTGAGCTTAGCCAGCCAAGGCAGCGAGCAGTTTGGCGTGAATGCCACCAAACCCGCCATTGCTCATGCACAGCACATGGTCGCCCGCTTGCGCAGCGGCGACCACTTGGGCAATGACCGCATCGACCGAGCCTGCGACACAAGCGCGCGCGCCCATGGGTGCCAAAGCTTCTACGGCATCCCAATCTAAGCCGCCCGAGTGGCAAAACGCGAGATCCGCGTCTTCCAAGCTCCAAGGCAGTTGTGATTTCATCGTGCCCAGTTTCATCGTGTTGCTGCGTGGTTCAAACACCGCCAAGATGCGCGCGTTGGGGCCCACTTTGCGGCGCAGACCATCGACGGTGGTGCGAATGGCGGTGGGGTGGTGCGCAAAGTCGTCGTACACGGTAATGTTTCCACCGGCACGCGCAACAGTGCCACGCACTTCCATGCGGCGACGCACGTTTTGAAATTCAGTCAGCGAGGCAGCGGCCTGCGCGGGCGGGACGCCCAAGTGCTCCGCAGCGGCAATGGCGGCCAAAGCGTTGAGTTGGTTGTGCACGCCGGTGATGTCCCATTGCACGCGGCCGACTTCTTGGCCATGGTGCAACACTGCAAAGTTATCGGGCTCGCCTTGTACGGACCAACCATCTTGGCCCATTGCGTTGGCGCTCACGCCAAATTTGGCCACGCCGCTCCAGCAGCCTTGGTCTAGCACGCGTTGCAAGCTGTTTTCATCCGCATTGACCACCACGCGGCCACTGCTGGGCACGGTGCGCACCAAGTGGTGGAACTGGCGTTCGATGGCGGCAAGGTTGTCGAAGATGTCGGCGTGGTCGAATTCGAGGTTGTTCAGAATCGCTGTGCGCGGGTGGTAGTGCACAAATTTGCTGCGCTTGTCGAAGAACGCGGTGTCGTACTCGTCGGCTTCAATCACGAAGGGCGTGCGTTTGTGGGCTGCCACGTCGGCTTCTGAGCTCAAGCGTCCCAAACGTGCAGACACGCCAAAGTTCATGGGCACGCCGCCGACCAAAAAGCCGGGCTCCAAGCCTGCCGCTTGAAGAATCCAAGCCAGCATGGAGGTGGTGGTGGTTTTGCCGTGTGTGCCTGCGACTGCCAACACGTGGCGAGGCTGGCTGGGGTGGTGCAACACATGTTCGGCCAGCCATTGCGGGCCACTGGTGTAGGTGGCGCCGCTTTCCAAAATGGCTTCCATAAGTGGGAATTTCGGGCTGCCATCGGCCAAGCGGGCACGTGAGACCACGTTGCCAATCACGTACACATCGGGGCTGAGGCGCATTTGGTCGGCATCAAAACCTTCAATCAGCTCAATGCCCAAGGCTCGGAGTTGGTCGCTCATGGGCGGGTAGACGCCCGCATCGCAACCTGTCACCTTGTGGCCCGCTTCACGCGCCAACGCAGCCAGTCCACCCATGAACGTGCCGCAAATTCCCAAAATATGTATATGCATCCATCTATTTTAGGATGGGTGTTTCGGAGACGCTTCAGCGTGCGAATCTGGCTGGCCCCACAATCACGTCTATATGAATACGGTTCAAGAAGAAATAGCAGCCACGGCCGCCCGCATGGTGGTGGAAGAAGGGCTTGAGTACGGTCCTGCCAAACGCCGAGCGGTGAAGCAACTGGGCCTGAACGCGCGTGCGCAGCTCCCCAACAATGACCAACTGGAAGATGCTGTTCGCGAATACCTTGATGTGTTTTGCGCCGATACCCAACCTGCCGAGCTCGCCGCTTTGCGCGAGCTGGCTGCTGTGTGGATGGCGCGTATGGCTGCTTTCAGACCACATTTAGGTGGTGCAGTGTGGCGGGGCACGGCCACTGGTTTGTCTGATATTTATCTGCAGTTGTTTTGTGATGACTCAAAATCAGCCGAGATTAGCCTTATTGACCACAATGTGCGCTACGAGGTCAGCACAGTTCAAGGCTTTCAAGGTGAAGCGGTGGATGCGCTGAGCATCTTGAGCAGCTGTCCAGGGCTTTCCCAAAAAGTGCTGGTGCACCTGATGATTTACGACTTGGACGATTTGCGTGGAGCTTTGAAGCCGGACGGGCAAGGGCGAACCTACCGAGGTGACTTGCTTGCGTTAACGCGATTGATGAAGGGAATTGCATGACGTTGAGTGCAAATAGGCGGGTAGCAATGTATGCAGGTGTTGCGGCGTTGGCTGCCATCGCAGGGGCGGGTGTAGCGTGGAGACGTCATACCGCAGACGCAATGAGCTCTGACGCCCTGGGTACGCTTTGGGCTGCTGAATTTGACACACCCAATGGGGAGTCCTTGCCGATGAAGACCTTGCAGGGACGCCCCTTAGTGATCAATTTCTGGGCCACATGGTGTACCCCCTGTATTGAGGAAATGCCTTTAATTGATGCCTTTTTTCGTCAAAATGAATCGAAAGGATGGCAAGTTCTTGGGCTGGCGATTGATCAACCAAGCCGTGTACGCCAGTTTTTGAGCCAATTTCCTGTGAATTACAAGATTGGTTTGGCTGGATTGAATGGGACTGAGCTTGGCAAGATGCTTGGAAATAACGTTGGTGGCCTGCCATTTACGGTGGTTTTAGACGCAAATGGGGAATTGATCCAAAGAAAACTTGGCAAATTGGCACCAGATGACATCAAAAAATGGGTGGTCTAAGTAGTTTTATCTGACGAAGATTTTGAAATTGGTGTAAATTAGCACCTTATTTACAACAAATAGGATGTAGTTATGGATTTGCGAAAACTCAAGACGTTGATTGACCTGGTCTCCGATTCCAATGTGTCTGAACTTGAAATCACTGAAGCAGAAGGCACGGTCCGTATCGTCAAGAGTGCGCCAGCCCCCGTGGCGATGGTGACGCAAATGGCTGCGCCTGTGGCCGTTGCAGCGCCTGTGGCGGCCGCACCCGCTGCAGCGCCTGCACCTGTGGTGGAAGCTGCACCTGCTGGTCACACGGTCAAGTCGCCCATGGTGGGCACGTTCTACCGTTCTTCTAGCCCTGGCGCCAAGTCATTTGCCGAAGTGGGTCAGCAAGTCAAAGAAGGCGACACCATCTGCATCATTGAAGCGATGAAGATCTTGAACGAGATCGAGGCTGACAAGTCCGGCACCATCACCAAAATCTTGGCTGAAAACGGCCAAGCTGTGGAATACGGCGCACCCCTGTTCATCATTGAATAACAGGCGGGCTTCCCATGTTTAAAAAAATCCTGATCGCCAACCGTGGCGAAATCGCGCTGCGCATTCAACGCGCTTGTCGCGAGCTGGGTGTCAAAGCGGTGATGGTGTATTCCGAAGCCGACCGCGACGCCAAGTATGTCAAGTTGGCTGACGAAGCCGTGTGTATTGGCCCAGCGGCTTCGACGCTGAGCTATCTGAACATGCCCGCCATCATTGCAGCCGCTGAAGTGACGGACTCTGAAGCCATTCACCCTGGCTACGGTTTCTTGAGCGAAAACGCTGACTTTGCGGAGCGCGTTGAAAAAAGCGGCTTCCAGTTCATTGGCCCCACCGCTGAATCTATCCGCATCATGGGCGACAAAGTGTCGGCCAAGCAAGCCATGATCAAAGCGGGCGTGCCTTGCGTGCCAGGCTCTGAAGGCGAGTTGCCTGACGATCCTGCCGCCATCAAGCGCATTGCCAAGAGCGTGGGCTACCCCGTCATCATCAAAGCCGCTGGCGGTGGTGGTGGTCGTGGCATGCGTGTGGTGCACACCGAAGCTGCTTTGATCAACGCTGTGGCGATGACCAAAGCTGAAGCGGGCACCGCCTTTGGCAACCCCGCGGTGTACATGGAGAAATACCTCCAAAACCCACGTCACATCGAAATCCAAATCTTGGCTGACAAGCACAAGAACGCGGTGTACTTGGGCGAGCGCGATTGCTCGATGCAACGTCGTCACCAAAAAGTGATCGAGGAAGCGCCGGCTCCAGGTATCCCACGCAAGTTGATCGAGAAGATCGGTGAGCGTTGTGCGGCGGCTTGTAAAAAGATCAACTACCGCGGTGCGGGCACGTTTGAGTTCTTGTACGAAAACGGCGAGTTCTACTTCATTGAAATGAACACCCGCGTGCAGGTGGAACACCCTGTGACCGAATACATCACTGGCATCGACATCGTGAAAACCCAAATCATGGTGGCGGCTGGTTTGAAGTTGCCTTTCACGCAGCGCGACGTCCAAGTGCGCGGCCACTCGATCGAGTGCCGTATCAACGCGGAAGACCCGTTCAAGTTCATCCCATCACCTGGCCGCATCACCATGTGGCATGCACCTGGTGGTCCTGGTGTGCGCGTGGACTCGCACATTTACACCAACTACTACGTGCCGCCAAACTACGACTCGATGATCGGCAAGATCATTGTTCACGGCGATACCCGTGACGAAGCGTTGGCACGCATGCGCACAGCGTTGAACGAAACTTTGGTTGAAGGCATCAACACCAACATCCCGCTGCACCGCGAGTTGATGGTGGACGCCAAGTTCATGGCCGGTGGTACCAACATTCACTACTTGGAAGAGTGGCTCGCTGCTCACAAGCGCTGATGTTTGAACTGCGACTGATGTGCCCCGAAGACAGTGTTGAAGCTGTCTGCGAGGCACTGGATGCACTCGACGCTTTGAGTGTGTCCGTTGAAGACGCCGATGCCCAAACCGATGCCGAGCAAGCCTTGTTTGGCGAACCCGGCATGCCGCCCCCCAAAGAAGGCTGGAAGCGCTCGCGCATCGTGGCCTTGTTTGCCGAGGAGTCTGTGGCCAAAGACGCATCGCGCTTGTTGGCCCTGCAAGACTTCTTTGCTGGCAGCGAAGTGTTGGGCATTCAGCCCGTGGCTGACCAAGACTGGGTGCGTTTGACGCAGTCGCAATTTGCGCCTGTGGAAATCACGTCAGAGTTTTGGATTGTTCCCACATGGCATGAGCCACCTGAGCAAGCGAAAAAAGTCATTCGCCTAGACCCCGGTCTGGCATTTGGCACAGGCACACACCCCACCACACGCATGTGTTTGCGTTGGATCGCCACGCACGATGTGGCCAATCAACGCGTGCTTGACTACGGTTGCGGCTCTGGCATTTTGGCCATTGGTGCCGCTTTGTATGGTGCGAACACCATCGATGCGGTTGACATTGATGACGCAGCTGTCACAGCCACCGTGCTCAATGCCGACGCCAACAACGTGCGCTTGAATGCGGGCTTGCCCGACAAAGCCACAGGCCATTACCAAACCGTGCTGGCCAACATCTTGGCCACGCCGCTCAAAGTGTTGGCACCGCTGCTGCGCAGCCACGTGGCTACTGGCGGCAACTTGGTGTTGGCGGGGATCCTTGAGCGACAAGCCCAAGAACTCAAAGACGCTTATGCGCCTTACTGCACCCTTGAAGTGAGTGACGCGGAAGACGGCTGGATTTTGATGACCGCCCACTGCTGATGCAAATTACCCACTGCCCCCAATGCGAGACCGCCTTCAAGGTGTCGCCCCAACAGCTTGAGCTGGCCAAAGGGTGGGTGCGGTGTGGTCGTTGTTCGCATGTGTTTGAGGCTGCGTTGCATTTTGAGACGCAAGCAAATATTCCAGCCGCGCCTTTGCCCAGTGTCGATGCGCCCGCGTTGTTCCGTGCCGCGATGGCACCTGCGGTTGCTGCGACCGATGTGAAGCCTTCGGTTCAAGCGGCACAAGCTGACGATACAGACGCTGCACTGCCCTTGAAATGGGTCGTCAGCGCGGGCGTGTTGGTGCTCGCGTTGCTGATGCAGCTGTTGGTGGCACAACGCAATTGGCTGGCTGCCGAAGAACCCGCTTTGCACCCCCTGTTGTCAGCCATGTGCGCCTGCGAAGTCACTTGGCCCCGTGAGCCCGATGCCGTGCTGATTGAAAGCAGCAGCTTCACCGAAAACCCAGACGGTGGCTATATCGTTCAGTTGCGTTTGAAGAACACGCAACACCATGCTGTGGCCATGCCTGCTTTGGAGTTAAGCCTGACCGACCTGCAAGACCAAGTCTTGGTGCGTCGCGTGTTCACGGCTGACGAGCTGTCGGCCAAAGACCACGTGCAAGCTTTGCGCGATGTGCGTTCAACCCTGAACTTTGATTTGGACGACAAGGTCAGCAAGCGCATCACAGGTTTCCGCGCTCTCGTTTTTTATCCTTAACGTTTTCTTCTTTAATTTTCGAAAGTAGTTTTTATGGCATCGCTGATTTGCGGCTCGCTCGCGTTCGACTCCATCATGAGCTTTGAAGGCCGATTTGCTGAGCAAATCTTGCCTGACCAACTGCACATCTTGAATGTGTCGTTCTTGGTGCCGGCCTTACGCCGGGACTTTGGTGGCTGCGCGGGCAACATTGCCTACAGTTTGAAAGTTTTGGGCGGCACACCGTTGCCCATGGCCACTTTGGGCACAGATGCTGGCGATTACTTGCAGCGCTTGGAAACTTTGGGCATTTCCACCGAGTTCGTGCGCCAAGTGTCAGACACGTACACCGCACAAGCGATGATCATGACCGACCGTGACAACAACCAAATCACGGCATTCCACCCTGGCGCCATGATGCAAGCGCACATCACGCAGATTGAAAAGCGCTCCGACATCAAGCTGGCCATCATTTCGCCCGATGGCCGTGATGCCATGGTGCAGCACGCTGAGCAGCTCAAAGCCGCAGACATTCCTTTTGTGTTCGATCCAGGCCAAGGCCTGCCCATGTTTGATGGCGCTGATTTGTCGCGCTTCATCGACCAAGCCACTTGGGTCACCGTGAACGACTACGAAGGCAAGATGCTGAGTGACCGCACAGGCTTGAGCCATGCAGACATTTCACGCCGCGTACAAGGCCTGATCGTCACATTGGGTGCCGAAGGCTGTGAAGTGTGGGTCGATGGCGAAAAAACCCTTGTGCCGCCTGTCAAAGCCGCTGCGGTGGTGGACCCCACGGGTTGTGGCGATGCATGGCGCGGTGCGTTGTTGTTCGGCTTGGAGCAAGGTTGGTCGCTGGCCAAGTGCGCTGCTTTGGGTAACCAAGTGGGCGCACTCAAAATTGCACAACGCGGTCCCCAAAACTACTCTGTCGAGGGTTTGACCATTGCGTAAAAGGTGAGGCGCTGTGTGCGCCTTAACCGACCAAGGCTGACCATTCGGCTTTGACACAAGCAGCTGCGTTGATCCGCAGCTGTTTTCGTTTGGAAGTCTGCCCACGGACCAGTTCGACATCGCGCTTGGCAACGCCCAATGCGTCTGCGAGCCAGGCGATGAGCGCCAAATTGGCTTTGCCATCTACGGGGGGCGCATGCAAACGCACACGCAAGGCGCCATCGTGAGAGCCGTCAGCCTGTGTGCGCGAGGCGTTGGGAATGACGTGGATGTCCACGATCACCGCACCTGTTTTTTCCAAGCGAAGGTAAGAGGTGGTCGGTAGGGTCATGGGCTAGGGATGAAGAAAAAGCCCGAAACCTTGCGGTATCGGGCTTGAGCTAACGGTCAACCGTTGCCTTGATCAATACAGATTAAGGCTTGCTAGCTGTTGGGAAAGGCCAAGCAGCTTGCGGGTTTAACGTTGTCTGTGCGTGGGCAGCGGGTGCTTTCGCAGCTTTCTTTGCAGCAGGCTTTTTAGCGGCTTTTTTCGCAGCTGGTTTTTTGGCAGCAGGCTTTTTAGCAGCTGTTTTCTTTGCTACTTTTTTAGCGGCTGTTTTTTTGGCAGCAGGCTTTTTAGCGGCAGCTTTTTTAACGGCTGGCTTCTTAGCTGCTACTTTCTTCGCTGCTGGCTTTTTGGCCGCAACTTTTTTGGCAGCAGGCTTCTTAGCTGCTACTTTTTTAGCTGCTGGCTTTTTAGCTGCAACTTTTTTGGCAGCAGGCTTCTTAGCCGCTACTTTTTTAGCTGCTGGCTTTTTAGCCGCGACTTTTTTAGCTGCTGGCTTTTTGGCCGCGACAGCTTTCTTTGCAGGGGCTTTTTTAACAGCCGATTTTTTTGCAGTTGCCATTTTCTGTTCTCCTAGATCGAATTTAGATCATTGGGTGAAAAACACTTCGCACGGTTTTTTGTGTGCAAAGCGATTCATGGCGCTGGACCCGGGTCCAACCCCATGAACAGGGTGCGTCCACCACCACACCTCGTGAGCGGGTGTTTGTAGCTGTGGTGGACAAATTGGGTGACATGTGTGTGTTTAAGCCATCAATCCCAGGAAAGAGCACCACCAGATTGGTACTCGATCACACGGGTTTCAAAGAAGTTACGTTCTTTCTTGAGGTCGATCATCTCGCTCATCCAAGGGAACGGGTTTTCTTCATTGGGGAACAGGGCTTCCAAACCGATTTGCGTGGCGCGGCGGTTGGCGATGTAGCGCAAGTAACCTTTGAACATGGATGCGTTCAAGCCCAACACGCCACGTGGCATGGTGTCTTCTGCATAGCGGTATTCGAGTTCAACGGCTTGCATGAACAAGGCTTTGATTTCTTCTTTGAACTCGGCTGTCCACAGTTGTGGGTTTTCGAGTTTGATCTGGTTGATCAAATCAATGCCAAAGTTGCAGTGCATGGACTCGTCACGCAAGATGTATTGGTACTGCTCTGCAGCGCCGGTCATCTTGTTTTGGCGACCCAAGGCCAAGATTTGTGTGAAGCCAACGTAGAAGAACAAGCCTTCCATCAAGCAAGCGAACACGATCAACGACTTCAAGAGTGTTTGGTCGGTTTGCAGTGTGCCGGTGTGGAAGTTGGGGTCCATGATCGCGTCGATGAACGGAATCAAGAACTCGTCTTTGTCGCGGATAGATTTGACTTCGTGGTACGCGTTGAAGATCTCGCCTTCGTCCAAGCCCAAAGACTCGACGATGTATTGGTAGGCGTGTGTGTGAATCGCTTCTTCAAACGCTTGGCGCAACAAGAACTGGCGGCACTCAGGCGCGGTGATGTGGCGGTAAGTGCCCAACACGATGTTGTTGGCAGCCAAAGAATCGGCCGTCACAAAGAAGCCGAGGTTGCGCATGATCAAGCGGCGCTCGTCATCGGTCAAACCATTCGGGTCTTTCCACAAAGCGATGTCGCGTGTCATGTTCACTTCTTGCGGCATCCAGTGGTTGGCGCAAGTGGCGAGGTATTTTTCCCAAGCCCATTTGTATTTGAAAGGCACCAACTGGTTGACGTCGGTTTGACCGTTGATGATGCGCTTGTCCGCTGCGGTGACACGGCGTGTGCTACTGGCTGCAGCTGAAGCCGCAGGTGCAACAGGTGCAGTTGCACCATCATTCAAAGTGCGGGTAGCCGCAACAGGCTGCATGGCAGGTGTCGCAGAAAGAGGTGGGAGTTCCATCGAGCGGTTGGGTAAACCGCTTGCAAGAGGTGATGGCGATGAGGGCTTGACTTCTTCGTCCCAGGTCAGCATAAAAAATTATCCAATGTGTGAATTATGAATGCAACGAAGACAAACGCAAAGCATTCGTGAACTTCGTTGCAAGTTTTTGTTGTATCACTGACACGATTCGCAGGTGGGGTCATCCACGCCGCAGAATTTAATGTCGGTGGCGGGGATGGCATTCATCTGCGCTTGCGCTGCAGCGGCGGCTGCTTCGAGCGCGCTCATGCCACCTGCTGCTGGGCCCGAAGACACAGCGTTGTGTGAACCGGCTTGCACGGTTGATTTCTCAACTTGTTGTGCGCTGGATGTGCGGAGGTAGTACGTGGTCTTCAAGCCGCGCAACCAAGCGAGCTTGTAGGTTTCGTCGAGCTTCTTGCCAGACGCGCCCGCCATGTAGATGTTGAGTGACTGCGCTTGGTCAATCCACTTTTGGCGACGCGATGCCGCTTCGACCAACCAAGTGGCTTCCACTTCAAATGCGGTGGCATACAAGGCTTTGATTTCTTGTGGCACACGGTCGATGGCGCGCAAGGAGCCGTCAAAGTGTTTCAAGTCCATCACCATCACGTCGTCCCACAAGCCAAGGCGCTTCAAGTCATGCACCAAGTAGTGGTTGATGACCGTGAATTCGCCGGACAAGTTGGACTTGACCGACAAGTTGCCAAAACAAGGCTCGATCGAAGCATCCACGCCAATGATGTTGGAGATGGTCGCTGTTGGGGCGATGGCCACGCAGTTGGAGTTGCGCATGCCGTCTTTGGCGATCTTGGCGCGCAGAGCGTCCCAATCCATGGTCTTGCTGCGGTCCACTTCGAGGTAGCCGCCGCGTGCTTGGGCCAGCATGTCGAGTGAGTCGATGGGCAAGATGCCCTTGTCCCACAGCGAGCCTTTGTAGCTGGCGTATTGGCCGCGCTCTTTGGCCAGCTCTGACGACGCCCAGTAAGCGTAGTAGCAAACGGCTTCCATGGAGCGGTCAGCGAACTCAACCGCTGCTTGTGAAGCGTAAGGCACGCGCATTTCGTACAAACTGTCTTGGAAGGCCATGATGCCCATGCCCACAGGACGGTGACGCAAGTTAGAGTCACGCGCTTTTTTGACCGCGTAGTAGTTAATGTCGATCACGTTGTCGAGCATGCGCATGGCCACTTTGATGGTGCGCTTGAGCTTGTCGTGGTCGAGTTCTTTGCCGTTGGGGCCGTCTTTCAAGTGTTGAGACAGGTTGACGGAGCCCAAGTTGCACACCGCAGTTTCGGTGTCGCTGGTGTTCAAGGTGATCTCGGTACACAGGTTGGACGAGTGCACCACGCCCACGTGTTGTTGGGGTGAACGCACGTTGCATGGGTCTTTGAAAGTGATCCATGGGTGGCCAGTTTCAAACAACATGGTGAGCATCTTGCGCCACATGTCGGTCGCCTGCACGGTTTTGCAAGGCTTGATTTCACCGCGCTTGGCTTTGGCTTCGTAGGCCACGTAGGCTGTTTCGAAGGCTGCGCCGAACAAGTCGTGCAAATCAGGCACATCAGAAGGCGAGAACAAGGTCCACTCGCCTTTTTCCATGACACGACGCATGAACAAGTCAGGGATCCAGTTGGCGGTGTTCATGTCGTGGGTACGACGGCGGTCGTCACCGGTGTTCTTGCGCAACTCGAGGAATTCTTCGATGTCCAAGTGCCAAGTTTCGAGGTAGGTACAGACAGCGCCTTTGCGCTTGCCGCCTTGGTTCACTGCCACGGCGGTGTCGTTGACGACCTTCAAGAATGGCACCACGCCTTGTGATTCGCCGTTGGTGCCCTTGATGTGGCTACCCAAAGCGCGCACGCGGGTCCAGTCGTTGCCCAAGCCGCCGGCAAATTTAGACAACAAGGCGTTTTCTTTGATTAACTCATAGATGCCGTCCAAGTGGTCAGGCACGGTGGACAAGTAGCAGCTCGAGAGCTGTGAACGCAAGGTGCCGCTGTTGAACAGGGTGGGCGTGCTCGACATGAAGTCGAAAGACGACAACACTTCGTAGAACTCAATCGCGCGGGCTTCGCGGTCCACTTCGTTGAGCGACAGGCCCATGGCCACGCGCATGAAGAACGCTTGTGGCAATTCGATGCGGGTCTTGCGCACGTGCAAGAAGTAGCGGTCATACAGCGTTTGCAGGCCGAGGTAATCAAACTTCAAGTCGCGGTCGGCCTTGAGGGCTGCGCCCAAGCGTGGCAGGTCGAACTGCAACATGGCTTGGTCGAGCAAGTCGTTGTCCACGCCTTTTTGGATGAACTGAGGGAAGTACTCAGCGTAGTGCTGGCCCATGTCGGCGTGCAGCACTTCTTTGCCCAACACTTCTTTGGCGATGGTGTGCATCAACAAGCGAGCGGTGGCGTAGGTGTAGTCGGGGTCTTTCTCGATCAATGTGCGCGTGGCCAAAATGGCTGCCTTGTAGACCTCGTCCATGGGGACGCCGTCGTACAGGTTGCGCATGGTTTCCGCCATGATGGGATCGGGTTTGACGTCAGCGCCCAAGCCAGCGCATGAGTCGTTGATCAGACGCTGCAGGTTGTGCATGTCCAACGCCACGCGTTGACCGTTGTCGATCACGTGCAATGTAGGAGCTGCAGGCGTTTGCTCTTCTTTGATATGCGCACGTTCTTGGTTGCGACGCTCGCGGTACAACACATAAGCACGGGCAATTTCATGGTGACCGCCGCGCATCAGACCCAATTCAACTTGGTCTTGCACGTCTTCGATGTGGAAAGTGCCGCCGCCTGGACGTGAGCGCATCAACGCGCGGACCACCGCTTGTGTCAGCGCCTCAACCATTTCGCGAACGCTGGCCGATGCTGCGCCTTGTGTGCCGTGCACAGCCAAAAAGGCCTTCATCATGGCGACGGCAATCTTGGCGGGTTCGAATGGCACCACAGCGCCGTTGCGGCGAATGATTTGGTAATGCGCCAACATGGTTGGGTTCTCGGTGGCTGCGCGGTCGTGCGCGACAGACGGGTTACCCATAGGGCTTGCGTGCACAGAGGTCTCAGCTGTTTGCATGTCTTTTTTCTTCCTGGTGAGCGGTTCGATAGTGCGTACAAAAAGCGGTGCCGCGACCGCTTTTGTGAAATTCAGGTTGACACTATATCTGGTGTTTGGCGGGTTGCCAATACGCTACAGGTAGTGTTTTGATGGGAAATGCTTACATTTGAAAATGTCACAAATGCTTGGTGCGCCATGCACGCTTTTGGACCTCCGTTGCAGATCAATATCGACGGGAATTTGTTATCAAAATCGAGTACTGGCGCTGCATTGCAAGTTATTTCCCGCGCTAATGCGCATGGGGTCTAGACGCGTCGTTCAAATGCACAAGCACTGTGCAAAAAAACTTTTTTTTGAGAGATGACGAAAAGTTAATTTTTCGTGGGGAAACTGTTCGCAGACCAGCCCAAAGACTGCTGCAAAAGTTGCCAATCAAACCCTGCGCCGGGGTCTTGTTTGCGCGTCGGTGCCACGTGTTCATGGCCTGCGATGTGATGCAACGTGTAATGTTGTGCGATGGCGGCACACACGCTGCTGAGGGTTTCGTACTGCGGGGCTTCAAAGGTGTGGCCTTCTAAGCCTTCGAGTTCGATGCCAATGGAGAAGTCGTTGCAGTTGTCGCGGCCTTGGTAGCTAGAGCGGCCCGCGTGCCATGCGCGGTCGTCGCAGCTGACGAACTGAAGGAGAGCGCCATCGCGGCGAATCACAAAGTGCGCGGAGACCTCAGCGCCACGAATCTGTTGGAAGTAAGGGTGCGCGTCCCAATCGAGCGTGTTGGTGAACAGCGCTTCTATTTCGGGGCCACCGTATTGGCCTGGCGGCAGGCTGATGGAGTGCACCACCACCAGATCAATCGAGGCATTCGCTGGACGGGGGCCAAAGTTGGGCGAGGGCGTGTGCTTGGCAAAGCGGTACCAGCCGTCGCGCCACAGGGTGGTCATGGGCTCAGCCTTCATGGCTGTCGCGGTGCGCTGCACTGCAATACAGGCCGTGCGAGCCACGAATGGCATCGTCTTCTGGCACATGGGTGCCGCAGTGGGCGCAAGGCACCATCACTTGTGGGCCTGACTTTTTGCTTGACGGTTGGTCGGGCTTGCGCTGCTGGCGAATCCACCAGATGCCAGCCAAGACGATGAGCAGCAACACGAGGTACTTCATGCCACGCGCCCCAAAACCACTTCCAGCACAAAGCGTGAGCCCGCATAGCCCAGCAGTAGCAAGCCGGTGCCGATGTAGAGCACACGCACCGCTTTGCGGCCACGCCAACCAAAGCGACTGCGGCCCACCAGCAGTACCGCAAAGGTGAGCCACGACAGCATCGAGAACACCGTTTTGTGGTCCCAGCGCCAAGCGGCTTGTGCGCCATACAGGCTATCGCCAAACAGCCAGCCTGCGGCCAAGGTGGCGGTGAGCAACACAAAACCCGCCGTCACAAAACGAAAGGTCAAGCGTTCCAACGTGAGCAAAGGCAAGCCCACATGGGTGTCTGCGCCCATGCGCATGTGCTTTTCAGCACGGGTCATCAGCCAGGCATGTACCACTGCGGCCGCAAACAAGCCGTAAGAGGCCACGCCCAAAGCCAAGTGCAGCGGCAGCCAAGGCGATGTTTGTGTGTGCAGCGCGGTGCCAGGAAATGCTGCGGCCAGCAACACGACGGCGGCCCCCACGATCGACAGCGTCCAGCGTGTGCGCAGTTGGGGAAACCAATGCTGTTCCAGCACATAAAACGTGAGCATCAGCCAAGCTGTGACCGACAGCGCTGGCGCAAAACCAAAGCGCAAACCGCCATCTTGCGGCGCAAACAAGGCAAATACCAGCCCCAGACCATGCAAAGCCCAAGGCACGCTCAAGAGGCGGTGACCCATGTTGGCGGCCACGCGTGGGCCGATGAGTGCCGTCAATGCGTAAGCGGCTGCCGTGGGCACTGCGAGCCAAAGGTTGAGCGGGATGTCGCTGGCTAAAATCATGGCAACAGTTTAGCGTTTCGCTACACACAGAAAACCAGCCCTTCAAAGGGGTTTATATGGCCTCAGCCCTTACCGACAAACTCTCGCGCCTCGTCAAACACATCAGCGGACAGGCCCGCATCACCGAAAGCAACGTGGCCGACATGTTGCGCGAGGTGCGCATGGCCTTGCTCGAAGCCGACGTGGCGCTGCCCGTGGTGCGCGACTTCATTGCCCGCGTCAAAGAAAAAGCCCTCGGTCAAGAAGTGATTGGCTCGTTGCAGCCAGGCCAAGCCTTGGTCGCCATCGTCAACCAAGAGTTGGCCGCCACCATGGGCGAAGGTGTGAGCGACTTGAACCTCGCCGCCCAGCCGCCCGCCGTGATTTTGATGGCCGGTTTGCAAGGCGCAGGTAAAACCACCACCACTGCCAAGCTGGCGCGTTGGCTCATCAACCAACGCAAGAAAAAAGTGTTGACGGTTTCAGGCGACGTGTATCGCCCGGCTGCCATTGAGCAGCTCAAAACCGTCACCGCTCAAGCGGGGGCCGAATGGTTCCCCAGTACGCCCGACCAAAAGCCAGCCGACATCGCGCGTGCTGCGTTGGATTACGCACGCAAGCACTACTTTGATGTGTTGTTGGTCGACACGGCCGGTCGCTTGGCGATTGATGAAGCCTTGATGGCTGAAATCAAACAACTGCACAGCGTCTTGAACCCCGTTGAAACCTTGTTTGTGGTCGATGCCATGCAAGGTCAAGATGCCATCAACACGGCCAAAGCTTTCAGCGATGCGCTGCCTCTGACGGGCATTGTGCTGACCAAGCTCGATGGCGATTCACGCGGCGGTGCCGCTTTGTCGGTGCGCCAGATCACCGGTGCGCCCATCAAGTTTGCGGGCACCAGCGAGAAGCTGGACGGCTTGGAGCTGTTCGATGCCAATCGCCATGCCGGCCGCGTGCTGGGCATGGGCGACATCCTGACCTTGGTCGAGCAAGTCACCGCCGGTGTGGACATGGCGGCGGCGCAAAAGCTGGCCGAGAAGGTCAAACGCGGCGATGCCTTTGACTTGAATGATTTCTTGGCGCAAATTCAGCAAATGCGCTCGATGGGCGGTTTGTCCACCATCATGGACAAATTGCCTTCGCAAATGGCGGCCAAGGCGGGTCAAGTGGACATGGACAAAGCCGAGAAAGACATTGGCCGCAAGCAAGGCATCATCCACAGCATGACGCCGCTGGAGCGCCGCAAGCCCGAGCTCATCAAAGCCACGCGCAAGCGCCGCATTGCCGCAGGTGCGGGCGTGCAAGTGCAAGACGTGAACCGCTTGCTCAAAGAGTTTGAGCAAATGCAAACCATGATGAAGAAGATGAGCGGCGGCGGCATGATGAAGATGATGAAAAAGCTGGGTGGTATGAAAGGCATGATGGGCGGCGGTGGCGGCTTTCCCGGCATGCGCTGAACCTCTCGCGCTTAAAACAAAAAGCCCTGAAACCTCGCGGTCTCAGGGCTTTTTCAATGTTTGACGACAGCGAGCTTTAAGCCGACTCTTTCACAAACACCTCGCCACGCAGCGAGTGCGGATTGGCTTCGGTGATTTTCACGTCAATCAGTTGGTTCATCAGGCGCTCAGGGTTGGGGCCGCCTTTGAAGTTGACGATGCGGTTGCACTCGGTGCGGGCGCGCAGCTCAGTGGCGTCTTTCTTCGAGTAACCGTCCACCAACACGCGTTGCACGGTGCCCACGCGTTGCACGTTGATGTCGCGCATGTTGTCTTCGATGATTTTTTGCACCTCTTGCAAGCGGCGCAGTTTCACTTCGTGTGGGGTGTCATCGTGCAGGTTGGCCGCAGGCGTGCCGGGGCGGGGGCTGAAGATGAAGCTGAACGAGTTGTCAAAGTACACATCGTGCATGAGCTTGATGAGCTTTTGGTGGTCCTCTTCGGTCTCGCCGGGGAAGCCCACGATGAAGTCTGAGCTCATGGCCATGTCGGGGCGAATGGCGCGCAGTTTTTTGACCGTGCTTTTGTATTCCATGGCGGTATAGCCGCGCTTCATGGCCATCAAGATGCGGTCGCTGCCGTGCTGCACGGGCAAGTGCAAGTGGCTGACCAGTTGGGGCACCTTGGCGTACACATCAATCAGACGTTGCGTGAACTCGTTGGGGTGGCTGGTGGTGTAGCGGATGCGCTCGATACCGGGAATCTCGGCCACGTACTCGATGAGCAGCGCAAAATCGGCAATCTCAGAGGTGCCGCCCATGGCGCCACGGTAAGCGTTGACGTTTTGGCCCAAGAGCGTGACTTCTTTTACGCCTTGCGCGGCCAAGCCCGCCACTTCGACCAACACGTCGTCAAACGGACGGCTCACCTCTTCGCCGCGGGTGTAGGGCACCACGCAGTAGCTGCAATATTTGCTGCAACCTTCCATGATGCTCACATAGGCGCTGCCGCCTTCGACACGGGCAGGGGGCAGGTGGTCGAACTTTTCGATTTCGGGAAAGCTGATGTCCACCTGTGGCTTGGCCAAGCTTTCGCGTTGGTTGAGCAACTCAGGCAAACGGTGCAGGGTTTGCGGGCCAAACACCACGTCCACATAGGGCGCGCGGGCAATGATGGTGTCGCCTTCTTGGCTGGCCACGCAGCCGCCCACGGCAATCTTGACGCCCTTGGCTTTCAAATGCTGGATGCGGCCCAGGTCGGAGAACACCTTTTCTTGGGCTTTCTCGCGCACCGAGCAGGTGTTGAAGACGATCAGATCGGCTTCCTCGACATCGTTGGTTTTTTCGTAACCCTGTGCTTCGCCCAGCACGTCGACCATCTTGTCCGAGTCGTACTCGTTCATTTGGCAACCGAAGGTTTTGATAAAGACTTTGCGGCTCATGGCTGAGCCTCCCCGTGGGGATAAAAGCAGCGGTTCATGGTGTTGATCCAGAGGCTGTGGAAGAAGCTCACGATTGTAGTGTCGGCTTATCTTGCGCACGTTTATTGCTTTTATCAGTTGCGGCAATAATTTGCCGTCTTTTGTTGGAATTAAAGCTTGTGTCATATCAAGCCGATACCCACTGACTTGCCCAAACAGGGGCGTGCACTGCGCGTTGCTGTTTGGCTTTATCAAATGCACCCACTCAAGTGAATGGCCATGAAAAAATATTTACGACTGATCATTGAAATCGTCATGGGTCTGCTGCTCGCAGGCGCTTTGGCTTTTGGTTACTGGAGCTACACCGGTAAAAACCACATCATGAGCGAGCTGACGGAAGCCAGCGAAGGCGCGACCGAAGCCCAACAAGAACTCGAAAAGCTGACCAAGGAATTGGAAGAAGCCAAAGAGAAGCTCGAAGAAGCTGAGCCTGCCGCCCAACAAATGATGGCGGTCAAAGAATCCTTCAGCAACGGCGTGGTTTTGCAAGACTACGAAGCGTTCATCAAGGCTCAAAAGGGCCCAGTGACCAGCGAACGCCAATTGGGCTTGGGCGCTTTGCGCTTGTTGACCAAAGGCGCTGAAGACCCAGAGACCGTCAGCGCTTTCCAAAAGGCGTTGGAAATGGCCGAGTGGTCGTCACGCTTGAAGTCGATTTGTGCGGCTCAAAATGCCTTGGCTGCGGCCGGTCAAAAAGTCAAAGTGTTGGCTGACTGCGCTGCCGAGAAAGAAGCCAAGGGCCACAAAAAAGGCCACGCTGTCCATTGGGACTACGCGGGCGAGATGGGCCCAGAGAACTGGGGCGATGAGTTCCCCACGTGCGGCAAAGGCACTAAGCAATCGCCTTTGAACATCACCGGTCCTTTTGAGAAATCGAAAGACGTGTTGGTGGTCAACTACAAAGAAGGCCCGCTGAAAATCTTGAACAACGGCCACACCATCCAAGTGAATGTCGAGCCAGGCAGCACCTTGAAGATCAACAAGGATGTGTACAACTTGTTGCAATTCCACTTCCACCGTCCCAGCGAAGAGCAAATTGACGGCAAGCCCATGGCCATGGTGGCGCACTTTGTGCACAAAAACGCCGATGGCAAGTTGGCTGTGTTGGGCGTGTTGCTCAACGACGGCAAAGACAATGCCGCCATCCAAACTTTGTGGAACAACGCACCCAAGGCCGAAGGCCCAGAGGTGGTGGTCGACAAAGTCAAGTTTGATCCCAGCAGCTTGGTGCCCGCCGCTTTGACACACTACAGCTACGAAGGCTCGTTGACTACACCGCCTTGCACCGAAGGCGTCAACTTCTACATCTTGAAGACACCGGTGGACATCGGCAAAAAACAAGTGGTGGACTTCCCCTTCAAGCGCAATGCACGTCCTGTGCAGCCTTTGAATGGCCGCAAGATCAACGCGAATTAATTTTCAAGACGCGTCAACTCTTTGAAGAACGCCTGCTCTGTGTCACAGGGCAGGCGTTTTTTTATTAAGAAAGCTTGGGCGGTGGTGAGGGCAAGGTGTAGAGCAACGGCATGGCCACGGCCACCAACAGAAACACCACCACCACAAAAATCAACAGCAGCTTGAAGAACTCGGGTGAGTCGGGGAACTTTGGCTTGGGCGGTGGCGTTTCTTCCACATGGATGGGGGGCAGTTGAACCCCTAAGCCATCGCCAGCCGCACGCGATCGAAACACATTCACCACAGGCATGCCGTTGGCCTGTGTGCCGCTTAACGTGGTGGCCACTTTCAGCGCGGCTTGCACCTTGATGTCCCGCGACGCGAATTGGCTGGAGCCACCGTCTTCCAGTTCACGCACCTGCGCTTCTGTCAGTCCACACAAATGCGCCACACGGGCGTGGTCGAGCTTGCACATGGCGCGCAGGCGAAGGATGGCTTGTGGGTCGATGAGGTCTGCGGTCATGTGCGGTTGGAGGGTTTGGTTCTTATCGGTTTGACTTGTTTTCGTACGCCCGTGAGCGTATAGACCTAGCGGTTCTTTCTTATGACAATCTTGTCAGATTTCTCAATTGGCTAGCAACTTTTAATTTTAAATTTTCGATGAATTTCCAAAAAATCAAAGAAAGCGACGAAGTTGAGTTGCCGCTGTTACTGAAGAATCGCCTTGTCAGTTTGGTGGCTTACATCCAACAAAAAATTGAAGCCTCCGAGTTTGACGCGCTGAGCTTGGCCAACATTGCCAAAGACAACCGCATGACCATCCCGCAGCTGATGGAGTTTGGGTTCACCAAAGCCAATCTGGTGTGTCATGCCGTGGTGGCGAGCAACGAGGCCATGATTCGAAGCTTGATGGCGCAAGACATCACCACCTTGGGCACAACCCTCATCGCGCAAGTGGAAGCGTATTTGCTGCAGATGTACCACCACGATTTGCGTCAGCTGCCATTCAAGACGGCGATCCAGTCATACGCATGGACTTGGTCGGTGGTGGACGAAGAGCGCTTCGTCAACCAAACCATGAAGCTGATGACGCCGATTTACCTCGCATTGCACGCGCACGGTTTTGACCACATTGATGCGCGCTGCCAAACCATTTGGGCGCTCTACACCCGAGGCTTGCGTACAGCTGCTTTGGGAAAAGGGAGTGCCAGCGACTGCTTGGCGGCGATTCGCACGTCCTTGAACTTAATGATTGAAAGAACTAAATGAACGATAAAAACGACATGTCCAAAGAAAACAGCATCTTCATCGGTGAAGGTGTGGTGTTCACAGGGTCTATCAAAGCGCCGAATCAGGCCATCATTTCTGGCCAATTCGATGGCGAGCTAGATGCACGCGATGTGCTGATTGGTACGTCAGGGGTCGTGACGGGTAAAACGACGGCCGAATATGTGGATGTCAAAGGCGAGTTGAATGACACCGTGACCAGCCGCGAGTTGCTCATCGTGCGCAGCACAGGCCGCGTGCGCGGCGCTGTGACGTATGGCGAAATCGAAATTGAGCGCGGCGGTCAGGTCAAAGGCGACATGACGCAGCGCTGAATCAAGGTTTAGATCAGCTTGAGGCGCTCTGAAGAGGGCACCACACGTGTCAGGCGAACACCGTAGCGGTCGTTCACCAACACGATTTCACCTTGGGCCACCACCGAGTTGTTCACCAACAGGTCGAGCGGTTCGCCCGCAATGCGGTCGAGCTCGACCACGCTGCCTTGGGTGAGGCGCATCAAGTCTTTGATCTTGATTTGTGCACGGCCCACTTCGATGGACAAGTTCACGACGATGTTTTGCAACACCTCGGGATTGATGTTGCCGGGCATCGTCGGCTTGAAGTCTTCCAAGCTTGGTTCGACATCTTCGGCTTGCACAGCCACTTCGTCGTGTGTTTCGGCTTCAGCGGCAGCCACTTCGGCTTCGTCGTGTTCTGGGGTTGGGTTTTCTTTTTCGTCGGTCATGATGTATTCCTGTCTCAGAGTTTGCCGTGAACGTGTTCGTGGTCAATTTGCACAGCCACTTGCGAGCCGCGTGTGCCCACATTGACGTGGAAGGCGGGAACGCCATCAGTGCTCATCAGCGCGGTGTCGTCTTTCTTGAAGAACAACAAATCGCCTTCTTGCAAATGGTTCAAGTGGTGCAGCGTGGTTTTGATTTCACCCATGGTGACTTGCAATTCCAGCTTGGCATCACCCACCGCCGCAGCGAGGTCTTTGCGCCATTTTTTGTCTGACTCTTCGTTGCCTTCGCCACTTTGTACGCGGCTGCTGAGCAGTTCGCGCACGGGCTTCAAGGTGGCGTAGGGGTAGACCAAGTCAATGAAGCCTTTGCCACCGCTGGCGGTGGCGTCGGCTTCAAAGCGGCTCAAGACCACCAAGTCGTTTTCGTCGGCGATTTGTGCGAACTGAGGGTTGATCTCAGAGCTCACGTGTTCGCATTCGATGGGCATCAGCGGTCCCCACGCTTCGGTCAACGAGCGGAAGAACACTTCAAGAATGATCTTGATGATGCGTGTTTCGGTGGGGGTGAACAAACGGCTGGGGGGGAGTTCGCCCACGCCTTTGCCAAAGCCACCAAAGAAACTGTCGAGCGAGCTGAACACCACATTGGGGTCGATGATGATCACCGAGTTGCCACGCAGTGGGTTCATGCGAACCATGTTCACCGACAAGGGCGCACGCAGGCCTTTGAGGTAATCACCGAACTTTAAGATTTGCACGCGCGTGGGGTTCACACGCGGGCTGGTTCGGAGCACTTCGAGCAAGCCAAGACGGAACAGTCGGATGAAGCGCTCGTTGATCATGTCGATCGACGAGACGTTCACACCCAGGCTGCTGTCTTCGCTGGCGAGGTCGTGCTTGCGCACCCGCACGCTGCTGTTAAAGCCGGTGTCGGTTTCGATCGAACCGTCGCGCACGCCTTCCGACAGCGCGGCCAGTTCTTCGTCCGAGAGCAGGTTAGATTTCATGTGGGCTCAAAAGTTACTGCATCACAAAAGAGGTGAAGAACACGTCTTCAATGCCGCCGAAGTCTTCGTACTTCATGAGCATTTCGTTCATCACCACCTTGATCTTGGTCGCCAATTCGACGCGGAAGTCTGGTTTGGCCACATCGGCTTCAGTGCTTTGACGCATCACGTCGAGCACTGCAGAGCGAATGGCAAATTCATGCTTCTTCACGTTGTCAAACACGCGTGAGTCGTAGTGGGTCATCACAGCCACTTTCACGACCATGATTTTTTTCGAGCTCGTGATGTTGGTCATG
Organism: Limnohabitans sp. INBF002; assembly: GCF_027924905.1. Lineage (NCBI taxonomy): Bacteria > Pseudomonadati > Pseudomonadota > Betaproteobacteria > Burkholderiales > Comamonadaceae > Limnohabitans > Limnohabitans sp. INBF002. The sequence continues at coordinate 417,677 of NZ_AP027055.1, forward strand.
AACTCTTTGTCGATTTCCAAATAGGTGTTTTCAAAGCGCGTGGCTTCGGCTTCCTTTTTGACCTTCGATGGGCCGTCTGGTGTTGCGCCATGCGCGTTTTCGGCAGCCTTCTCTAGCTCGTCCACTTTTTCGTGGGCGGCTGCTTCGCTCTTGTGCTCGAAGAAGCCAGAGAAATACAAGGTGCCGAACATCACTGACATGACCAAAATGATCACGGACAACACGATGACCAAAATCAAAAGAATAGGTTTCTTTTTCTTCGGTTCGCCTTCGACTACTTCTTCAGTCGGTTCTGCTGCTGCTTCTGCCATATCGTTCTCCTAATGTTCAGATTGTCATGCGTAATTTATGCATAGAGGTCAAGCAAGGACGCATTGGCCTTGCTGCGGGCCGAGGTCGCGCTAGAAGCGTCACCCGAGCCTTTGACTTGCGAAGAGGAATTGTCTCTAACTTGGGAATGCTTAGCCGCATTGCCAGAGTTGTTGTGTTGGGCGTTGCCGCCGCCTTGACCCACCTGCACTTGACCGGCATTAATGCCAAAGTTACCAAGTGCTTCGCGCAGACGCTGGCTGCTGTTTTGTAGCAAGTCGCGTGTGAGTGGGTTGTCGGCACGGAACACGGCATCGAGCTTGCCGTCTTTCATTTCGAGTTGAATTTCAACGCCACCCAAGTTGGAGGGGCGCAGACCAAATTTCATCTTCCACTCGCCGTCGCTGAGCTGCTTGTGCATGCGTGCGGCCATTTCGGTGGCCATCTTGTCGCTGAGCTGGTCGTAGACCTCGCCCATGTTGGCGCTTGTGGCTTGTGCGGCGTTTGCAGGCGCTGTGTTGGCGGCGTTTTGGGTGTTGTTCAGGGCTTGTGAAAAACTGCTGAAGTGGTTGCCTTCGCCTTGCGAGGGGTGTTGGTCAGGGTTGCCTTCGCTGCCCGCGTCTTCTGAGAAACGAGACAAGAGGGCGCTGACATCTTGCTCATCCACGCCTGTGCCCAAGAGCGACAACATGTCGATCGTGCTGGGCATAGGCGTGTTGGTTACGGCGGTGTTGACGGGCAACACTGCGGCAGGCAAGACGGTGATTTGTAATTGTTCGATCGCCGCCATGTCAGTGGGCGTCAATCCTGGCATTGCGGGCGCAGCCAATGTGGTGGCTGCGGCGGCCAAGCCTGCACCCGATGCGACAACCGGGGTTTGTGCGGCAACGTCGGTCATGGCGGCCAGCTGTGTGGCTACTGCCGTGTCAGTGGTTGGTGCGCCATTGAGCATGGTGTTCATGGCTGCTTGCAAGGCATTGGGCACGCCAGCCGATGCTGTGCTGTGTGCGCCGCTCAGCACGGTGGCGGGTGTGGCAGGCTGTTGGCTCAATAAGTTTTGAATCTCTGACTCATCCAAGCCCATGGACTTGGCAAAGGCAGCCAAGCTCTCAGGGCTGGGTGCTTTTTGAGGGTCGGTGATGATGCGCATCTGCGGGCTCAGCTCAATGGTTTGCAATGAGACTGGGGCGGCAAGTGGTGCTGCTGCTTGCGCCTCAGGCACGGGCGTGACTGAGACGGGGGTGACTGGGGTCACAGCGGTCGGTACGACAGCCGCAGGCACCACGGGCGCGCCCTGCATCAAGCTCTCTAACAAAGCGTCTGTGTCGGTCGGCTTGGTTTTGGTTGTTTTGTTGCGCGTGCGTGCGTGGGCTGTTGACGGATCTGTGTCGTCGTCTGCTTGTGACGCCTCGTTGTCAGCGCGCGTTTCACGTGTGGCTCGCTCAGGGCGATCGGTGCTGTGCCTGTCTTCTACAGGGCGTGCATCTGATGTGTTTGCCGCGTCTTGTGCAGGGGCTTGGGGCACATCAGCGGCAAAAGTTTGCCGCTCTTGCGGCACCAACCGCGCCATCTGGCGTGCCATGACTTGTGCAAAGTCGAACCCCAAATGAGCACCCGCAGACGGGCCCACCCCAGTGCGCGTGCCTTGTGGCACCGCATTGCTGGGGTTGGTTGGCACCGACGGGGCCGGTGGCATTTGGAGATAACTGGACAGGTTCATGGTGGTCTTTAAACGAGTTTGCCAACGAGTTAAGCAAGAACCGTGACAGGTCAGTTCTTGCCGCTTTCGGCTGAGAGGCGCATCAGTGTCAGTTTGACTTGGCACATCGATTGCTTAATGAACATGCCCCGAAAGTTTTTTCAAGGCAAAAAGAAACCTAAACGTTCCACTTTCAACTGGATTCCCTCAATGAGCACTCTCACTCTGTCAACGATTCGACACAACTTGTCGAAATTTGACCTCTCCGGACTAAGTATTCCGGTGGTGGTGCTCGTCATCATGGCGATGCTGGTGTTGCCATTGCCTCCGTTGTTGTTGGACTTTTTGTTTACTTTCAACATTCTTTGCAGCTTGGTGGTGATCATGATCGCCATCGGCACCCGTAAGCCGCTCGAGTTTTCATCCTTCCCCACCGTCTTGTTGTTTGCCACCATGTTGCGCTTGGCGCTGAACGTGGCGTCCACCCGTGTGGTCTTGGTCAATGGCCACGAAGGTGCCCACGCTGCCGGCAAGGTGGTGCAGGCTTTCGGTGAGTTCGTGATCGCCGGTAACTATGTGGTGGGTTTCATCATCTTCGCGATCTTGATGATCATCAACTTCGTGGTGGTGACCAAAGGTGCAGGCCGCGTGTCTGAAGTGAACGCGCGTTTCACCTTGGACGCCATGCCCGGCAAACAAATGTCGATTGACGCTGACTTGAACGCTGGCGTGATCGACCAAGAAACTGCCAAAACACGCCGTGCCGAGCTGGCCCAAGAATCTGACTTCTTCGGTTCCATGGACGGTGCCTCTAAATTCGTGAGCGGTGACGCCATGGCCGGTTTGTTGATTCTGTTGATCAACTTGATCGGCGGCTTGATCATCGGCGTGGCCCAACATGACTTGCCCGTGGCTGAAGCCGGCAAGATTTACACCTTGCTCACCATTGGTGACGGCTTGGTCGCTCAAATTCCTTCTTTGCTGTTGTCGCTGGCCACCGCCATCATCGTGACCCGCGTCACGACCGCTGAATCTATTTCTGAGCAGGCGTCTGTTCAGTTGGCCAACCCCACCGCCTTGTTCATCTCGGCTGTGATCTTGATCATCTTGGGCATGGTGCCCGGTATGCCGCACTTGATGTTCATCACCTTGGCTTTGGCCTCGGCGGGCTTAGGGCTCATGATCATCACCCGCGAAGTGCAAGACGAACAAGCCGAACAAGCCGTCAAAGATGCCACGCCTACTGATGCACCGAAAGAACTCGACTGGGACGATGTGGACCAAGTCGACCTCATTGGTTTGGAAATTGGCTATGGCTTGATCCCGTTGGTCAACGCCGAAACCGGCGGCGAGCTGATGACACGCGTCAAAGGCGTGCGCAAAAAATTGTCTGCCGAGTTGGGCTTCTTGGTCCAGCCCGTGCGTATCCGTGATGACTTGAACATCGACCCAGACGCTTACAACATCGTGCTCAAAGGCGTGGTGCGTGGCAAAGGCGAAGTCAAAGTCGGTCGCGAATTGGCCATCAACCCCGGCCATGTGTATGGTCAGTTGGAAGGCATTGCCACCCGTGAACCCGCCTTCGGTCTGGAAGCCGTGTGGATCGAACCTTCCCAACGCGACCAAGCCCGTACCCTCGGCTACACCGTGGTCGATGCTGCCACCGCTATTTCGACCCACCTCAACAAAGTGCTGCGCGAAAACGCCTCCGACATGTTGAGCCACGACGAAACCCAACAGTTGCTCGACAAATTGGCGGCCAAGTCACCCAAGATCGTGGAAGACTTGGTGCCCGGCAAGTTGTCACTCGGCATCTTGACCCGCACGTTGCAAAACTTGTTGGCCGAGTCGGTGTCCATCCGCGACATGCGCACGATTGCTGAAGCGTTGACCGAAGCCAGCACCCGCACGCAAGACCCAGAACAACTCACCGCTATGGTTCGCCCCAAGCTCGGTCGCATGATCATGCAAAGTCTGATTGATGGCGACAACGGTTTGCAAGTCATGACGCTGGAGCCATCGTTGGAGCAGTTGTTGCACAACGTGCTGCAACAAAGCCAACCCGGCCAAGCCGTGGTGATGGAGCCGGGCTTGTCAGAAAACTTATTTGCCGGTCTGCGCGAAGGCGCGCGCACCGTAGAAGAAATGGGCCACCCCGCCGTGTTGGTGGTGTCCCCTGTGATTCGTGGTTGGTTGTCCAAAGCCGCACGATTCCGCGTGAACGATTTGACTGTGCTGTCTTACAGCGAAATTCCGGACGATCAGGCCGTCAAAGTGATCCACACCGTGGATGCCAAAGCCCGATAAACCGAAAACCTATAACAAAGACAGAGTGAGCTGACCCTATGGAACTCAAACGCATCCTTGCCCGCGACATCCGCGCTGCCAACGAAAAGGCCGTGGCCCAATACGGCTCCGACGTGCTCGTCATTTCGAGCAGCCAAGTCAATGGTTTGACCGAGCTGATCGTGGCGGTTGATTTGGCCCCGATGACCACAGAGGAAGCTGATCCGTTTTTGAAAACACAGTTCGCTTCGTCAGCCAAGCCCACAGGCAAGTTTGATGTGTTGCTGGGACAGACACTGGACCAAAACAAACGCGATGCCCGCGAGCGCCAAGCCACCAAAGTGGCCAAGCCCATCGTGGAAATGGCTGCAAAGCCTGCCGCACCCAAGGCCAAGCCCGCAGCCAAAGTAGCCGCCCAACCGGTGGATGAATCGGCCAAGCGCGCCGCTGAAGAACACGACACCTTGCGTGGCCGCGAAATCGTGGCGCTGGTGCGTGAAGAACTCAACTCCCTGCGCCGTGAATTCAAACTCGGCCAACAAATGGCCGCGTGGCAACAAGGCGGCATGCCTTTGCCCGCTGCCATCGCGCCTTTGCGCGACGCCTTGAACGACGCGCCCATTCCCGTGGCCTTGCGTGCTTTGTTGATTGACAGCATCAAAGACCACGACAACATGGCCGATGCCATGGGCGCTTTGAGCCGCCAGCTCAGCCACTCGGTCGAACAAGCGCAAGGCCAAACACCTGTGTCAGGCATCCATGCCTTGGCTGGCCCGTCCGGTGCGGGCAAGTCGATGATGGTGGCCCGTTTGGCGCAACACGCCGCGCAACAACACGGCAGCGAAAAAATCATGGTCATCAGCTTCCAAGACCAGCGTGCTGGCGCTTGGAACCAAACCCAATTGCTGTGCGCGCAGTCAGGCGTGGATTCATTCCGCGCTACCAATGCCGCCACTTTGAAACTCTTGCTCGACGAGCACACCGACCGTCAACTCATCTTGATTGACACCCCCGGCGTGCAAATGAACGAGCGCTTGGCCGAGATTCGCGCCATGAACCTGAATGTGCAGTGCCACGCCGTGATTCCAGCAGATGCATCGGCTGCCAACATCCGCCGTGTGTTTGACAACACCGACAACGTGTGGGCCTCCTTGATGCTGAGCAAGCTCGACGAGTCCAACCAACCGTGGGCCTTGTTGCAGTTCTTGACCGACAAGTCGCTGAGCGTGTCGGTGGCCAGCCATGGCGAGCGCACTGTCGATTTGGTGCAAGACGTGTCATTGGTTGGTTTGGTGCAATGTGCCCTCGACAACTTGCCCTTGCCAGAAACCGAAGAACAAGCACAGCAAAATGCACGCGATGCAGCCGTCAACGAACTGGCTGTGTCCAAACTGTCGCAAATCGCGGCTAAATTCAAAACCGAAACCACAGGCTTGACCCATGAGTAATCCACGCAAAACAGAAGTCATCGGCGTAGCCAGCGGCAAGGGTGGCGTTGGTAAAACCACGACCTCCATCAACTTGGCGGTGGCACTCACGCAGCTGGGTCACAGCGTCATGTTGTTTGATGCTGACCTCGGTTTGGCCAACGCACAAATTGCACTTGGTGCGCGCGCTGAATACAACTTGGGTCACTTTTTGGCCGGTCAAAAAACGCTGCAAGAAATTCTCATCACCACCCGTCAAGGCGTGAAGCTCATCCCAGGTGCCTCGGGCATGCAAGAGCTGGCAGGCCTGAGCGACATTCAAGCGGCCAGCATCGTGCAGTCGTTTGGTGTGTTGGCGGACGATGTCGACTATTTGATTGTCGACGTAGCAGCCGGTATTTCACCTTCTGTGTTGTCGTTCTTGGCTGCTTGCCAACGCCGCTTCATCGTGGTGAAAGACGATCCATCGTCGATTGCCGATGCCTACGGCACCATCAAGATCTTGAGCAAAGAGATGGGCTTGGACGAAATCTATCTCTTGCCCAACATGGTCAAGAGCCAGTCGGAAGGCTGGAAACTCTACAAAAAGCTCAACGACGTCTGTGTGCGTTTCTTGGGCGAATCGGTGCACTACCTCACCTCGATCGAAGAAGACGAGATGGTGTTGCGCGCACTCAAAAAATACCAGTCGGTGATGGAACTTGCCCCTGGCACAGCTGCCGCGCGTGACTACATGCGTTTGGCAGAGGCATGCACGCACTTGCGTCCGATTGACCACCCCTCGGGCGGTCTGCAATTTTTCATGGAGCGACTGATGCAAAACGGTTCGTCTGACACATGAGAGCACTATCCCCCGTACAGATGTACGACTCCTGCAAGCCCAAAGGCGAAGATTTGGTCATGGCCCATTTGGGTCTGGTCAAACGCGTTGCCTTGCACTTGAAGGCGCGTATCCCCGCATTCATGGAGCTCGATGAGCTGATTCAAGTGGGCATGATTGGCCTGCTCGAAGCCTCACGTGCGTTTGATCCCGTCAAGGGCATTGAGTTTGAAAACTTCGCGCACAGCCGTGTGCGCGGTGCCATGCTCGACGAAGTGCGACGCTTGTCGTTCTTGCCCCGTTCGGCGGTGGCGTTCAACAAAGAACACAACACCACGGTGCACGCTTTGGCCGCTGAGTTGGGCCGCACGCCCACGCAAGCTGAAATTGCCGAGTACATGGGCAAAGACCTGGAAGAGTTTCACAAAGAACGCGGCAAAGCCAAACGCTTTGAAACCTATTCCATGGAAGTGGTCACTGAAGAAGTGATGACGATTGCAGACGACAGCTCTCAGCAGCCAGATGTGATCGTTGAAGAAGCCCAATTCATGGACGCCGTGACCGATGCCATCGCTCAGCTGCCTGAGCGCGAGCAGCTGGTCATGCAGCTCTACTACGTGGAAGAGTTCAACCTCAAAGAGATTGGCGAAACCTTGGGCGTGAGCGAGTCTCGCGTGAGCCAGATCTTGTCCTCTGTGGTCAAAAAATTACGCGGCACCTTGAAAGTAGAAACGGCGTCTGAGACTGAGAAGGCCGAGACAAGGAGACGCGCATGAGTAACTTCATGATGAACATGATCTCGTGGATCTTGTTGCTTCTGGTCATCTTGACGCTGTACCTCATCGACAAGATCAACCACTTGGCCAAGATGTACGAAGCGCCCAAACCAGAAACAGAGCCTTCGCTGCCCGATTTCGGCGCAGAGATTCCTGGCGATTTGTTGTTCTCCGGTTTGGAGGGCAAGAAACTCTGGGATGCCATGAATGGCAAACAAGTCGAGGGCTTTGATGCCACCTTGATCGAGGCCCTGCGCCCGCATTACGAACCGATTCTGCGTGAACACATCACGGCCAGTTTCAAAGACGGCATTGAAGACGCGTTGGGTGGCACCGAAAACCACATGCCCAGCTCGACCCGCAAAATTTCAACGGCGCGCGGCCACATCCAATCGTGGTTGCCTCCGCAGCATTTGGGCAGCGTGTACCGCTCGGCCTTGGAGTTTGCAGGAAGCTACTGCGAAAACCCAGACCCCGAAGTGCTGTTGCGTCTGAAGCAAACCGTGGACAGCGTGGTGGACATGCTTTACCAACGTGTGGGCATCACCAATGAAGTGCCGTTCTCAGAATTCTTGTTTGAAGAAGTGTCTGTGGCTCAGCCTGACGATGCCAGTGACGACGCCATGTTGGCACTGACAGATGAGTCGGGTTCGTCTGAGGTGTTGGGCGATGGCTTGCTAGAAAACAGCGACACGCGTGAACCTACGCCAGAAGAGTTGGCACAAGGACTGGAGCATGTGCAGGCCTATGAAGACCAACAGCGGCAAGAAGTTGCCGCTGAGACAGTCGACGCGGTGATGCATCCCGATGCGTTGACGCATTCAGATGCCGCACCGCTTGAGGCCAAGCCTGTTTGATCGGCTGTTTCTACACATGTCACTCAAGTTTGCCCAACCCCTTCCGATACTGCCTGTGTAAGCGAAGAAATACACAGGAGTTAATCAAATGCGAGCCAATTCACGAGCCATTCAAAGTTACGGCGATGTCAAAGTCAGCAGCGGCGTTGCCACGGCCAACAATGTGCAATTGATTCAAATGTTGTTTGACGGCTTGTTGGAGAGTTTGTCCACGGCACGTGGCCACATTCAGCACAAAAATATCAATGAAAAATCCAAAGCCATTGCACGCGCCAGCCGCATTGTGATTGGCCTGCAAGGTGCCTTGGATTTTGAAAAAGGCGGCGATCTGGCCAACAACCTCAATGAGTTGTACAGCTATGTGACCCGTCGTTTGTTCCACGCCAACGCCCACAACGATGTGGCCGTGTTGGATGAGATTCACGGTTTGATGCGCGAGATTCGCGATGCTTGGGAAGGCGTGCCTTCCTTGGTGCCCGCGACCAACCGACCTGCTGGCATGATGAACTGATCGCGGATTTCTTCTTTTTAGAAGTTTTTCGTTATTTATCAGTTAATCTTGCAGGTTGTTCGGGACAATTTTTAGGCGTATCCAAGTTTTCGACTTGGATACGCCAACCTGCTTGGGGAGAGTGTTAGATGTCAGCAATTATTGGTTTGGTCGTTCTGTTCATTTGCGTGTTCGGCGGTTTCGTGATCGCCGGCGGTAGCTTGGCGCCCATTATCAAAGCCACCCCATTCGAAATGTTCATTATTGGTGGTGCTGGTGTTGGCGGCATGATCACCGGTAACTCTGGCGCGATTTTCAAAGGCGCTTGGGGCGGTATGGGTCGCGTGATCAAAGGCCCCAAGTACCACAAGGAAGACTACATCGGCATCATCGCCGTGATCTCCAAGTTGATGAAAACACTCAAGGCCGAGGGTGCCGTGGCGATGGAATCGCACGTCGAGAACCCCGAGGCCAGTGCCATTTTTGGCGAATGCCCCAAGATGCTGCACGACCACGGTTTGGTCGGCTTGATTTGCGACACCATCCGTTTGATGGTGGTGTCCTCAGGCACCTTGAGCCCTTATGCGGTGGAAGACGTGATGACCACGTCCATCAAACACCACCACCACAGCGAAATGCAAAACGCCGATGCCATTGCCACCCTCGCTGGCGCTTTGCCCGCGCTGGGTATCGTGGCTTGCGTGTTGGGTGTGGTGAAGACCATGGGCGCGATTGACCAACCTCCTCCTGTGCTGGGTGCCTTGATTGGTGGCGCGCTGGTGGGTACGTTCTTGGGCGTGTTCTTGGCTTACGGTATTTTCGAGCCCTTCGGTAGCCGCTTGAAGCAAATCATTGACGAAGACGGCGAAGCCCTCAAAGTGGCGCAGCAAGTCATCATTGGCAACATGCATGGCTACCCCGTTCCCTTGATCATTGAAGCTGCACGCGTGTGTATCAACCACCACGCACAGCCCACCTTTGGCGAACTCTTTGACGCGTTGAGGAAATAATGGCTGACGAAAAAGACGCGGCAGCCACGCCGGAAGACGCCGAAAAAGCAGCCCAAGAAGCCGCTGCCGCCGCTGCGGCCGCGGCTGAAGCTGCAAAAAAAGCAGCAGAAGAAGAGAAGGACGAGGCGCCTGCGCCCGTCATCATCATCAAGAAAATCATCGACGAGGGCCACGGTGGCGCTCACGGTGGTGCTTGGAAGATCGCGTTGGCCGACATGATGACGGCGATGATGGCGTTCTTCTTGTTGATGTGGCTGTTGGGCGCGTCCAATGAAGACCAGCGCAAAAGCATTGCCGACTACTTCAAACCCACCTCACAAAGCTTGGTGGCCATTGGCCAATTGGCTGGCTCCAACGGTGTGTTGGGTGGCCGCTCCATCATTGACCCCGATGGCTTTCCGTTTGCGGCCAAGCAAACGGCGTTGCTCGAACGTTTGACACCTCGCTCAGAAGGTGGCCCCAACCCCAGCACCGACCCCGGTCAAGAAAACAACAACCCCTACTCAGACCCAGACAAGCTGACGCCTGAGCAGAAGAAAGAAATTGCCGCTGCGCAAGAAAAAGCCGACTTTGACAAACTCGAAAAAGAGATTGAGCAAAAGCTGTCTGAAAACAAAAAGCTGGGTGGTTTGAAAGACCAAGTGTCTGTCACGCGTGACAAACAAGGCCTTCGCATTGAGATCATCGACAAAGCCGACTTTGCCATGTTCCCCAGCGGTGGCATGAGCATGCAGGGCAAAGCGTCCAACCTGATCAGCGAAATTGCAGCTTCATTGGCAGAAATGCCCAACAAGATCGCCATTCGCGGCCACACCGACAGCGTGCCCTTCAACAACAAAGAAGGCCGCAACAACTGGTCGCTCTCCGCTGAGCGTGCTGAAGTGACGCGTGCTTTGTTAGAGAAAAGCGGCATCAAAGAAAGCCGATTCGCCCGCATCGAGGGCGTGGCCGACACCGATCCGTTCAACCCCAAAGACCCACGCGATCCGCGTAACCGTCGCATGAGTATCACGGTGCTCTACAACGACCAAGACTAAGCAAGGCTTAGACGTAAAAAAGGCAGCTCATTGAGCTGCCTTTTTTCTTGGGTGCCGTCAGAGACGTTAAGCCGCTGAGCGCAGGTCGTACTTGTTGATCTTCTCAATCAAGGTGGTGCGCTGCAAATTGAGCAACTTGGCTGTGCGTGACACATTGCCCGAGTTGCGGCTCAGCGCCTGCTCAATGATGCTGCGCTCAATCTGTGCCATGCGCTCTTTGAGCGACAAGCCTTCGGGTGGCAAATGAGGCATGCCTTGGGCCAACATGATGATGCCCTCGATCTCGTTTTCCTCTTCCTCTGGCTGCTCGTTCATTTCGGCCAGCACCTCGGGGGGCGGTGTCATTTCCAGTTTGGCCAGCAGCGGTGCTTGGGCTTGAAGCTCGGCTTGGGCCGACACCAAACCCTTGGGCAACAGGGTAGGGGGGATGGCGCGCAAGTCCAGCTCTTGGCCCGCGTACAGGGTGCTGAAACGATCGACCAAGTTGGACAACTCGCGCACGTTGCCAGGCCAAGGGTACTTTTGCAGGGCCGTCATGAAGTCGGCCTTGAAGCGGATGGGTTGCTTGCCAAAGTTGACACATTTCTTGGCAAAGAATCCCAACAACTCGGCCACGTCATCGTTGCGTTCACGCAACGGCGGGGTCACCATGGGCAGCACATTGAGGCGGTAATACAAGTCTTCACGGAACCGACCGGCCGCAATTTCGGTTTCTAAATCTCGGTGGGTCGCGGCCACCACGCGCACATCCACCTGAACCTGGCGGGTGCCGCCAATGGGATCAACGGTGCGCTCTTGCAACACGCGCAGCAGCTTGACCTGCATGTCCAGCGACATGTCGCCAATTTCATCCAAGAAGATGGTGCCGCCATGGGCCAGCTCAAAGCGACCAATGCGGTCGGCCACAGCGCCCGTGAATGCGCCTTTGCGGTGGCCAAACAGTTCGCTTTCTAACAAGTCTTTGGGAATGGCCGCGCAGTTGATCGGCACAAAGTTGGCACCGCATCGGTCCGATTGCTCATGCAGCAGCCGAGCCAATAGCTCTTTGCCTGTGCCACTCTCGCCCGTGATCATCACGGTGGCGTTGGAGTTAGCCATCGTCGCGACCAATTGGCGCAGCGTGGCTGCTGACTCGCTGGAGCCAATAAAGTTTGTCGTGGGTTTCATGTCAAAAATTCCTACACATCATTGTCGGTGACAACAAACATTTCACAAGACAGAAAAAGTATTCGTCTTTGAAAATGTTAAAGATGCCTTGATCGGTGCCGAATCTAGGGGGAGACCTCTCAAGGACACAGACATGAACCGCATCACACATTGGGCTGTTGCAGCCTCCGCTCTTTTGTTGACCGCTTGCGCCAGCACGCCACCGCCCATGCCTGCACAAGCGCGCGTGGACGACAGCGCCAACATGATCACGCCGATGACCCAAAAACGCGAAACCTTGGTGGCGACGGGTTATGCGGTCATTAGTATTCAAAATCACCGCAACGCCGCTCAGCAACGTTTGCTAGCCATCCGTGCCTCCAAACTTGACGCTTACCGTGCTTTGACCGAACAGGTCTACGGCCAGCAACTCGATGCCAGCACCACCGTGGCTGACATGACCGTGATGAGCGATACCTTCCGCGCCCGTGTGGAAGGTGTCATTTATGGCGCAGTGCTGGTCAGCATCACCCCCGTGGGTGACGACACCTATGAAACCACCATGTCGCTGGACCGCCACGTGGTCAACGACTTGCGTGCGTTGTACATCGCCAGTTTGAGCAACAAGCGCTAAGTACAGGCGTTTAGAAAACATGGCCATGTGGACTTCTTCGCGCCGACGCCTGTGTATCGCCACTTTGGTGGGTTTGATGGGTGTCAATTTTTCCGTCGGTGCAGCAGACCTGAGTGCGCAAGAGCGCCTCAACGCCATTCGCAGCGCGATGGTGGAAGCGGCCATGAAGTCCAACACCCGCGTGAGCGCCACGAGCTGGATGGAAAGCGATGGTAAGTTGCGCGAACTCAACCGCTTTTCGTCTGAAATCAAACTGCGTGATTTGCAGCTTGCCCAATACGTGCGTGACGCGGGGCAACAGCCTCAAGCAGAGCTGGCTGTTGCGCAGGTGGAAAGCGTTCAACCAGGACGCTGTGAAGCCCCACAAGCCAAAGCCCCTTTGCGTCACGTGATGACGGTGGGCATGGATCTGTCCACAGGCCTGGCACCAGCCCAGCGCTACCAAGCACAACAAGTCGGTTTCGCGGCGCGGACGCGCCTGGTGCAAGCGGGCGCACGCGCCGAGCGTTGGCGTTTGATTCAAAGCCAATCGCCAGCCCGTACCTATGACCGCTTGATTCATGGCCATGGCGAAGAACATGTGCAATGGCATGCCCAACTCACGGTGACACCTGTGCCTTTTGCGGGCGTTTCTGACGACTACGCCGCGTTTGGTTTGAGTTTGATGGTGAGTGGACCCGGCCAGCGCCAAGGGTGGTTCACAGCTGAAGAAGTGGTGGTGCCAAGCTTGCCCACCCAAGCCCATGGCACGCCAAAAATGGACAACGACACCCACACCGCCATTGCGCGTGCTGTGGCGGCCATGGTGGTCAAACTTGAAAAGCAGCTCGCGTGTGAACCACAAACTTTTGCAGTTCAGCAAAATGAGGGCCGATTGGCCCTCAACGCGGGAAGCCATTCTGGCTTGCGCGTGGGCGACCAACTGATGATTGCAGACCCCTCTGTGCTGCCCCGTCACACATTGGAGCCCGGCGCGCTTGACGCCGCCGTGTTGGCCGAAGTCAAATCAGTCACGCCTTATCAGGCCGAGCTCAAGCAAGTGGCTGGACGCAAACAAAAATTCAATGGGGCTTGGGTTGCTTGGCCTTACACGTATTAAAAGATCGACGGGAGAACCGACCATGAACACGCCTACTAACTCTCTTCGCGCCTTGTTGTGCTGCATTGCTGTGGCGATGCCCATGTGGGCATTGGCTGCGGGCCCTGCGCTACGCAGCACCTACCAAGTGGTGTCGGGTGACACGCTGGACAAAGTCATTCGCAAAACCATGCCCGACAGTCCGTTGCGCGTGGAAATTTTGCGCAATGCGTTTGTGCAGCAAAACCCTCAAGCCTTCACCAAATCACCCCCCCGTGCCTTGATGGCCGGCGCTGTGTTGAACGTGCCCAACCACGACGACTTGCTGCGCAGCTACACAGTGCCAGGCCAAGCCCCTGGCAACAGTGGCATGAGCCGCGGCGGTGGCTACTCGACCGCAGACATGAACATGAGCGAGCGCAAAAACTGGGTGCGCTTCCCGTAAAGGGTTGTCATGGCCATCCTAGGTCCAGAAGGCGTCAACGCGATTTCGCGTGTGGCGCCTATTCATTTGGAAATGCGCACCGCGTATGTAGAAGCGCCCGTGGCACGACAACTCGGTTTGCACGATGGCCAAGTGGTGCAAGCCACTGCGACTGTGGTGAACCAACAGCTCAAGCTGGCGCTCAACGAGCACATTTTTAATTTGCCCTTGCAGCCCTACATCAAAGAGGGCGATCTGGTGCAGCTGCGCGCGCAACTCTTGCCTGCTGGCAAGTGGGCGTTGCAGTTGCTGCACACGGGCAATTTTGCGGGGCCCGAGGCACCGCAGGCGGCCATTCCCACGCGCTTGAACACCTTGCTGTTTCAGCCCGGCGGCTTTGCCAGTTTGCTGACCCTGCTGCGTCCCGGCGTGTTAGAGGGCTTGGTGCCGCCGGTGCAAGACGCGGGCGAATTGAAAAAACGCATCACCGCGCAACGGCTGAGCATGGGCAGTTTGCAAGCGCAAACCTTGAAACGCTTTGTGTTGGGCCACAGCAAAACCTCTGAAGCCAGCTTGGCTGAGGGCGAGCCCGTGGCCGACAACACCAAGGTGCTGCTGCGTTTGCTCATGGCTGAACGTGCGCGTGTGGAAGAAGACAGTGGCGACACCCAAGAAAGCCTGCATCACGCCCTTGATGAAGTCGAAGCGGCGCAAGTTCAGTCTGCCCAAAATTTGCACAAAGGCGAGCTGAACTTCGCCTTGGTCATTCCGTTTCGCGATGCCGACCCGGTGGCGCTGCATTTCGAGCAAAAAGGCAACAAGCCGGGCCAACCCAAGAACCCGCTGGTGGTCAACATGCACACCCAAAGCCGCGTGCTGGGTGAGGTGTGGCTCAAAACCACCATCAGCCACAACGCGCAGGTGGACTTGACCATGTGGGCGTTGAACAAAGAAGTGGCTGATTTGGCCAAATTCAACGCCAGCGAGCTGACCGATGAACTCGAAAGCGCGGGCCTGCGCATGGGAAGTTTTCAGGTCTACAACGCGCCACGCCCAGAGGCCCTAGAAGACCATCCCCCGACCGAACACGGCAGCTTGGTGGACACCCGCGCATGACCGACAAACACTACATGCAAGCCGTGGCTCTGGAATATGGCCGCAACAAGGCACCCACGGTCACCGCCAAGGGCGACGACGAACTGGCGCGCCGCATCGTGGCTGAGGCTAAGAAGCAGGGCGTGTACGTGGCCGAAGACCCACGCCTGTTGGCCATGTTGAGCCGACTCGATGTGGGGCAAGAAATTCCGGAAGATATGTTCACCGCTGTCGCCGTGATTTTGGCGTGGGTGTACTGGCTCAAGGGCATGCAGCCCGGGGATGAAAAGCCTAAATAATTTTTATGCTTCAGCGTAGCCGCGGCCACCGCGTCGACCGCGCGAGACTTTGCCCAGGCGGTCATAAATCTCGACCGAACTCGTGGGGTCTTGTACTTGAAGGCTTTGCAGTGCGCCACGGATGGCGTCAATCTTTCGGCCAATCAGCACCTCGTTGCGGCGATGCATGTCGCGGCAATGGGCCATGTGCGCTTTGAAACCGTCCCATTCTGGGCCGAGCGCATCTGCTGAATCTGGGCCTTGGATGCCCGCCAGCTGCGCGAGCTGCTGAAGCAGCTCATTTTTGGTGCTTTGCGACGCTTCAAAGGCGTCTAAATCTTGCACCTTCAACTGCTCGAACTCTTGTTCAAGCATGTCTTCCAGTGTTTTCGCCAAGGCCAAAGCCTGCTCGAGCGAGGAGGCTTGTGTGTCGGTGGCGGGTGTTGTCATATCGGACAAAAGACGATCAATCAAAGATGAATGAACGATCAGTTGCCGATCATCTTTTCGAGGGCCACAAAGTTTTCAGCAATTCGGCGTGGGTTCACAGGGTAGTTGCCTTCCTTGATCGCCTGCTTGATGGCTTCTACTTTGGAGCGGTCGAAGTCTGGTTGCGCCATGACTTTTTGGGCGACGTTGCTCAAGCTCACTTTATCTGCTCCTGCGGAAGATGCTTTCTCCATAGACGGAGCCAAGTCTTCCTTGGCTTGCGCGGCAGAAGGGCTTCGTTTTTCGACTTTGTCGATGGCACTGCGAATCGCAGCGTTCGATTGCGTCATCCGACCGTAATTTGAAATTGCGTCATTCATGATGTTTTCACTTTCTCTAACCTGTAACCCAGGTCAAAACTTTTTCACAACACTTCAATCGACCTCAAATTCTAGAACTTGAGTGTTTTCTTGAAATATTTTTTAAATACCACTTTTCACCTCAGTTTTGCGGCATTCGGTCCGGTGATCACGCCATATATTGATCGACCCGACTCGACATTTTTTAAGCGAATTTGTTCACCTAGACCACCATCTTGCAACGCTTCCGCGCGCATTGTGATGGAAAAGCCTTGTCCTTCGCCTGCTGTGAGCTGAACCTCTTGTCCGCGCTTGACCAACACAGCGGTCTTCACGTCGTACGAACGCAGAGGGGTGTTGGGCGTGAGGTCACGCACCAACTCCATGTTTTTGAGTAATTTGGTATCAGAAATGATTTGGTTTTCCATGCCCGCAGCAGGCATGTCGGCATAACTGAACATGTCTGGCCTGATGACCGTGCCGCGCTTGAGCAACTCTTTGGACACCAACACTTTGTGCAACACAGGCGCAGATGGGCTGGCGCGGTTAAGCGGCGCTGTGGCTTGACCCGTGTTCACGTTGACGAAAAGCTGCCAAGCGGGCTGCGCACAGCGCACGCGAAGGGCGGGTTGATTGGGAAACGGCTGTTCAAACTGCAGGTTTTGTTGACAGTTTTGCACCGTGATGCGTGGGTCCACAGGCACCACTTGTACCTGTTTACCCTGGAAAGAAGGGTGGTTTGCAGCCCATTGTTGGGCTTGCTTTTGCAAAGCCTCAAAGGCGCTGTCTGGCAAAGGCGAATCCGCTGCAAACCCAATCTGGGCGTGGCTTAGAACGCATGCGGCCAGCCACATGCCCCAGCGCTTGACGCGTGGGGTGTCGGCATTTTTTAGGCACAGCATTTGCATAGTCATTCGGGTCGGTGTTGATGTTTTGACATTTGTTCAGACCCAACCCTTCATGCAAGAACGAAGCCAACTTTTAAAACGGACCGATTAACCGGAGCCCTCCATGCGACTCGACCCGTCCTACAACCCTCAGGTGAACACCACCGACGCCTCCGGCATGCCCAAGCTGCCGCGGAGTCAGTTGGCGTATGCCCGTACCGCGCCCGCTTTCACGCGCGCGATGGCCAGCGCCAGCCTATCTGGTTCATTGGCCCCCGAGGGCAGCACGGCAGCGTGGGGCACCTCGGTTCGCTCAGGCCAAACGTTGACAGGCATCGTGCGCGAGCAAATGGCTGCGCGCGGCGTGAACATTTCGAACAACGAGGCCATGCGCTTGGCGCAAACCGTGGCGCGTTCGAACAACATTGCCAACCCCAACATGATTCATCCAGGTCAGCAGCTGAACCTGGACAGTTTGAATTTTTCTTTGCAACAAGCGCAAGCGGTGAACCAAGCCATTGCAGCCAACAAAGCCGCCGCAGCTTCGGCGGCAGCCCCCGCGGTCACGCCTGCCGCCAACGTCAACACCTTGAACACCAACACGGCCTTGGGCAGCGCTGCCTTGGCAGGCACAGCGCAAGTGCAGTTGCTCACGCGCTCAGACCGCAGTGGCAATGTGGTGCTGGAAAAAACCATCGACCGCGCGATTGAAAAGGGCTTCATCCCCGCGCAAGACAAACAAGCCGTGATGAACAAGATTGTTCAGCTCTCGCAAGAACACCGTTTCGCGCCCGATGACTTTGCGCGCCTCACCTTGATGGAGAGCGATGGCATGAACCCCAAAGCTTCCAACAGCCGTTGTCACGGCATCATCCAGTTTTGTGATGGCCCTGACCGCGGCGCAGCCAGCGCTGGTTTTGGTGCCAACCCCAAAGCCATTCTGGGCCACAGCGTGTTGCAGCAGCTCGACATGGTGGGCAAGTATTTTGATGACACGGGCTTGAAGAACTTTGGCCCCGTGGGTTTGGATGATCTGTACTTAACCGTGCTCACCCCAGCCGCGCGTAACGAAACGCGACCCAACGCAGCTTTGAACATTCCGGGTCAGCAAGCCGCTTATTTGCATGTGAACCGCGACATGCGTGCGCCCATCACACGCAACTCCATCTTGGCGGGTTTGCATCAAAACGCCAATGAACGTTTGGGCACGGACGTGGCGCAACGCCCCTCCATGCAGGCGGCTCGCTTGAGTGCCTATGCCGCGCAGGCTGCTGTGTCGGAAGTTCGTTAAGTTTTTGCTTCTTGTTTTTCTGAGCTCGCGCGAGTGGCTGGGTGTGTGGCCCTCCTCATGCTGCGAGCAGAAATCGTCGGGACCACACACCCAGCCACTCGCGCTGCGTCGTTGCATTTTTGAGTGCGTAACGCGCTCTGTGTTGATGGCGCAGGGTGAGTTGCATAGGGTTTAGCGGCAAACATTTGCCGCTTCTAGCGTCAAAACCACCGTGGCACGGCTCTTGCATTAATCGACACGAGGTCTCACAACTTGAGGCCATGTGTCAATAAACAGGAGTCTTGTTATGGACGTTTTTAAATCAGCCTTTGGAATTCACGAGCGTGCGCTTGGCGTGAGAAGCCAACGCATGGAAGTGCTGGCGCGCAACATCGCCAACGCCGACACGCCTAACTACAAAGCACAAGACGTTGATTTCAAGGCGATGCTCAAAGAAGCCAAGACTGAATATCTGACGGCCACCAACGACAAGCACTACGCCGGTCTGCAAG
Organism: Limnohabitans sp. INBF002; assembly: GCF_027924905.1. NCBI lineage: Bacteria > Pseudomonadati > Pseudomonadota > Betaproteobacteria > Burkholderiales > Comamonadaceae > Limnohabitans > Limnohabitans sp. INBF002. Next base: position 436,500 of record NZ_AP027055.1, read on the forward strand.
AAGCGCAAGACAACGGCATGCGTTTTCGCACACCGTTCAACAGCTCATTCGACGGCAACACCGTGGAGATGAACGTGGAACAAGCCCAATACGGTAAAGCCGCTGGTGAATACCAAGCGACTTTGCAATTCCTAGAAAACCGCATCAGCGGTCTTCGTAAAGCCATGCGCGGGGAGTAATAGACCATGCAACTCGACAACGTTTTTGGTATTGCAGGCACCGCGCTGAACGCGCAGTCCATTCGCATGAACACCACGGCTTCCAACTTGGCCAACGCCAACTCGGTCGCAGGCTCAGAGGAAGAGGCCTACCGCGGCCGTCGTCCCTTGTTCAAAGCTTTGATGGACCAAGAAATGACACACGCAGGCGCTCAGTTCGTCGGTGGCGTCAAGGTGGACCGCATCGTCAACGACCCCGCACCCATTCGCAAGACGTGGGAGCCAGGCAACCCACTCGCCGACAAAGAAGGCTATGTCTTTCACTCCAACGTGAACGAAATGTCTGAGATGGTCGACATGATGGCCGCTTCGCGGTCTTACCAAAACAACGTCGAAGTGGTGAACACCGCACGTCAATTGATGATGCGCACCCTTGAAATCACCAAGAGCTAATCATCATGGCAACTACAGCAACCTCCACCCTGCCTAGTGGCATCGTCAAGTACGAAGACTACCAAGCGCAACAAAAAGCCACGCCCACGAACACCAACATGGGTCAGACGGAATTTTTGACACTCTTCACCACACAGTTGAAGAACCAAAACCCGTTGGACCCTGTCAAGAACGAAGCCTTCGTGGCCCAGCTCGCGCAGTTCTCACAACTTGAAGCTACCACGGCCATGAAAACCAGCATGCAGAACTTGGTCTCTAGCTTGGCCAATGACCGCTTGCTCGGTGCCACATCTTTGATTGGCAAAACCGTTGGCGTGCCCGATGGTCCTGTGGCCGTCACGGACACCACCGTGTCGCAAGGCGTGGTCAATGCACCCACGGGCGCAGACGGTATCAAGGTTGAAATCTTCAACGACAAAGGCATCTTGGTGCGCACCCAAATCTTGGGCCCACAGCCTGTGGGCGACGTCACCATTGCGTGGGACGGGATGAACGACGGCGGCACCGCAGTGCCCAATGGCAACTACCGCTATGTGGCCTCGGTCAACAGCAACGGCACCGTCACCAAACCCACGGTCAACACCTACGCGCAAGTGACCGGTGTGACCAGCGCAGGCACCGCCGACGGCACCATGTTGCTCGAAGTCGCCGGTGGCAAGACGGTCAATTTGACTGATGTGAAACGCATCAGCTACTAATTTCAAGAATTCAAGAATTTCTCTCAGGAGCTAAAGCACCATGTCTTTTTATACCTCTCTCACTGGTTTGAACGCCGCCACCGCACAGCTGGGCGTGACGTCCAACAACATTGCCAACGTGAGCACGACAGGCTTTAAGCGCAGCCGTACAGACTTTGGCGACATTTTTGCGACATCCCCTTTGCAAAAAGCATCGGCCACGATTGGTCAAGGTGTGTCGTTGAAGCGCGTGGTGCAAGAGTTTGGTCAGGGCAACATGATGTTCTCGTCCAACACCTTGGACTTGGCGATCAGTGGTGACGGTTTCTTCCCGCTCAAGTCGCAAGACGGTTTCCAAGACATCTTCACGCGTAACGGTGTGTTCATGATGAACGACCAATACAACGTGGTGAACTCAGCAGGTCAGCGTTTGATGGCGGCGTCAGTTGACTCGTCCGGCAAAGCGAACTTGGATGACATGAACGTGTTGACCATCCCGCAAAAAACCACCGGCATGGCCAAACAAACCAGCAAGGTGTCTTTGGGCTTGAACTTTCCTGCAGATGCCGAGGTGATTACCAAGGACTTCAACCGCAACGACCCCGACACCTACAACAAGAGCACCGCGCTGACCGTGTATGACGCGGGTGGTAACTCTTACTTGGCCTCCGTCTACTACGTGAAGACACAAAACGCGAGCCAAGAAACCCCCAACAACAAATGGCAAACCTATGTGTATGTCGGTGACAAGCTGGTCAACGCCTCGTTGCAGCAAGCCACCAACACCTTGGGTGAAGACATGTATGTCAACAAATACGGCGAACTCAAGGCCAAGAGCGACTTTAAGACGCCAGAAGAAATTGCTGAATTGAACAGCAGCTTCTCTAAGAAAACCATCAAGTTCTCGTTGGACAACTTGACCGACATTCGCACCTCGCAACCCGCTGCTGTGACAGCTGGCATTGCCACTGATTTGGGCACCGGCTCTAACGATGGCGTTGACTTTGCCAACTATTTGAATGTCAGCAAGTCTGACCTCTTGCGCCAACAGGGCAGCAGTGCGGTGACTTACCCCGTGGACTCAACCACGGTCGGTGCACGCGACATCACCTTCGGCCCTGCGGCTGCACGTGTGACGGTCAACATTCCTGCAAACGGCACCACTGCGCCCACGCTGGCTGAAGTGGTCACGGCCTTGAACAACAACTCTAGCTTTGCCTCCACCTACGTGGCGCAAGCTGCGTCACCCACGGGAACGATCAGCAGCGTGAACTTTGGCGCCGCCTCGACACCTACCAACCCATTCGCAAGCTTTGGCGTGAATGTGGGTGGTCAGCAGTTTGATTTGACGGGCTTGACCAGCACACTGACCTCTTCCACGTTTGCCGCTGAATTGCAAACCAAATTGCGTGCGGCAGATGGTGGCCGCTCTGATATTTCTGTGAGCTTGGCCTCTGGCTCCTTGGTCGTGACAGACGCTGCAAAGCGCAACATCACCGGCATGGAACTGACCAAAATCTCCACAGCAGCGACCGACGTGTCGGTGGGTTCAGAGCCTGTTTATGGCAACACAGTGCTCCGCATCACCGCGCTTGATCCCAATGTGACGGCCGCTGAAATCAACGACACCAGCACGGGTGTGGTGGTTCAACAAAACTCGGTCACCCTCACAGGCTCCAACCAAGCCACACCGTACACACGCGCCAAGGTGAGCTACACCTTTGCAGGTGCGCCCACCGTTTTCAAAGCCAGCTTTGGCCCCACCTCGGCACCCATCACAGTGGAAGGTACCAGCGGTACGGACTTGGCCGATAACTTGAACAAGAACGCCACCTTCTCTGCCGACTACGTGGCCAGCTACTCGGGAACTGCGCTGACCTTGACAGCCAAAGACCCCAGCAACGCCAACGCATCCTCTATTTCGGGTGCAGTGAAGCTGTACTCAAACACCGCAGCGGCGCCCACCACGTTCACTGAGATTAACAATCCCGGAACCACAGCAGGAACCAACAACCCTGTCTTGGCCAACGGCGTGGCATCCATTTTGGACACCACCAAGAAAAGCGTTGACGATCTGAAGAACCTCTTTTCGGTGAACATCGACAACGCGATTGACCCTGTGATCGTCGGCCTCGATCACCTGTTGGAGTCCATGAGCCATTTGTCTACATCGCAGAGCAAAAAGCTCTCCGGTGCTCAAATTGCGGATGAATTGACCAACGTCATCAGCCGTGCGTATGGCGATGAAAAACCATTCAACTTCTCCACCGTCGGCACGCCAACGTTTAAGTTGTCACTGACCAAATCCAACAAAACGGTGTTGCCAGATTTGCCGATCGACTTGTCTGGTTCTAAAGACATGCGCAGCGAAGATTTGGTGCGCGAAGTGCAGTCTCAAATTGACGGTAACTCGCAGTACAGCGGTTTGGTCGATGTGACTTACGACACGCAAGCCCAAAAACTGGTGTTCACACCCACCGACAACGCCAAGGTCACGGTGTCCAGCGAGCAGTCCGCCATGGACTTGAGCGACCCCTTGGTGCAAGGTGTCAACGATTCTTCTGTGGGCTTGACCTTGTCGCCTTCTGTGTCCACGTCGCCTTACCGTGCGTTGAACGAGCAGCGCTACGGCATGAAAGTCGAGTACGACTCGGTCAAACAAACCTTTGTGTTTAAGTCTGGCACCACGGGTGACAACTCTGGCATTGCGATCACCAACATTCGTCCTGGTAGTTTGGCAACCCAAACCTCCAAAGGCTTGGGCATGACCGGTGACCCTGCCAACTACACCGTGGCACCTTCGACCATTGATGCTTTGCGCGGTATCACCTCCAAGCCAGCCGTGTTGACAGGCAACCCCTTGGCTGTGAACGTGGACAACAACTTCTCTGTGGACAGCACCAACAACCAGTTCGTGGTGTCGGTCAATGGCATCACCGGCACGGTGGTGGTTCCGCCTAAAGATACCTACACCTTGGGCACCTTCATGGAAGCGCTGCAAAACGGTATCAACAACTTGCAGAGCCAGTCTAAAAACGGCCTGACGGCTGAGTCTGTCAACGGCGTCAAGGTCAGCTACAACAGCGCCTCTAGCTCTTTAGAGTTCACCACCGGCACGGCCTCCACTGACTCGTACATCAAAGTCACCGGCGATGCACGTTGGGGCTTGGACGGTTTGGACGCTCAGTTCGGCACGACCACCACGTGGATCAAGCCCACCGCGTTCAAAGACGAAAAAGGCGCCACGGTCTACATCGACGGCTTCGGTGCCGAGTCATCGACCGCTACTGGCTTTGACACCTTGCCAGCCTGGTCTCCTGTTTACTTTGACAAAGGCGAGCTGACATTTGACACCGCGGGTAACTTGGTGTCACCCAAGCAAGGCGCGCAGTTGGACACGGTGTACTTGCCAAACGGTAAGGGCGCTTTGACCATCAACATCGACTACTCCAAATCCACGCAGTTTGCGTCACCGTTCTCGGTGCTGTCGCAGTCGCAAGACGGCGCACCCGAAGGTGACTTGGTCGGTTTGGCGATTGCCGATGACGGCTTGGTTTCTGCCAGCTTCTCCAACGGCGCACAAAAGTCTTTGGGCAAAGTGGTGTTGGTCAACTTCTCTAACCCGTCTGGCTTGCGTCAGATCGGTGACACCAACTACTACAAGACGTCTGACTCAGGCACACCGAAATACGGTGAAGCCGGTTCGGCTGGTTTCGGTACGGTGCGCTCAGGCGCGACCGAACGTGCCAACGTGGACTTGACCCAAGAATTGGTGGACTTGATCACCGAGCAGCGTAACTTCCAAGCCAACGCCAAGGCCATGGAAACCAGCACCTCGATGACGCAAACCATCATTCAGATCCGTAACTAATCTGCCTGATTAAGAGACTGACATGGACCGTTTATCTTTCAACGCGATGGCCGCGATCAACGAAGACCGTTTGATCCGGCAGCAGTTGTCCAACGACATCGCCAACGTCACCACCGTCGGTTTCAAGCAAACCTTCGAAGCCACCATCCAACCGCACCAAGCGGTGGGTGAGGGCTTTGATTCACGCTTGCAGCCCCGTCTGTACACCACAGACCGCGTGCGCTTGGATGCCGGTCCTTTGATGGTCACAGGCCGTGACCTGGATGTCTCTTTGAACAACAAAACCGTCCTTGGCGTGACCGGCAATGACGGAAAACTGGCATTTACTCGCCGCGGTGACCTGCGCGTCAACCCCAACGGCGTGTTGGAAACCGGTTCGGGCCACATGGTGCAAAGCCAAGATGGCGGCCCCATCACCATTCCCGTGGGCTCACGCATCAACATCACCAAAACAGGCGAAATCTTCGCCTCAGACCCCACCCAGCAAGGCATTCCACAGGAACAGCTGGTGGGCAGCCTGATGCTGCGCGATGCCAGCACCACGAACTTGATCAAACGCGAAGACGGTTTGTTTCGGGTTGACGAAAAACCACTTGGCACGGACTTTGCAACTGGTCCTGAGCCAGTTTCTTTGACACCGCAGGCTTTAGAAGGCAGCAGTGTCAATCCAATGGCATCGATGGTGAAGCTGATTGAACAGAGCCGCTCGTTTGAGCACCAGGTTCGGTTGATCAAAGAAAGCAAATCCAACGATGAGTCGGGCGCCTCCATGATGAAGGTGTCCTGAATTTGACAGATTAAAGGGGGCTTAAAGCCATGGATGCATCATTGTGGGTAGCCAAAACCGGTCTTGACGCGCAGCAGACGCGCATGAACGTCATTTCGAACAACTTGGCCAACGTGAGCACGACTGGCTTTAAACGCGACCGTGCCGTTTTTGAAGACTTGCTCTATCAAAACGTCAAGCAACCCGGTGGTCAAACCACCAACAACACCTTGTCACCCACGGGCTTGATGCTCGGTACCGGTGTGAAGATCAATGCCACTGAAAAACTGCACTTGCAGGGCAACTTGATCAACACCCAATCGCCTTTGGACTTGGCGATCATGGGTGGTGGCATGTTCCAGATTCAAATGCCGGACGGCACCACGTCGTACAGCCGTGACGGTAACTTCAAGATCAGCAACACCGGCCAGATCGTGACAGCGTCTGGCTTTCCGCTGATTCCCAACATCACCATCCCCGAGAACGCAGCCAGCGTGACCTTTGGTCAAGACGGCACCGTGTCCGCCGAAATCGTGGCTGGTGGTGGCTCTCAGAACATTGGCCAAATTCAAATTGCGCGTTTTGTGAACCCAAGCGGCTTGAAGCCGATTGGCAACAACTTGTTTGAAGCCTCACAAGCCAGCGGTGTGGCCCAGGTGCTCACACCTGGCCTCAATGGCGCGGGCGCTTTGAAGCAAGGCTCGCTCGAAGCCTCTAACGTGAACGTGGTGGAAGAGATGGTCAACATGATCGAAACCCAGCGCGCTTACGAGATGAACTCCAAGTCCATCTCTGCCGTGGACGGCATGCTCAAGTTCTTGAACCAAAACATCTGATTGAGGTTCATCATGACAACATTGCGTGCTTTATCCGTCATCGGTCTCGTGGTTGCCTTGCAAGGCTGCGCCACCGAGCCCGTCGACATGGTGTTGCGACCTTCGCCTGAATTCCAACCGGTGTACCCGTTGGCCAGCGACCGGCAAAAAGTTGCCACCGGCGGCATTTACAGCAACCGGCAAAGTGATGCCTGGTTCGGCCGTGGCCGCAATTACCAGGTGGGCGACATCATCACCGTGTTGTTGAACGAATCCACACAAGCCGCACGCACACAAAACACAGACGTGAGCCGTGAGTCTAAAAACTCATTGCCCTCTGGCTTCAACACCAAGATTGGCAACATGTCGCCTTTCTTGAGCGGCATTGACGTCAACGCCAACAACAACAGCAGCAAAGGCGCAGGCAAAGCCGACCAACAAGCCTCGTTGTCCGGCTCAGTGGCTGTGACCGTGGTTGAAATTTTGGCCAACGGCAACTTGATGGTCCGTGGCGAGAAAAAACTAGGCCTCTCTGAAGGCACCGAAGTCATTCAAGTCTCAGGCGTGATTCGCCCTGAAGACGTGGGCCCCAACAGCACCGTGCAATCACGCCGTTTGGCCAATGCACAAATCGCCTACCGCGGTTCAGGTGACTTGGCCAATGCCACCAAAGCAGGCTGGGGTACCAGCTTGATGCACAAGTACTGGCCTTTCTAAGTATGAAAAACTTTTCCTCTTTCTTGCGCGTTTGCGTGACCAGCCTGTGCGTCTTGGCCACCGGTGCTGCACAAGCTGACCGCGTCAAAGACTTGGCCACGCTGGCTGCCCAACGCCCCAACCAATTGATTGGTTACGGTTTGGTGGTCGGCTTGCAAGGCACAGGCGATGACGCCTCGGTGCCGTTCACCACGCAAAGCATGAAAGCGATGCTCTCGCAAATGGGTGTGCGCATTGACGGTCCTTTGACCGACTTTGAAACAGCCGCCACTGCCGCGCGTGTGGACATCAAAAACACCGCCGCCGTGTTGGTGACGGCTGACTTGCCTGGTTTTTCCAAACCTGGTCAACGCATTGACATCAACGTGTCTGCGATTGGTAAAGCCTCTAGCTTGCGTGGCGGTAGCCTCATCATGACGGCCATGCGCGGTGTGGACGGCGAAATTTACGCTTTGGCACAAGGCGCTTTGACGGCCACAGGCATTGATGTCAGTGCCGCTGGCTCTAAGGTGCAAATTGGTGTGCCTACCTCAGCCCGTATTCCTGGCGGCGCGATTGTGGAGCGCATTGTGGACACGCCGTTCGAGTCTGCTGAAAACGTGATCTACAACATCCGTGAAAACGATTTCTCCACCACGACGGCCATCGTCAACGCGATCAATAAAAAATTTGGTGGCGATGTGGCACAAGCCATTGATGGTGTGTCGGTATCGGTACGAGCCCCCCAAAACTTGAACCAACGTGTCGCATTCATGAGCATGATCGAGGCCCTAGAGGTCACGCCCGGTGAGCCGCCTGCACGCGTGGTCATCAACTCACGCACAGGCACGGTGGTGATTAACCGCTCGGTGCGCGTCACGGCGGCAGCGGTGTCGCACGGCACCATCTCGGTGGCCATCACGGCGACCAACGAAGTGTCACAACCCAACATGCTCGCCGGTGGTCAAACCACCGAAGTGCAAAACGCCGACATCAAAGTGGCTGAGCCGAACAAGCCGATGTTCTTGTTCCAGCCCGGTGTGGAGCTGCGTCAAATTGTGGATGCGGTCAACCAAGTGGGCGCGACGCCCTCTGCTTTGATCGCCATTCTTGAAGCCTTGAAAAGCTCTGGCAGCCTGCGCGCCGAGCTGGTCATCATCTAAAGCGAGCACAGACATGAGCAGCCCCGTCGACACCTCAACGCCTAGGTCCTACACGGACTTCACAGGCCTGGGCGAGTTGCGCGGCAAAGCGCAGCAAGACCAAAACAGCGCGCTGAAAGAATCTTCACAGCAGTTTGAAGGCCTTTTCATCCAAATGATGTTGAAGTCCATGCGTGAGGCCAACGAGCCCATGAAGGACGAAGAAAACAAATCTCACGCCCTCGAAACCTTTGAAGGCATGTTTGACAAAGAAGTCTCTTTGCAAATGTCTAAGCGCGGCGCCTTGGGCGTGGCCGACTTCATGGAACGCGCCGTCAAGCAACAACAAGCACCAGCCCCCAGCACCGATGCGCTGCTGAAATCACGCAGCAAGGGCATGGCGCTGAACCCCAAACAACAGCCAATTCCGCTGCCCACTGCAGCAGAGTTGAGCAAAGGCTTTGCTTTGGAAAAAGCATTGCCTCTCAAGAGCTTGCAAGAGTTCAAGGCCCCTTTCTCTGGAGGCCGTAAATGAGTGACATGCTCGGCATCAGCAGCAATGCGATTGGTGCGTACCAACGTGCCCTGAGCACGGTTGCCAACAACATCTCGAACGTCAACACCGAAGGCTATTCACGCCAAGACGTGGTGCTCAAAGACTCTGCGCCCAAGAAATTGGCCAGCATGTATGTGGGTACGGGCGTCATGTTGCAAAACATCAAGCGCCAATACGACGCGTTTGCTGAATCGAATTTGCGCAACAGCACCAGCGACTTGGCTAGCCAAAAACCCATGGTCGATTACGCCAAACGCGTGATGGACATCATGGGTGACAAGAGCATTGGTTTGAGTTCTGCCTTCGATGATTTCTTTGCCGCTGCCGGTGCGCTGTCGGCCGATCCCGCATCAACAGTGCAGCGCACCAGTTTCTTGCGCAGCGCCGACGGTGTGGCTTCCCGCTTTGGTGAACTGAATACGCAGCTCGATTTGATTGCCACTGAAACCCGTCAAGGTGTTGAAAGTGTGGCCGCGCAGATCAACACACTGACCAGTCAGTTGGCATTGGTCAACCAAAGCTTGGCGAAATCACCCACGGTAGAAGGTCAGCCTGCTGAGCTGTTAGACCGTCGTGATTTGACTTTGCGTCAGCTGTCAGATTTGGTGCGCATTAAAACGACCTTCACAGCCAACGGTACGGTGAATGTCAGTTTGGGCACCACCATGACACAAGGCTTGGTGGTTAACGGCAACAAAGCCCGTCCCATTGGTATCGATAGCTCTGTTCAGGGAAAAATTGAACTGGTGCTCGACCCCTATGGCAACACCGAATCATTGGCCAGCGCAAGCGGCGGCCAGCTCGGCGGCTACCAAAGCTTCATCAGCCAAGTGCTGGAGCCCGCACAGAAAAACTTGTCGGCTTTGGCGCAAACTTTTGTGGCCGAAACTAACACCATTCAACGCAACGGCATCGATGGCTACGGCCAAATGGGTGCGGACTTGTTTGCGTTTGCTCCTGATGTGAGCATGCCTGCTGCAGCCATTCGTTTGGCTGTGAATGACGGCATGCGTGTTGCCACTGCTGCGCAGTTCCGTGTGGGTGAGGGCAGTACCAACATCACCACCACACGTGCCACGGTCAAGTTCACCGGCACAACACCTGCAACGCAGCTGAGCAATGCACAGTTGGTCAACAACCCCAACGCGTCTGCCGGTGTGACCTTTAAGGTTGACGGCGCACGTGTGTACACGCCCGTCACATCCTTGTCTGCCGGTGTCAAAGCTGCGTTCTATTTGGATGAAGCCGAACCAGGTCAACAGCTACAGGTCATGACGCGCGATGGCCGTCAGCTGCTAGGACAGGCTTTGACTGAAACTGAAAAGTTTCAACTCTTCACGCCTGAAAATGGATTTTCCGCAAACGCCAACTACAGCGATGCGTACCTCAACAAAACAGGGGCAGAGGCTTACCGTGGCTTAGACATGTTCTATGGCGCGAAAGCTGAAGTTCTTTATGGTCAGAACTTTGACCAATACGGTGCCGCGGGCACAGCCTTGCCTTTGGCTGCGTCGATGGAAACATCACGCATCTCGTCGAGCGATGCCAAGATTGCCGCTGGTGCGATCACCGTGAATGGCTTGGCGCTGTCAGCCTTCAATGCCAACACAGATTCGGAAATCATCATTTCTGGCGCCAAGGTCGGGACGACCGCAACGCCTTTCAGCTTTCAAGCAGTGGTGGGTGGTGAACTCATTTCGACCACCGTCTCATCTGCCAATACAGCTAGCCTGAGCCAGTTGGCCGCTGCATTGAATACCAACTTGCAATCGCAAGGACTCTTTGCCACGGTGATCAACAACAACTCTGACATCCGCATCACGGATGGCCGGGGGCGTGACATCAGTGGCGTTTCATTGAAACCGACATCCACCACTGCAGGTGCCTCCGCTGGTCATGTGCAGGTCTATTCGGCGGCCGTTCAGGTGGCCAATTGGATCAATGGCAGCTCTCAGGCCACGGTGCTCAACCCGATGTTTGGGGCGGGTAACAACCCTGGATTCTCCAAATTCCAAGCCACATTGGGCGGTGTGTCGTTTGAATTGACACCGACGACGGCCACCGACCTCAATAGCCTTGCTGCGGCACTGCAGCAACAGTTCAGAGACAAAGACAAAAGCACAGACATCAGCGTTGTGGTGGATGGCACACACTTGAAGATCACGGATAGTCAAGGGCGTTCATTTAAAAACTTTGCGCTTACCCCGGCAGATCCAGCATCGCTCGCTTCGGGTGGTCAAGTTGAAATTGCCAACAGCAATGTCTCCCAAACCAACGTGCGAGCTGAGGTGTTCTCAGAGGTGCGTGTGCCTGTGGGGCAATTGAATTTGAAGAAGCCGTTGACCATCAATGGTCAAGCCATCACAGATTACAAGACCGTCAATGAGTTGGTGGACAAGATCAACGCATCCAGTGCTGGTGTCACCGCTTCGATTGAAACCAACGGTGAATTTGTTTTGTCTGACCCCTTGGGCAGCCCGATTCGTATCAACGCCACAGCAGATGGCAATGCACTGAACATCCAGCCCACGACTTACAACGCACAAGTGCGCATGGTGCAAGTCGTGCGCGATATGCGCATTGCGGCAACTGACGTTGACTTTAAAAAGCCGCTGCAGCTCAACGGTGTGAACATTGGCGAAGTGGCCTACGACCTGCCAGTCACTCATTTGACTGACTACGAAATCAAGTTCGGCTCTCCGCTGCAATCTGTATCGGCAGCAACTCCTGCAGCTTTAGAAACAGCGCTCAATGCCAACACCGCTTTTGCTGCCTCGTACCAAGCCAAGGTCACAGGTCAGCGTTTGGTCATCACGCCTCAAAAAGGCGAGGTCAGCGATGCTGATTTAGACAACACGTTTTCAGTTAAGTCAGACAGCGAATTTTTGTCGCCCCAAACGGAAATCAAAACACTCAGCGCATTTGTCGATCGCATCAACTCTAAGAGCGCCAGTACCGGCGTTGTTGCTGAAATTGACTTGTACGGTGATTTGAAACTCAGCACCACAGATGAAAAAGGCACGCGCAGCATTTCTGTGGGCCCAGGCAAAGATGCGGCAGGCAACCAAACGCCAAACGCTTTGGGTCTTGACCCGATGGACTTTGATGTCACAGAGCGTCTGAAGCGTAAATTGTTAGACCCAGACTTCAATACAGACATTCGTGTGTCATTCGGCAGCTACGGTGACCCTGCGGAGTTTGGTGACCCAGCCGACCTCTCCAAGATGGGTTTGCGCACGGGCGCTTACCTTGAAGCCGGTTGCCCGGATGATTTGCTGTTGTTCTTGACAGGCAAGGGCTCCGCCAACGTGGCGGTTGGATTTGAAGGTCAACCCGACAACGTGCGCGACAGCTTGCGTGCCCAATCACTCACCATCAAGTTCACAGCCGCAGACCGTTACACCATCGTGGACGCAGCCACAGGGACCGAATTGGCGGATCGCCATTACGACCCCTCTGTGCTCGAGCCTGTGGTTGAGTTTCAAGGTTTGCAAATCAAGCTCAGCCACGCACCTGCTGTGGGCGACAGCTACAAGATTGATGGCAACTTTGATGGCCTGGGCAACAACGTCAACATGCTGGACATGGTGGACTTGAACAAAAAGCCCACCGCCAATGGCAAAACTATTGCCAACACCTACATCGACCAAATCAATAGCGTGGGTAACCTGGCTCAGCAAGCCATCATCACGCAAGAAGCGTTGACGGTGGTTAATGAACAGGCCGTTGCTTCACGCGACAAAGTGTCGGGCGTTAACTTAGACGATGAAGCCGCAGCGCTCATTCGTTACCAGCAGGCGTATCAGGCGTGCGCCAAAGCCCTGCAAGTGTCGGGTGAGTTGTTTGACTCCATCGTTCAAATCCGTTGATCAAGGTAAATCATTATGAAAATTTCTACTAGCCTTTACTTCGATCGCTCCACGCAACAACTGGGCAACGTGCAAGCCAAGCTCACCAAAGTGCAAGAGCAGTTGTCCACGGGTTTGCAAATTGTCAAACCCAGCGATGCACCCGACAAAGCCTCGTTAGTGACACGCCTTGAGTCTGAACTGGCACGCCAATCGGGTTACCAAGACACGCTGAAATCTGTCAACGTGCGCTTGAGTGCTGAAGAAACCGCCCTCAAAAACACCAGTGACGTGATGTACCGCGTCAAAGAGTTGGCGGTGCAAGCCGCCAACGACACCTTGGGTGCGCAAGACCGTCAAAGCATCGCACTGGAACTTGGCACGCTGCGCGATCAAATTTTGAGCATGGCCAACAGCCAAGACAGCAATGGCAACTATTTGTTCTCGGGTAGCCGTGCAGGCGAGCCCGCATTCAGCCAAAACAGCGATGGTCGTGTGGTGTACCAAGGCGACCATTCGCGCATGAAGGTGAACGTGGGCGACAACCGCCGCATGAACTTGAACCTGCCGGGTTCTGATGTCTTCACGCGCGTGGTGCGCGACGACGGCAAAGGCAACAAGGTGGGCGTTGACTTCTTTCAAGCTTTGGATGACCTCACGCAAGCAGTCAAGAGCGCAGATCGCACCAGTATTCAACGTGGCATTTCTGAAGTTGACACTTTACAAAATGGCATCAGCGAAGGCTTAGGTCAAATTGGTGCAGATTTGTCAGTTGCTGACATGCAAACCAATGTGCTGGACCAAGTGGTGTTGCGCTTGCAAACCACACGTTCAGACATTGAAGACTTGGATTACACCGAGGCCATCACGCGGATGAACAAAGACCAACTGGCTTTGGAGGCTGCTCAAAGTAGCTTTTCGAAAATTTCGCAAATGAGTTTGTTTAAATTTTTGAATTAATGACTCAAGTTTTTTGAGGAACAACCGATTGAGTAGATTCGGTAAGGAAAATTTCTAATGGCAACCACTGCAGTAAGTTCGACCAGTACAACAGCTGCAACTACTGCGGCAACGAACAAAGCGAATGCTCAAAAGATCATGACATCTTTAGGGGCAGGGTCAGGTGTCGATGTCACCTCGCTGGCGCAAAGTTTGGTGAATGCTGAGAAGTTGCCCAAAGAAACAGAGCTCAATACAAAGATCTCGAAAAATGATGCCCGTGTTTCGGGCTACTCTGCCGTGATGTTCATGATGACGGAGTTGAAGACATCTTTCACAGCCCTGAAAGACCGAAACAATTTCAATGCATTGGCTACTTCAAACTCCAATTCAAGCGCATTTGGGGTAACCACTAGCGAGGCCGCTGTTACAGGCAATCATGAGGTTGAAGTGTTGCGTCTTGCTAAGGCGCAACGTACGGTAAGCGGCGGTTTGGCCTCTGCCTCTGCGCTGTTGAATGGTGGTAAAGCGATGACGCTCTCGCTTAAGGTGGGTGATGCTTCTGCTGTGGCGCGGTCTATCACCACGCGACAGGGCGCAACTGCTGCGACCGAGGCTACTTCGGTGACATTTCAAAATCTGGCTGTAAATGAAACAGTCACTGTGGGAGGACTGAAATACACCGCCACGCAAGCGACAACGGCCGCTGATGTGGCCGCTGCTTTTGCCAATCCATCTTCTACCCCAGCAAATGGCAGCTTCAGTGGCAGCTTGACGGGGTTTGCTGCAGCATCTTCTGCCACTCCAGGCACTTTGATATTTACAAGTGATACGGCGAACGCGAATGTGACTGATTTGACGGTCTCTACGACGGCGACCACATCACCCATTCTCGCGACGAGCCAAGGTGCTGCTGCCACCACTGAGCGCACAACCGTCACATTCAAGGACATGGCCGCAGGTGAATCCATCACTGTTGGTGGGTTGAAATACACCTCGACAGGTGTGTCGACAGCGGCTCAGGTCGCTGCTGCATTCAGTGGTTTGCAGGCAGGTGCTACGACACCCAGTAATCCGTTAACAGGTACTTTCACGGGGGCTTTGACCGATTTCAATGCGGGCGTCACTGATAGTTCGGGGACTCTGTCATTTACCAGCACTACGGCCACCAGCAATGTGTCGGATTTAGCGGTGTTTGGATCAAGCGTCGATATTTCACTGGCGGCAGGCAAAGACACACCACAAGGTATTGTCGATGCCATTAACGCCAGCAAAGTGGGAGTTACCGCGCAGTTGGTGAACACAGGCGATGGCTCGGCCACGCCGTATCAGATTATCTTGAGCGGTCCTGTGGGGTTGGCTGGTGCGTTTTCTATCAACACGCAATATGGTGAGGGTACAGGTAGCCCAGGCTTGACCTTTCCATCGGGACATGCTGCTAACCAAGTTGCGACGGATGCCTTGGTCAAGGTCGATGGCATCAGTTACACGCGCTCTAGCAATACGCTGACAGACGTTGTGTCTGGTCTGACCTTAAATTTGAAAAGCACCACGACCAGCTCAGCTTCGCTTGATGTGACACGCGACAACGCGGTGCTTAAAGAAAAGTTTGCAGCACTGGTCACCGCTTATAACGATGCCGACAACATTTTGAACGAGGTGTCCAATCCCAAATCAACGTTGGATACCTACGGTGCAACCTTGGTGGGGGACAGCACGGTTCGCTCCCTGCGTCAGCAACTGCGCGGCATGGTCTCGGGTCTTTCCTCAACACCTGGCGAAAACATCAAGTCTTTCGCGCAAATGGGGATCAGCATTGACCAAAAAGGTGTCATGTCTCTGGACGACGCCAAGCTTGAAACTGCCTTGACCGACAACTACACAGATGTGGTCAAGTCCTTCACGGGCGGTTACAACAACTTGGGAACGTACAGCACCTTGTCTGCTGGCTTTGCGGGTGATGCAGTTAAGAAAATTACAAGCATCATCGGTAGCAAAGGTGCGCTCACCACCAATACTGCAACCGCGAACACTCAAAATACCAAATACAAAGCTGACTTAGAAAAGCTCAACACGCGCATGGATAGCTTGTTGGCCCGTTACACCAAGCAATTTGGCGTGATGGAGAGTTTGGTTGGTCAGGTCAATAGCCAGAAGACGAGCCTCAAGAGCAGTTTTGAAGGCTTGATGGCGATGTATACCAAAGCTTAATCTTTAGTAGACATTCAATCCGCGACCATTTATTTGCGTTTGATCGCTAAAGTTTTCGGCGCTCAAGCCGATCTACCACTTTAAGAAACCTGCATTCCTTGTGGGTACAGCCCTTTGGGGCGATCGAAAGGGTGGTGGATTATGTCTACAGGTCTTCAATCAATTAGTTCATCTTCGGCGCAAACTCGCCAAGTTTTGAGCGCGCTGGCTCCGTCTGCAGCTAAAGGTACTGCACCTGCGTCATCTGCTGCACCTGTCAGTCAAGTGGCCAAAGAAAACTTTGCCAAAAAAGCAGAAGTTGGCTCTGACTTGCAAAAATTGCATGAATCCATTCAGGCTTCTGTTGAACGCCTGAATGCCATGATGAAAGACAGCGGTCGCGACCTCAATATTGGTATCGACAAGGCCTTAGGCGGCCCCGTGGTGACGGTACGCAATGCTGAATCTGGTGAAGTGGTTCGTCAAATTCCCAATGAAGTGGTTGTCAAGATGGCGCACAGCATCGAAGCCTTCAAGGGCTGGCTGCACGATGGCAATGCTTGATGCATTAAATGCATCAAATTTCAAAAAAAACCTCAAGTAATTTCTGAACCAGTCGATTCACTGGTTATCAGGAAATCAAAAAGAACTTCTGACCTTTTTTCAACCCAATGTGATCTACCCCTTAGGAGAACATCATGACAGTCATTAATACAAACGTGAAGTCGCTCGTCGCTCAAGACGCGATTATGAAAAACAACCGTGCCTTGTCGACCTCGATGCAACGTCTGTCGACTGGCAGCCGCATCAATTCGGCCAAGGATGACGCTGCTGGCTTGGCCATCAGCACTCGTATGGACTCACAAGTTCGCGGCTTGAGCATGGCCATCCGCAACGCCAACGACGGCATCTCTTTGATGCAAACCGCTGAAGGTTCGATGGACGAAGTGACAGGTATCTTGCAACGCATGCGTGAGTTGTCTGTTCAGTCTGTGAACGGTACTAACAACGATTCAGATCGCGTAGCTTTGAATGATGAGATCACGCAACTCAAGTCTGAAATTGATCGTATTGCCACAACGACAGAGTTCAACAATCAGAAACTGTTAGACGGTTCTTTCAAAGACAAAAAACTACAAATTGGTGATAAGTCTTACCAAACAATGCAAGTTGACATTGGGTCTGTCAGCACCAAAGACTTGGGCATGGCATCGGGTTCCTTTGATGGCCAAACCTTGGTGGGTAACCGCGTAGCGTTGACAGCTTTTGATAAAGGTGATGTCATGATCAACGGCCAAGAATTGGCCAAGTTTGATCCAACAACGTCTAAGGATGATCTCGAAGATTTGATCCAAAACATCAACGAAAACGTTGACAACGTGACTGCTTCAGGCTTTAACACCGTGGTTGCCAAGCAGATAGGTACTGGTATCACGACCGACGGCCAGTTCAAAATTCAAGTGCAAGCTTTGGGTGCTAGTGCTGCTACGACATACAGCATCTCGGCATCAGAAAATATGCAAGAGTTGGTGGACAACATCAACAATGAAGCTGGTGCAGTAGTACAAGCTAGCATCAATGATCAAGGTAAGTTGGTCTTGAGCAACAACACAGGTGCAACCATTAAAGTTGCAGATGGTTCAGGCAGTGCGAACAGTTATGAAACTGCGTCCGGTTTCAATCATGGAGCTACAGCAGCTGCCTATTCGACTTTCACTGGTTTCCTGAAGTTAGATTCCGATGACGGCAACCCTATCCGTATTGAAGCAGGCAACCGTCAAGGCACTGCACCTGGTAGCTTGACTGATTTGGCAAGCTTGGGCTTCCGTGAGGTGAGCTCTAACTACAACAAGGCACAAGATGCTTACACCGTTACTGGTACAGCTTTGACTACAGCAGGTGTTACAACAGCCTGGGGTCAAACAGACATCAATATCAACGGCGTAGATATTTACGATGCAGATATCGCTACTACGACTTTCCAAGGTAAGTTGGATGCGATCAATAACTTCTCTGAACAAACTGGCGTGATTGCATACGCTCAGTTAGATAAAACATTTACTTTCACAGCAGGCAACCTCAAAGGGATGACTGCAGCTGACAAGATTTTGTTCAACGGTGTTGAAGTATTCTCTTCAACGGGTACTTCTACGACACTGTCGGCTCTTGCCACTGCGATCAACACCAAAACAGGCACAACAGGTATTACAGCTGAAGCAGATGGATTCAATTTGAGATTGACGGGCACCAATGTCCAATCGTTGAAAATTGACACGAGCAACACTGGTGGCACTTCTGCTCCAACCGTATTTGCCGATAACCAGCAAATTTTTGCATCCATCCGTCTTGATTCCGCAAATAATAGTCCTATTAGCATTCAGTTGGGTGATGATGCAACTGTCGCTGAGCACGGATTCCTCGAGCAAAACGTTGGAGCTGCTGACTATCAAGTAAACGCTGCAGCGTTGGGTGTGGGTAGCGGTCAAAGTTTGACAGGTTTGAATGTCAGCACCGCAAGTGCTGCTACTGCAGCCATCTCAACTATTGACAATGCCATCGAGAAAGTTAGCTCTATGCGCAGCAAGTTGGGTGCGATGGAAAACCGCCTCAACAGTACAGTCAATAACCTGAGCAACATCGTGACTAACACGCAAGCATCACGTAGCCGCATCCAGGATACTGACTACGCATCTGAAACCACAGCTTTGGCTAAGGCTCAGATCATCTCGCAAGCGGCAACAGCGATGTTGGCTCAGGCCAACCAGCAGCCACAAAGCGTGTTGTCTTTGCTCAAGTAAGCATATCGCTCAATCAAAAAAGCCGGGTTTATCCCGGCTTTTTTGTGTTCTAGGCAGGTTAAAGATCAGCGGCAATTTGAGGTAACACTGAGTCAATGATTTGCCCTACTTCTGGGCGATACAGCTTGACAGAATTGTTTGGATACCAAGGGTATTGAGTTTGACCTAGCAAGACCCACGGATGCCCATTTGGCAAAAATAAACTGAGTGGAATACCTACAGCCATCGAAAACTGCGCTACGGCTGTTCCTGCAGAAACCACATGATCCAAACTTCCAATTAAGGATGTCAAAGCGTCTAGATCGTTCATTAAATCAACGTCTTCCCAGCGATGAATCTTCATACCAAAAGCATCTTCTGCTGCAAAGAGTTCACGCTCACAGTCTCCGTACTGGAGGTTGACAAACTCAACTTCATTACGCATCTCAAAAATGGGTCCCCACGATGAGAGTGGCGTGTAGTGTTGGTTACGCTGAGCGTTCAACGTGCCGCTACGCCAACATATGCCAATCTTTGGTTTTCTCGAGTTGATTCGCGCTTGAAAATTTGCCACCTGATTTGAATCTGGCACCAAGTATGGCGATGCTTTGCTGAAGTCCTGAATAGTACGTCTGTAAATTCCAAGCAACGACCCTAATGGAATATGAAAGTCGTAGTCTTTTATGACAGGTAGACCATTAGGTGGGCTGTAAAACGCCTGCGTACGTACAACACATTTCGGAAAAGATCGTTGCAATGTCGTAACTAACCGAGGATCGCATTCAATGATTACATCGTTGTGATCTTCGAGTAAATCACGAAGTGTGGGCATGAACATGAGTTCATCGCCCAAACCTTGTTCACGCCAAACCATGAGTTTTTTCCCGGGTATGGGCTGGCCTTTCCACTGAGGTACCTCGAATTTTCTTTTCGGTGTTCGACTTTGCATATCAGTCATTACAAAGCCATGGTCGTAATAATCCCACGCCTTATCAAGTTGGCCGAGTTTCATATATTCGAAACTCATTCGGTATTTCAAATCAGATTGAGCGGGGCTGTCTTCAGGGCTTTTTTCTAAACATTCGTTATAGATCGCCAGGGCATTTTCGGGTTGGTTTATTTCTCCAAAAATATTGCCAATGTTCGATAGTGCGTTGATATTTTTTGGGTCCAGATCTAGCGCGGTTTGGAACGAGATCAGTGCATCCTGTCGCCTCCCCAAAGCCAGCATGACCGACCCCATATTTTGGTGAGCTTTTGAATCAAGTGGCTTCAATGACAATGCTTGCATGGCATAAAACGCAGCATCAGTGAATTGATTGTTTTTACCGGCAGCACAGCACAGATTGATCCATGCCTCATAGTCATCATTTTTTTTCCCAACGTACTTTTTGAAAAACTGAATGGCTAGGTCAAACATGCCTAATTGCATGTAAGTCACGCCGCAATAGTTCAAGATATTGATTTCTTCAGGGAAATCCTCATGAAGCTTATAAAAAATATCCGCAGCTTCATTGAGTTTTCCTTGGCCGTAATAGGTCACGCCTAACTCAATTCGTACCTCAGTTGATTTGGGTAGCTCTTTCAATAGCTTCAATAAGCTTTCAAGCGATTTTTGCAGACGGCCTGCCTTACGGTCTGTTCTTGCCTGAACAAAGCGCTTAGATTGAAGTTTGTTCATCACGTTTTAAACCGTTTGTGCGAGTTCTTGTAACTGCGCAACGCTTAGAAAATCTGGATTGGTTCCTGAGTCGTATGAGAAGTCAGCAGCGATTGGTTTCGCACCATGCTCGTTGATGTAGGCTGTCCGCTTTTCAGGCTGGCTTCCAGACAAGATGGCGTAGTATTCGCCAAGGTCAACTGTGTTTGGACTATCACTGAACGTGATCATTTCTTCGTGAATTTTTTCGCCAGGACGAATTCCAACAATCTCAAGTTTGCACTCAGGCGCTATGGCCTTCGCAACGTCTGTGATGCGATAAGACGGAATTTTTGGCACAAATATTTCACCGCCAAGTGCCTTTTCTAAAGCCCACAGCACCATCTCCACGCCGTCATGCAGGGAAATGTTGAAGCGTGTCATTTCAGGGTGAGTGATAGGAATAACACCTGTTTTTGCTTTTTCTTTAAAGAATGGAAATACTGAGCCACGAGATCCCATGACGTTGCCATATCTCACGACAGAGAAACGAAGATCACGAGTACCTTTGAAATTGTTAGCTGCAATAAATAATTTATCGCTGCAAAGCTTGGTTGCACCATACAAGTTGATAGGTGCTGCCGCCTTGTCTGTAGACAGTGCCACCACGCGGCGTACGTCATGATCTAAGCAGGCGTCAATGACGTTTT
Organism: Limnohabitans sp. INBF002; assembly: GCF_027924905.1. Taxonomy (NCBI): domain Bacteria; kingdom Pseudomonadati; phylum Pseudomonadota; class Betaproteobacteria; order Burkholderiales; family Comamonadaceae; genus Limnohabitans; species Limnohabitans sp. INBF002. The sequence continues at coordinate 457,737 of NZ_AP027055.1, forward strand.
GTGCACCAAGCACGTTGGTTTTGATGAATTCAAATGGGTTGTATTCAGCTGCAGGTACTTGTTTGAGGGCGGCTGCATGCACAACTGTGTCAATACCTTCCATTGCGCGATAAAGACGTTCTTTGTCGCGCACATCGCCAATGAAGAAGCGAAGAGCTGGGTATAAGTGTGGAGGAAATTCCTGTGCCATTTCGAACTGCTTCAGCTCATCACGGCTATAAACAACCAGACGTTTAATCTTGGGGCAATGGTCAAGTACCGAGCGCACAAACGCTTTGCCAAATGATCCCGTACCTCCGGTGATGAGGATGGATTGATCGCAGATGTCTAGTTCTTTTTGCATAAGAGTGTCCAAAAATTGACAGGCTGAAGTAGCCAGTTAATAAGGAGCATTTCTCATGCCAGCTTAAATTTAAGCGATAGAGTCCCAATCTACGGGGGTTGCAGCCTGTATGGCTCGTGTCACTTTTTTGCCAATCACGGCATCTAGGTGCTTTGGCGCAAGGCCGTAGCCTGGTCGCACACTGCGCACATCTTGATGGCTGACCACATCGCCTGGCTTTAGGTCGTTGACAAAGTACAACGAGCGACGGAACTTTACATTGGCTTGCTCGCTGGACTTTCTACCGTAGTCCACCTTGCCTAGCGCGTGCCAAGCAGTTTTTGCACCCGCACAGAGTGCTTTCATGTCTTGTGGTTCTAAAGAGAAACTGTCGTCTGGTCCGCCACCCTTGCGGTCGAGGGTGAAGTGCTTTTCGATGATGGCGGCACCCAGCGCGACGCTGGTGATGGCGGTTGTATTGTCAAGTGTGTGGTCAGACAAACCCGTGACTAATCCAAAACGCTGAATCATGTCGGTGATGGTGTGTAGGTTGTAGTCTTCTGCAGGTGCTGGATAGCCACTAACGCAATGAAGAATGGCCAACTCTTTGCAGCCACCTGCACGAGCGGCATCAATGGCCTCTTGAATTTCTTCCGAATCAGCCATCCCCGTAGAGATGATCATGGGTTTGCCGGTGCTGGCCGCGTATTTGATGAGTGGTAAATCAATAGCTTCAAATGACGCAATTTTATAAGCCGGTGCATTCAAGTCTTCTAATAGATCAATGGCAGTGCGGTCAAATGGCGAGCTGAAAATGGTGATGCCGAGCTTGTTGGCATGGTCGAACAAGGGCTTATGCCATTCCCAAGGCATATGCGCTTCTTCGTACAAGTCGTAAAGCGTGCGTCCATTCCACAATCCACCATGAATTTTGAAATCATCTCTGTCGGATGGCAGTGTGATGGTGTCGGGTTTGTAGGTTTGCAATTTAACGGCATCTGCACCAGATTTTTTGGCTTCTTCGATGATGCGCAATGCAGTTTCAAGCTTACCGTTGTGATTAGCTGAAAGTTCGGCGATAATATAAGGTGGGTAATAAGGGCCGATTGGCCTTTTATTAATGGTGATCGGGTAAATCATGTTATTGATCGCCTTTTACTTTTAATTTAATTAGAATTTCTGACCTTTTTGCACGCCACTCTTCCAAGAGGATACTTAGCCTGATTATGTCAATAAATTTTTCTTCATAGAGATGATGAGATTTAAACACCCCCTCGATTTGGAAACCGAATTTATCGTGAAGATTTATTACAGATTTATTAAAATCAAGTACCTCACAATAAAGTTTTCTAAGTTGTAACTGATCGAATGCGTGATCAAGTGCCAGGAGCTCCATTCGTGAGCCGCAACCAACTGGTGCTTCTGGCGCAGCATAAAATGCCCACGCTGCATTCTTATTTAAATAATCTATCTGGCTAAATCCAACTACTCCATAAGGAGTCCCATCCTGCTCGTACATGAATTGTTTCTGATTTTTTTGATCCTTAATCTTATTCCACCAAGCTAAGTGCTCTTCATTAGAAATTTCATGCCGTGAGTACATATTAGCCTTTACAAAAGGTGAATTCCTCCAGGTTAATATTAATGAGAGTTCTTCATTTTTTATTTCACGCAAAATTCCAATTTTCTTCATGATTATCTTTCGATTATTTTTTGAGTTTCAATTGTGCGATCACAAGTTGCAGTCCAAATCCCTTCGTAATTCCGCTTGAAATACAAATTAGTCTATCTAAGCTCGATGGATTTTCATTGATAAAAGTGATTTTTCTTTTCATTGATTCAGCTAGATTATTATTTTCAGATTCTGAAATAAGTAATGCTGCTCCAATTTTATGAAGATGTAGTGCGGTACTTTTTTGATTCTCTGCCAAAGATAGTAGTAGCGTTGGTAATCCTAAGCAGCATCGTTCCCAGTTTGTTGAGCCTGCTGCGCCTATGGCTAGGTCGCTTTCTGCCATTAATTTGGCCATATTGATTTCATTAACTAAAATCCTAGTATTCCAAGGCATTAGTTCGGCTTGCATGCGTACATTGGCTATCCACGGAGCGTGCGGTCCCATGACAACTGTTATTTGGCAATCGTCTGGTAGTGGGCACTGGCACAAAGATTTAAGCACTTCTGTAGTTTTGTTGTCTTTATCCACTCCACCCATAGTTATGAGTAAATTTTTGACTTTGGGGCGCGCACGCCTAGCAAGACTAGTTTCGCGCAATGACGAAAATTCAGGGCGTAGCAATGCATATCGAGGGCCAATCAATGCGGTCGTATGGGCATGTACCAGCTCTTTGTAGTCTTCTGCAGTTCGTCCTAGGTTTTGGTCTAGTAGCAAGTCGCAGTCATGAACGCGATCAGCTAAATCGTCAATTACCATCAGTTGCTGGCAGTGAGAGCGCATGGCTTTTTCCCAGCGCTGATCCAAAGCATAGTGGTCCACCACTAACCAATCCACAGCTAGTTTGCCGATTGCTTGTTGCGTGTCTGCGGCGTCAGTGCACCAATCGGTGCCCAACCATCTTGCATGATGAAGTGTTGTATCAGGCGTCTTTAGAGGCAGCTCGGCGAGTGCAGTAAGCGCTACAACCTGATGTCCATGCTCTCGAATGAGCTCTAGCAAATGGCCAAGGTGTGCGCGGCAGATAAAAATGCAGTCTGCGCCTTGACGGCGCAGTGCATTGGCTAACGTCAGACAGCGCATTACATGGCCAGTACCGATCTGAACCGACGCATCTGTACGAAATACGAATTTCATTAAAAAATCAATTCTACGGAGTTCATGCTTTGCAGCATCCATTCAGCGCGTTCCCAGTCTTCTTGGGTGTCTATGTCTTGTACGCGGTGTCTTGGTATGGGTATCGGTGCGGTTGCCTCTGTAAATAGGGGTAGATGCGCTAGCCAAGCATTTGCATGCCCCCAATAAAACTGCCCTGCATCGTGCCAAGCTTCAATCAAGTCTTGTGACCGTGTGTTGAAGTGTTCAGGCTGAAACATCTGAACCCGCTGGTCGGGTGTGATGCGAATGGCTCTTTGAATCGGAAAGGCATAGCTGGTAACTGAAAACGCATAGTCAGCACCGCTGGTTTGTAAGACGTCTAAGCCACGTCGCAGATCGCTGGCTTGCATGAAGGGTGCTGTTGCATAGATGCAGCAAACTTCATCAGTCGCAATGCCCTGGGCGTTGTTCCATTTAATCGCATGAGCAACAACGGGAATGGTGCCTGTGTGATCGTCGGATAGTTCGGAAGGGCGAACAAACGGGACTTCAGCGCCATGCGCAAGTGCAACTTGCGCAATCTCATCATCATCCGTGCTGACGATGATGCGATCGAAGCATTGGCTAGCAATGGCCGCACGAATGGACCATGTGATCATGGGAAAACCACCAAAAAGTTTGATGTTTTTTCTGGGGATGCGTTTGCTACCACCACGTGCAGGAATGACGGCTAGTTTCATGCGGTCAATTCTTTCCGTAGTGCTGCGACAACGTGGTCTTGCTGCGCGTGTGTGAGGTCTTGGAACATGGGAAGACTGATCGCTTGGGCGTAGTAGAGCTCAGCTTGTGGGTAGTCGCCCATGGTGAAACCCATCTGCGCGTAGTATGGCTGTGTGTGTACAGGGATGTAGTGCACGTTGACGCCAATACCTTGTTCACGCAGACCTTCAAAAATTTGACGGTGTGTTTGTTTGGTTTGGTCTAAACGCACTCGAATGACGTAAAGGTGTAAGCCTGAATAGCTGTCAGGATGCTGCCAAGGCGTGACCAAGGGAAGGTCTGATAACAATTCGTCATACCGTTTGGCTAATGCGTGACGTTGGGTCACAAACGCATCTAACCTTTGCATTTGGCTGATCCCCAACGCTGCTTGTAACTCGGTCATGCGGTAGTTGAAGCCCAACGTAATTTGTTGGTAGTACCAAGGCCCATCAGCTGGATGAGTCATGTGTGTCTCATCTCGGGTGATGCCGTGGCTGCGTAGCAAATTCATGGAATGGGCTAAATTGGGGTCGTTAGTAACGGCCATTCCGCCTTCAGCAGTGGTGATGATTTTGACGGGATGAAAACTAAAAACTGTGATATCGCTGTAGCGGCAGTTGCCAATGAATTCGTTTTTGTATTTACCACCGATGGCATGTGACGCGTCTTCAATGATTTTGAAACCATATTTTTGACTTAGCACGTGAATGGCGGCCATGTCGCAGGGTTGCCCACACAGGTGAACGGCAACCAAGACCTTGGGTAGCCGTCCCTGCTTGTCAGCTTCTACGAGTTTGGCCTCGAGCGCCAGGGGGCAAAGGTTGTAGGTGCGTGCGTCGATGTCAATAAAGTCGACCTGAGCGCCGCAGTACAACCCGCAGTTGGCTGATGCGACAAAGGTGATAGGCGTTGTCCACAGCCAATCACCCGGACCTAAGCCCAGCGCCAAGCAAGCGATGTGAAGCGCAGACGTTGCACTGTTAACGGCCACGCCGTGCGTGGCGCCGCAATGTTTGACGACAGCCTGTTCGAACGCAGGTACGACTGGCCCTTGGGTAAGGAAGTCGGAGCGTAGAACATCCACCACGGATTGAATATCGGCTTCTGAGATGTTTTGGCGACCATAAGGAATGGGTTTAACCATAGGTTCTTTCAGCTTGAAATGGCCTGTCAAATTACAGACATGAAAATCTTATTGATTAAATGAAGCAATTTATAAGCCAATAGCGCAATGTTTCTAAGAGATGTCTTGTACGTGGCTTGCCAGCAAGGTTTTCATGTGGCATCACTTTTGCTTGTGGGTCTGTATGCGCCATCGTGTGACAACGATCGGCATGTTTTTCTGACACCTCTAGCAGGAGCTTTCCATGACACTCATTCAAGAATTGATGAATCAAGCCGCCGTAGGTAGCTTGCTCAATGCTCAATCTATCAAACGTTTCAGCGCCCCTGAAATTCGTGAAGCTATTCAATCGCTGGTTGCTACAGAGCAATTGGACCTGGCAAATGCTTTGGGCGATGCAGGCATGAGCCTGTATCCACACAGCGAAGACATCTTGGCGATCACCAGCTTGCTGGCCATGATGAACCAAGACTGGCCATTGGCTGTTGAGCTGATGGATGAGTTGGTTGAAATTCAAGGTGCCAACACACCCGCCTTCACTTTTGTGATGCTGGTGCGTGCATTGCGATGCAACCTTGATCCAGAGCGTGCATTGGCTGTTGCACGTCAAGGATTGGCTTCGTACCCAGGCCAGGTGGAGCTGTTGGCCGAGAAGTTGTCGCTGGATGATTTCAGCGATTCCATGATGCCCGTTTCGGGCTTGCAGCACTAAGCGGCAAAAAGTCGTGAATGACCGGCAAGCGGCAACCGCTTGCCGTTTCAACGACAAAACATTGCCACTGAGTACTTAAATGAACACCAAACCACGCTTTAAAAGGGGAAAACCCTTATTAAGTTGTGTCAGAAATAGTTGGCACGCGTTGTGCTTAATCAGTGGCAAGTTTGATTGACCGATAGGGTCAGGAGAAAAAAATGGCAGTTATCAATACCAACGTTAAAGCTTTGTTTTCGCAGATGGCTCTGAAGACCTCCGGTCTTGAGCAAAGCAAAGCAATGCAGCAATTGTCGACAGGCAAGCGAATCAACTCAGCGCGAGATGATGCCGCAGGCATGTCGATCGCAACACGCATGACACATCAGATTCGAAGTCTGAACCAAGCTGTGCGTAACGCAGGGGATGCTATTAGCCTGATCCAAACGGCTGAAGGTGCAACCAACGAAATCACGGACATGATGCAACGCATGCGTGAGTTGGCTGTGCAGGCTGTCAACGATACAAATAACAATGCTGACCGCAGTTATTTGGACTTGGAGTTTCAACAGCTGAAACAACAAATTGTTCAAATTGCCGACAACACAGAGTGGAACGGTTTCCCTGTGCTGAACGGTAAAGCGGGCGAACAAGTTGGTGAGATGCCTGTGTACAAGGTCACTTCCGAAAACCAATTCGGCAGTGTGTTCTTGAACCCCACAACCGCACGCAGCATGTCTGGTGCCGATGCGGGTGAGGTGCAAACATTCACGCTGTCTGGCACAACACCTGCAGTGGGAACCATGACGATTGCCGGTGTCGATGTTTCGATCACGGCTTCTGAAAATACGCTTGCACTGGCTTCTGCCAAGATTAAAACAACGCTGAACAATTCAGACTTGTTTACTTCCCGTGGCATGACTGCGGACGTGACATCCCTCGGGGTTGTCACCATCAATTTCAATCCTGCAGAAGGTGATGTACCAACATCTAACGTGCTGGTGGGGTCGACAGGTTTGTCAGCCACTGCCGTGACAACTTCGCGCAAAGCTGCAACCCAATCTGTTGAGGTTTTCTCTGACAGTGGCGAGTACTTGAAAAGTGGCTCACTGCAATTCAGCGTGGCCTCTGGTGCAACCGCAGGCTCTGCAGTTGTCGCAACTTTCACGACTGCAGATAACCAAAAAATCACAATGACGGGTTCATTGGTGACGCAAAGCCCAGCTGTCGTGAAGTTTGCAAAAGCAGACGGCTTGAACAGCTCTGTGATTTCAGGCGACCTGACCTACACACTGCAAGATGCCGATGGCGCTGGTTTGAACTTGGCTACGCGTGGCATCAGTATGAGTGTGGGTGTAGCCGGCAGTATTCCAACATTGCGTGATGGCGACTTGACCATCAATGGTGTGAATATTGGCCCATCATCGTCGAGTGACGATGTGTTGTCCCCACGTAACAACGCGGCTGGCAGTGCCATCGCGAAGGCTGCCGCAATTAACCGCATGGCCGTGGATCAAGGTATTTCACAAGGTGAGTCTCAATCGATCACTTTCAGCGGTTCGCCAATGCCCGGCACTATCACTGTGGGTGGTGTCAGCGTTGTATTGACCAATGATGACAGCACACCTGCATTAGCGGCTGCCAAGATTGCAGCTGCAATGCAAGCGAGCCCTCTTTACGACAGTACGACTGGAATCAAGGTGGTTTACGCCACTGGCTCAGCAGTCATCAATGTCGATTTCCCATCTAAGGATGGCAATGTTCCTAAGTTAGAAGTGCTTCCAGGCACAACTGGAACAGGCAGCGTGGTCAACACCACCAAAGAATTCGCAACCAAGATGCCTGGCACGGGCGTGTTTGCCAAAGTCAACGAAAACATTTTCACTGGCCAAGCCATGACGGCAGGTCCAGTGGCATCGGGTGTGGTGTTCATCAACGGTTACGCATCGGCTGACATCACAACTGTGTACAACAACTCGCAAGCTACACGTGCAAACGTGGTGCGTGCCATTAACTTGATCAGTGATCGCACAGGTGTCAAAGCAATTGACAGTGGTTCTGATGCAAAAGGCGTGTCTCTGGTTGCTGCAGATGGCCGCAACATCGAAGTTCGTTTTGAAACATCGGCATCTACCAACTCACAGGCATTTGGTCAGCGCATTGGTATGGGTGAGGGCGTGCAAAGCTCGACCATTTCCTTGGAGTCAAAAATTCAAGCACCTGTGGTCTTAGGATCTGGTGCCGCTGGTGACATCACACGTGCTGGATTGGTTTCCGGTAACTACTCGAAGAATGAGTCTGTGCTGAACAGCCAATCTCGTGATCCGGTTAAGGCTGCTGTGGCTCAAGTGAGCAGCGTTAAGTTGACCGGCGCGGTGGGTACAACAGACACTGTTTCGGTGGTTGTGAACGGTACGACTTTTACATCTGTAGCGGCGGCCTCGAAAACACCACAAATTGTTTCCAGCGAACTGATCACTGCGATTAACCAAAACAGTACTTTGGGTGTTTTTGCCACCAAAGGTAATGACATTGGCGAAATTTTGTTGACAGCCCGCACACCAGGTGTGGCCTTCACGATGACCACTGCGAAGAGTGCTGGTGCAACGGTCGGTGTTGCTGCAACTGATGTGACTGCAAATCAGCCTGCTCAATTCAAGAATTTGGGAATGGATGATCTAGAGATCAACGGCATCAAAATTCGCCCCACCACACCAGCTGACGACAAGTTTTCAAATACCTTGGTGTCTAGCAGCGATCCGGCTTCTAGCGGCATCGCTTTGGCTGCTGCAATTAACGCCAGCACGAATTTGACGGGTGTCACGGCACAGGCTAATCCTGTGGTCAGTGAAGGCTCAATTACTAAAACGGGCACCCCCGAAAACGGCAAGCAGTCCGTTTGGGTCAACGGAATTGAAATTCAAGTTGATTTCGTCCAAAACGAAAGCGGCACAGACCGTCGCGCAAAAGTTGTTGCTGCGATCAATGAGCGTGTCGGCCAACACGGTGTCACTGCGACCGATAACGGTAAAGGTGTGACATTGTCGACAGACGGTCGTAACTTGTCTGTTTGGTATGACTCCAGCAAGGACGAGTTGTCTGCAGCCAGCTTTGGTTTGGACAAAGGCGGCGCTGTTGCTCAAATATCGAAGATCAAAGTGGCTGGTGCAGGCGTTGCTGCCACTGAGACTGCTTCGGTCTACATCAATGGTGTGAAGGTTGAAACAGCAGCCTTGGGAGCAACCGCGACTGAGGCGGCCACAACAGCTGCGCTGGTCTTGGCGATCAATAACAACACGTCTTTGAAGAACGTGACTGCGAAACTGGATCCTTCTGACTCAACGAACACCAGTATTTTGATTACCTCGAATGTGGCTGGTAGTGGATTTGATTTGCGTGCTCCTGCCGTGACAGCGGGTAGCGGACAAACATTGACTCTCAGCACAGTTGCTGCCAACTCCCAAGGTGCCACTGATGCTTCAGCGGTTGACATGACTGCAGCTTACTTGACCAATGTGTTGGGTAGTGCCACAGCGCCTGTCAGTGTGATGAACATCAAAACCATTTACGGTACGGTTCGCCTGACTGCGGATGCACCTGTGTTGCCAGCGATGCCAGGCCCAGATGGCTTGCCACCCAACATGATGAACATCACAGGACGTCCAATTCAGATTCGCAGTGGTGCGGATGGTTTTGGTAGCTTGAGTAATTTCTCTGCATTAGGCTTTAGCGAGGGCAGCTTCGGCGGTCGTGCAAGTGAAGACATGGATCCTCCACGCGTCGGTCGCATGGCATTCCAAGTTGGCTCAAGCGCTAACCAAGTGATCACGATTGATTTGGCTGATTTCGGCAAGAACGGTTCGATCACAGGTCAAATTACCAGCGACGTCGATCTGGCTGAAGAAGCTCGAAGTGTGCGTATCAACAGCCGTGAGGGGGCTACAGCTGTCCTCAACTTGTTGGATACGTCCATGGACAAGATCAACGCCACACGCGCCACCATGGGTGCGGTGATGAACCGCCTCGACCACGTGATCAACAACTTGACCAACGTGTCGATGAACATGTCTGCGTCGCGCAGCCAGATTGAAGATGCCGATTACGCGGCAGCTTCGACCGAGTTGGCCAAGACACAGATCATGCAGCAAGCCGCTACCGCGGTGCTGGCGCAAGCCAACACCAGCCAGCAGTCGGTGATGAAGCTCTTGGGCGGTTAATAAGCGCCCTTGATCTCACGCATGAAAGCTGATCAAGGCACCGCGCCTTCATCCTCGCCCTTACCCAAGGGCCCCAACTGCTGGGAGTGTCGCTACATGGCGATCACGTGGGATGTGCGCCTGCCTTATGGCTGCAAGCTCATGGGCTTTCGTTCGAAAGTAGTTCCCTCTCTGGAGGTGCTGCGCACGGACGGGCGGTTTTGTGGCGGGTTCTCGCCTAAACCAGCCAAAGCAAACGCCCAAGAAGCGTCTAAAAAGCCTGTCGGTAACTCGTCGCAACGTCGAGAAACTGCCACTGGCAGGCCCATCACACACATAAATTTAATTACATAGGTTACAAAACCACCTGGCACGGCCTTTGCATAACAGTCTTACCTTTATTTCGGACTGTACTCAAAGTGAATGCTTCTTCTGTCAACGTAATTCATGCCGTGTGGTTGGACCCCTTCAGTCCAATCGACGCCGCAGATCGCGCCCAGCTGGATGCCGCAGGTATCAGTCTGGAAACTGTGTCTACCTTGGGTGACCTCACGCTGGCTTTGCGCCGCGCACATGTGTTGGTCATTCGCTTGGGCGATAGCGCCGAGCTGCTCCAAGAAGTTCAAACCCTCATTGCCCAACTCGGCCACACCGTGCCCGTGCTGTGCCGCGTAGACCGTCGTCGCATGGAAGTGGCTGTGGACGCGATGCGTTTGGGTGCTTTGCATGTGCTGTCGTCAGACGAGTGGTCTGCCGCTGCATGGCAAGGCGCTGTGAAGGGCTTGAACGCCCCCGAACTCAAAACCAAAAGCTACGTGTTTGTGGACCCCATCAGCCAGCATTTGTTGGCCTTGGCCCAACGCGTGGCACAAACCGATGTGACTGTTTTGTTGGTCGGCCCCACAGGTGCTGGTAAAGAAGTGTTGGCCCGTGTGTTGCACGAGTCGTCACCCCGCGCCAAGGCACCGTTTGTGGCGCTCAACTGCGCGGCCATGCCAGAGCACTTGATCGAAGACATGTTGTTCGGTCACGAGAAGGGCGCTTTTACCGGCGCTTTGAAAGAGCACAAAGGTTTGTTTGAACAAGCCCACGGCGGCACCATCTTCTTGGACGAAATTGGCGAGATGCCCATGAACTTGCAAGCCAAGTTGTTGCGCGTCTTGCAAGAGAAAAAACTCAACCGCTTGGGCGGCGAGGCCACCATCGACCTCGACATCCGCGTGATCGCGGCCACCAACAAAGATTTGAAGCTCGCCATTGAGCAACGCGAATTCCGCGAAGACTTGTATTTCCGCATCAGCACGTTCCGCTTGCGTATTCAGCCCTTGAAAGACCGTCCCGGTGACATCGTGCCTTTGGTGGCGCAGTCATTGGCCCGTCATGTCAAAGGTGGTTTGCCTTTCACGGTCACGTCAGAAGCACAAGTGTTGTTGCAAAGCTACCCCTGGCCTGGCAATGTGCGCGAACTCGAAAACGTGGTGCAACGCGCCGTTGTGTTGAGTGGTGGCCGCACCATCAGCCCTGCGCATTTGATGTTTGACGATGCACAGATGGACGAGCAAGCCATGCCCGCGATGCCCAGCATCGCCGCAGCCTTGCCGCCAATTTATGCGCAAGCGCCTGTTGAGCCTGCATTTGTTGCAGCCGCCCCCGTGGCACCCGCCGCAACTTATTACGCCTCTGTGCCAGCCTATGGCGCCACCGCAATGGCACCGATTGAGATGCGCGAAGAGCCAGCAGCCCCCATCAACTTGGACAGCGCCGTGAAAGCCAGTGAGTTGCAAGTCATCATGGCGGCGATTCAAAGCACCGACAGCCGCCTGGAAGCGGCTGCCAAGTTGGGCATCAGCCCACGCACCTTGCGCTACAAGCTGGCGCAAATGCGCACCCGTGGCATGAATGAAGGAGCCTCAGCATGATTGACCGCATCTCCAACGCCAACATTCAATCGATGATTGAAACGCTGCGTTCGCACCAGACGCAGGCCACCGGTGTCAATTCGCCTGCTGGCGAAACGTCGCCCACCAAGATTCAAGGCCAACCCGACTTCTTCAAGTCGGTGCAAAACGCGCTCGACAGCGTGAACGAGACACAGCTCAAGTCATCGACCATGCAAGACGCCTATGACCGCGGCGAAGAAGTACCGCTCACCGAAGTGGTGTTGAGCATGCAGAAATCGTCGCTGGCTTTTGAAGCCACCTTGCAAGTACGCAACAAAGTGATGAAAGCGTACGAAGAAATCATGAACATGCCTGTGTGATGCTGGATTGAAAGACTGATATGGCAACCGATACCTTAAACATGAACGCTGTGGGCATGCCCGTAGCCAACGGCGTAGACAACGCTTCAGCTTCCAATGCGAATGGTGCTGCGTCAGGCGACGCATCACGCATGCCCGCATGGATCAACGCCAAAGAAGGCCCCGGCGCTGTGGTGATGGACGTGTTGCGTCAACCCAGTGTGCGCAAGGTCTTGCCCTTTGTGGTGATCTTCATGCTGCTGATGTCGGTGGCTGTGTTCTTCACCTCGATGAAGCCCACGCCTTACCGTCCTTTGGTGTTGATGCTCAACGATGCGGACAAGCAGTTGGCCATCGAAGCCTTGAAGACCGGCGAATACAAGCCAGAGGTGGACGCCAACACTGGCCAAATCTCTGTGCCCACCAACCGTTACCAAGAAGCCCGCATGTTGCTGGCTTCCAAAGGTTTGCCACGCACCGAAGCTTCGGGCATGGACAACCTCAAAGACATGCCCGCCATGACCACCAGCCAGTTCATGGAGCAGGTGCGCTACAACAACGCGATGGAGCAAGAACTCGCACGCAGCATTGTGCAAATCGGCGGCATTAAATCAGCCCGCGTGCATTTGGCAGCGCCCAAGCAAAGCGTGTTTGTGCGTGACCGTGCACCCACCAAGGCGTCGGTCATCATCACGCGTTTGCCTGGCCGCACCATCTCGTCGGCCAACGTGCAAGCCATCATTCAGTTGGTGGCGTCTAGCGTGCCTTACCTCGCACCTGAAAACGTGTCGGTGGTTGACAACTTTGGCAGCTTGATGAACGACATGTTGACGGAAGCGCCTTTGGGCTTGACCGCACAGCAGCTCACCCACAAGCAGCAGATGGAAGACCTCTACCGCACCCGTTTGATTCAGTTGCTGGCTCCCATCGTGGGCGAAACCAACGTGACGGCTCAGGTGAGTATGAGCTTGGACTTCACACAAACCGAAGTTACCAACGAAGAGTTTGATGGCCAAGACAAAGGTCCCAAGACACGTTCTGAATTGTTTGTGGAAGACCGCAACACGTTCCGTGATGCGATTGGTATTCCTGGCTCCTTGTCCAACACGCCGCCAGCACCGACCAACCCACAAGCCACCACGCAAACCAACGCCGACCCCTTGAAGGGTGTGAGCGAAAAAGGCGTGCAAGTGACAGCCCGTAGCACCAAAAACTACGAACTCGACCGCGCCGTGCGTCACACCAAAGGTGCCATGGGCACGATCACCAAGATTGGTGTGGGTGTGTTGATCAACGAACGTCCTGTGGCGCCGGGTGCCAAGGTCGAAAAGAACGCCGATGGTTCTACCCCAACCTCAGTGCCTTACACCCCAGAAGAAATCGAACGCTTGAACCAATTGGTCAAAGGCGCTGTCGGTTTCAACAACGACCGTGGTGACGTGGTCACCGTGGTGGGCACCAAGTTTGAGCCTCAGTACGACCCAACTGTCATCCCTTGGTACCGTGACGAGAACTACCAAGTCATGGTCAACGCCGGTGTGGTCGGTGGCATCTTCTTGCTCATCCTCTTGACCGTGGTTCGTCCGATGGTGCGCCGCTTGTTGGCCCCCGAGATCGATCCCAAAGCTTTGGCCGCTGCGGCTGCCGATGCCGCCACCTCCCAAGCGCAAATGGCGATTGATGTGGCCACCGCTGAGAACGCTGCCGCACAAGCTGCCGCTGCGCACGCCAAGCGATCACACGAAGGCGAGATGCTGCGTATTTCCGAAGAGGCCATCCGTGCCGCCGAAGAGTCCGCACGTTTGGCCCAAAACGCTACCCGTACTGCTGAAGAAGCTCGCCTTGCCGCAGAAGCCAAAGCGCTTGCCGATGCGCAAGCGGCTGAAGAAGAACGACTGCGTCAAGCCGAACTGTTGGCCGAACAACAAGCCCAAGCCACCGCTTTGGCTGAACAAGTCGCTCAAACAGAAGCCGCTGCCCAAGAAGAAGCAACGGATGACATTGAAATTGAAGAAGGCGAAACGCTGGAAGAGGTGAAAGCCCGCATGGCCAGCATGAAGCCTAAGAAACAGTCAATCTCTGCCGACTTGCTCAACACAGCCAATTCGTATGACGATAAAGTGGCGTTGATTCGCATGATCATGGCTGAGGACTCCACCCGCGTGGCGGGTGTGCTCAAGAGCTTGATCGAGAAGTAATAAATTTTCCGAGGATTTGAATCATGGCTGACGACACCATTGTGATGACCGACAAACTGCGTGCTGAGCTCGCAGGCATTACCAGCACCCAACGTGCTGCCGTTTTGATGCTGTTGCTCGGCGAAGAGCAAGCGGCAGAAATCATCAAATACCTGAGCCCCAAAGAGGTCCAAGCGCTGGGCGCTGCGATGGTGCAAGTGGCCAACTTCTCACAAGAAGCGGTCAACTATGTGCTCGACGAATTTGTGGACCATTTAAAGAACCAAAACAACGTCAGCATCGGCGGCGCCGACTATGTTGAAAAAGTCATGCGCCTCGCCTTGGGTGACGACAAAGCCGCCTCTGTGTTGGGCCGCATCATGCCGGGCCAAGGCACCAAAGGTTTGGACATCTTGTCGTGGATGGATGCCCGTGGCATTGCCGACATGATCCGTGGCGAACACCCACAAGTCGTGGCCATCATCTTGTCGCTCTTAGAGAGCGAAGTGGCCGCTGACGTTTTGAACTATTTGCCACCCGACACCCGTGCCGAGGTGATTCAACGCGTGGCCAGTTTGGACACCGTGCAGCCCTCTGCCATGGCCGAACTCGAAGCCATCATGAAGCAGCAGTTCTCCAAGAACGCATCGGCCCAGTCGTCGAGCTTTGGTGGCATTCAAGCCGCAGCCAAGATCATGAACTTGACCAAGACGGCGCTGGAAGCCAGCATCATGAACGGCTTGAACGACATTGATCCGGACCTGATGCTCAAGATTCAGGACAACATGTTCACCTTCGAAAACTTGGTCAGCGTGGACAACAAAGGTATCCAGGTGCTCATGCGTGCGGTGGAGCCAGACATGTTGATGATGGCCTTGAAAAATGCCAGCGAACCTTGCCAAGCCCGTTTCTTCGACAACATGTCCGAACGTGCGCGCGGTATGTTCCGCGACGACATGGAAGCCAAAGGCCCGCAACGCATGGCCGACGTGGAAGACGCGCAAAAGCAGATCATGCGCAAAGCGCGTAAGTTGTCCGATTCGGGTGAATTGATCTTGGGCGGCGCAGACTTTGTTTAATCAACCCCATCCCGTTCGGGCTGACGTTCCCTGGCAGCCCAATGCCGGCATCGCAGAAAAACTGAGCAGCCGTGGCTATGCCACGACCAGCTGGACCAGCGATGAACCGGAAACGTTTGCCGACCTTGGCTACCCAGCCAAGTCCAGCGGGTTCTCGGCGGCGCATTACCAACCGATGCGCCAACCTTTGTCCAAGCAAGCCCAAGCTTCGCTCGCGCTCTTAGAGGGCGAGTACCGCAACGAGGCATTGGGCGAAGAAAAACCTGCATCTCACACGGGCTCAGAAACCAACGAGCATTTGCCGTTTGTCATGGATTCATTCGGCGCGACACGCAAATCTAAACTGCGTGTCAACGTGGACGCCTCTGTGTTGCAACGTGCGTTGGCACAAGCAGAATTGGCCGAGACCTTGGTGGTCAGCCCCATCACGTCCGACGAGAAAGTGGCAGACCCGATCGTGATTCATCCCGATGTGGCAGATGCGGCAACACCTGAGTCATTGAGTGCAGAGACCGCTGCCACGGAAAACACAGACGCTATAGATGCTGTAGATGCAGCGCTCGAAGTTGAGGCTGCTGCTGAAGCACAAGAAGCTGAGGCCGTTGAACTAGCTGAAGCCATTGAACCCATAGAGCCCGAACTGCCAGCGGTGGTGGGCGGTATTCCCCCTGAAGAAGTCGCGCAGCGCGAGGCTGAACAATTTGCCAAGGGCTTGGCCCAAGCGCAAGAAGAAGCTGCGGCGCAGCTGGCCGCGGCGGTGGAACAAGCCATGGCCGAAGGTTTGGCCAAAGGGCTGGAACAAGGCAAAGCCGAAGGTCTGTCGGAAGGTTTGCAGCAAGGCTTAGAACAGGGTTTGGCACAGGGCAAAGAACAAGGTCTGGCCGAGGGCGAGCAAACAGCGCGTACCGCGGTGGCCGAAGAAATGGCCGCGCAACGTGTGTTGTTTGAAAACGCATCGACCGAACTGGGCGCGCTGATTGCAGACCCCAAGAAATTTTTTGAGCCACTCAAACGCCTCGCCCTGCACATTGCCGAGCAAGTGGTGGTGGGTGAGCTGCAAACGTCCAGCAAGGCAATGGAGCGCTTGGTGCAGCGTTGCTTGGATGAGTTGGATCACCCAGTGCATGGCGCGGTGGTGTTGGAACTCAACCCCGCAGACAAAGCCCGCTTGCAAGAGCACAGTGCCGACTTCATCAAAGGCATGCGTCTTGAAGCTGTGCATGACATGCAACCCGGCAGTGTGCGCGTGTTTGCCAATGACACTGTGATCGAAGATTTGGTGTCGCACCGCCTTGAAAGCTTGGCGCATGCCTTGTTGGTCGATGTGCCTGCGTGGCGCGAAAAGTCGCCTCTGGCGCAACCCCTTTTAGAAGTTCAAGAAGAAGCGGAGGACAGCGATGTTCATTCCTGACGTCATCAACACCTTGTTGATGGGTTTGATTTTCATGGTCGTGATTGTGACCATCGTGCGCCCGTTTGTGCTCAACATGGTGGGCCAAGTCGCCTCCAACAGCGAGATGCAAAAAGCAGCCGTTGCTGCGGTTGAGCGCGAGATGATTCGCAAGGCCGAACTGTTTGAAGCCCAACGTGCGGACAAAATCAAATACCAAATGTTGCTTTTGGAAAAGCCTGAAAAGCCAAGGCCAAAACCTGTGTTCGAAACCGAGCCCGAGCCCGAGGTGGTGCCCGAGCCCGTGGTGGCTGTTGAGCCCGAGGTGGTGGCCCAAGAGCCCGTGACGGCAGAAGTGGCTGAAGCCCCTGTGGACCAAGCGCCTGCTGAAGCGGCCTTGGTTGAAGGCCACGCAAGCGCCGAAGCGCCAGCGGCTGAACCCGAAGAAGAAGCGATGGCGGAAGGTGAGATTGAAATTCGCGAAGGCGAAACTTTGGCTGAAATCAAAGACCGCATTCGCAAAGAACAACAGAAGGCCAAAAAGCCCACCATTCCGCCAGAGTTGCTCAACAGCGCCAACAGCTACGAAGACAAAGTGGGCGTGGTCCGCATGGTGGTGCAAGCCGACCAAGGCCGTGTGGCCGCTGCGATTCGCGGCATGATTGAAGTGAAATAAACAAACCCATGCTCGACTTTGCCAAAGAAGTTCAGATCAGCTTGCCCAAGCTGCGCAGCCCCGAGCCGCAACGCAGCGGCACCTTGGTGCGCTTGGTCGGCCTGACACTGGAGACGCGCGGCATCATGGCCCCCTTGGGGGCTTGCTGCGAAGTGATGGGCAAAGAGGGTCACCGCGTCGAAGCCGAGGTGGTGGGTTTCAACGACAAAACCTTGTACCTCATGCCGTTCACCGACCCCGTCGGTGTGGGCCCTGGCGACACGGTGCGCATCATGTCTAACTCTGGGCAAGTGCGTTTGGGTAATGAATTGTTGGGTCGCGTGATTGACGGTCGTGGTGTGCCCATTGATGGCAAGCCCATGCCGCATTTGCCTGACCAACTCAGCCTGTTGGGCTGCCCGCTCAACCCGATGGAGCGTGGTCCGATTGAAGAAGTGTTGGATGTGGGCGTCAAAGCCATCAACGGCGCTTTGACCATTGGCCGTGGCCAACGCATTGGTTTGGTGGCCGGTTCTGGTGTGGGTAAGAGCGTGCTTTTGGGCATGTTGACGCGCTTCACCAAAGCCGACATCGTCGTGATTGGTTTGATTGGTGAACGCGGCCGCGAAGTGCAGGCGTTCATTTCTGAATCCTTGGGTGCAGAAGGCTTGGCCAAATCGGTGGTCATCGCAGCACCTGCCAACGTGTCACCGGTGCTGCGCCTCAAAGCCACGCACATGACGCACGTGATTGCAGAGTATTTCCGCGACCAAGGTAAAAACGTGTTGATGCTGTGCGACAGCTTGACCCGTGTGGCCCATGCGCAGCGCGAAATTGGCTTGGCCATTGGTGAGCCACCAACGGCCAAAGGCTATCCACCCTCGGTGTTCGCCTTGTTGCCCAACTTGATTGAACGGGGTGGTGTGGGTCGTCATGGTCACGGTTCCATCACTTCCATTTACACCGTGCTCGCCGAAGGCGATGACGCGTCAGATCCGATTGTGGACATCGCGCGTGCGTCGCTCGATGGTCAAGTCATGTTGTCGCGTCGCTTGGCCGACCAAGCGCATTACCCCGCGATTGATTTGAACGGTTCCATTTCGCGTGTCATGCAATCTTTGGTCAGCCCCGAGGAGTTGAAGCAATCTAACAAGCTGCGCCGCTTGTGGTCGGTCTACCAACAAAACGCAGACTTGGTGCAAGTGGGGGCCTACGAAGCGGGCTCGAACCCCGAGCTGGACGAGGCCATCCGCTTGCGTGAGCCAATCTTGGACTTCTTGCGCCAAGACATGGACAAAGGCCAAGACTACGCCATGACGCGTAACCAACTGAGCCACATGCTGTCATGAAACCACGCGCCGCCTGGCCTGTGTTGGCCAAAAAAGCCAAAGAAAAATGTGAAGAGGCGCAAGCCGAAGTCAACAAAGCGCGCGATCGCATCACGCACTTGGTGCAAAGCCGAGAACGCATGCAGCTGCTTTACGCTGACTATGTGACGCGCAGCAAAGCGGCTGAGAGTCGGCCACACAGCATGGCTGAGACGCTGAACTTTCGCGCCTTCATGCAACAGCTGCAAGCGTTGATCGCCCGTGTTAACCTTGATTTGAACGAAGCCAAACATGCGTTTGAGCTGACGCGCCTCAAGCTCAAAGCAGCTGAGCAAAAACGCATTCAAATGGAAACCTTGGTCGAACAAGACATGAAGGCCGTGCGTGACTTTCACCGCAAGCGCGAACAAAAAGAGATGGATGCCGCAGGCATCACCCTCTACAACCTCAAACACTGACGCCTGCGCGTCAGGCGCTGACCCAGCCGGCTTGTAGCCAATGCCAGTAGTTGGGTTTGAAGGCCCATGGCATCCACGTGGTTTGGGTTTCGGGTGCAAATACCTGACCTGTGAGGTGGTCTTGCCAAACCTCTTTGGCCCCCACGCTGGCTAACAATTTTTGTGAAAACGCGCTGTCCATGCCTTGCTTGGCAGAGACGTGGTGGCTCCACACATTCAGACCCGCTGGCAACAAGCGCCCATCGGTGGGACCAGACAACACATCGTGCAGGCTTCCCCAATTGCGCCCTGTGAGGGTGGCCTTGAGTTGCCCCAACTCGCGCTCCACACGTGCTTCATCACGCACGCGGTAGCGGTGTTGGCCCAACACGTTGTCAAACCAAATACAGGCTTGCGGGTGTTGTTGCAGCAAATCGGGTAGGGTGGCTAAAGCGTCTTGGCGGTGGTGGTGCACGTGTGTGCCTTGCGCTTTCAATCGACGGCCATGACGCCAGTTGAACAACCACGGCGCCAAGGGGTCGATGTCATACGCATCAATCCGTTTGAAACGTGCCAACCAGCTGGGCGGCATCATCCAGCCTGCACTGCCGCCAATCAGCAGCAAGTGCTCAGACTCAGGGTGCACTTGCGCCAAGAACTGCTCGATCAGCTGTAGCGTGGGTTGCCAGCGTTTGCGCGCGTAGTGCGCGTGCACGTGCCAGTTCAGGCCACCTGTGCCGCCTGCGTGAATCAAATCACGAACGAAACCCATGCCTTTAGCAAACCAAGCGCATGATTTTGAAGATGGGGGTCTCAGGTGGCACCGGCTCGAAAGGGCCAATCACGCCTTCGGTCGACAAGGCGTCCCCACTCAAGCGCACGCCCGTGTGATACGACAGCGACAACGTGCGCACGGTTTGTTCTTTGCAGTTGAACTCCATTTGCATGCGGGTGGACTTGAAGTTCTTGCCTGTGGGGGCATGCACTTTGGGTTCGCGGTAGTCCAGCATGGTCCACGCTTTGTGGTTCTCACCGGCGTGCGTGATGTTGTCGGTGTCCACATAGAACGTGCCGATGTCAAACAACCCAATCGCCGTCCATTGCGCGGCGAGCGTGAGGTTGCTGGTGAGCACGAGGCTGGCAAGGAGGAGGGCTTTGAGGTGGTGCATGAAATAACTATACCGTGCCAAGAAGCTGGCACGTGCCTTGCAATACCCCTAGAGATAGGCACGTCCAGTGTCAAAAAACCGTCATCGCGCACAGGAAAAACATCATGCAAAGTTTCGATTGGGGTCAGTTCATCGCCAGCACATTCAGTGTGTTGCTGCTGCTGTGCGGCGCCCTGTGGTGGGTCAAGCGTAACCGCGGCTTTTCCGCTAATGGCATGGATGACAAACGCATTCAAGTGCTCGAGGCTTTGCCCCTGAGCCTCAAACACAAGATGGTGTTGATTCAAGTCGACAACCAAATGGTGCTGGCCAGTGTCAGCCCTGCCGAGGTGAAAACCTTGCACGCGTGGACACAGGAGGCCAGCCATGCTGCGTAAGCCCATCACCAAAAAAATTCTTTATGTCATCTTGGCTTTGCTCTTGGTGGCCTTGGCCTCGTTGCCCATGATGGCGCACGCCCAAGGCATTCCCTTGGTCAACGTGACGGGCGCTGGCAAAGGCGGTCAGCAATACAGCATGAGCCTGCAATTGCTGGGCTTGATGACCACGCTCACGCTGTTGCCATCCATGTTGTTGATGATGACTTCGTTCGTGCGCATCATCATCGTGCTTTCCATCTTGCGCCAAGCCATTGGCACTGCGCAAACGCCGCCCAACACCGTGTTGGTGGGTTTGGCTTTGTTCTTGACCTTCTTCATCATGTCGCCCGTTTTTGAGACGGTTTACAAAGAAGCGATTGGCCCTTACATGAACGGCAACCTCGACTTTGACAAAGCCTTGGTCAAAGCCGAAGTGCCCGTGCGCGATTTCATGACCAAGCAAACCCGTGAAGACGACATTGCCATGTTCATGCAAATTTCGAATCGCCGTGAGTTGACGGACGCCACGCAAGTGCCGTTCACCACCTTGATGCCAGCGTTCATCACCTCTGAAATCAAAAGTGCGTTCACGATTGGTTTCTTGATCTACATCCCGTTTGTGGTGATTGACTTGATCGTCGCCAGCGTGTTGATGTCCATGGGCATGATGATGTTGTCGCCCATGATTATTTCGATGCCGATCAAGCTCATGCTGTTCGTGCTGATTGACGGTTGGACGCTGTTGATGGCTTCGTTGGCCAACAGCTTTGTGTTTTAAGGAGCCGCATCATGGATAGCGCAGCAGTTGTAGATTTAGCACGTCAAGCCCTGTGGATGACGATGATCATTTCAGGCCCCCTGTTGGGTGTGGGATTGATCGTCGGTTTGGTGGTCGGTATTTTTCAAGCCGCCACCTCCATCAACGAACAAACCTTGAGCTTCATTCCCAAAATTTTGGCTGTCGGCTTGACCATGTCACTGGCGGGCGGTTGGATGATCAACACCATGGTGGACTACACCAAGGGCATCTTCATTCGCATTCCTAGCTTGTTCATGTAACCACGCGCCACCATGAACGCCTCGCTCATTGAAATCCTAGACAAGTTTTTGGTCGTCATTTGGCCCATGCTTCGCTTGTCTGCGTTTCTGGCGTTCACGTCTATTTTTTCAGCGCGTGCCGTCAACATGCGCATTCGCATTTCTTTGGCGTTTGCGATGGCCTTTTTTGTGTCGCAACAAATTGAGATTCCCAAAATCGACCCGATCACCGCCGATGGTCTGATGGAAATCTCACGCCAAATCTTGATTGGTTTGACCATGGGCTTGGTGTTCCAAGTGGCCTCTGCGGCATTGGTGGTGGCCGGTCAAGCGATGTCGGGTTCTATGGGCTTGTCCATGGCTAACATGGTCGACCCCAACATGGGCAGCGTGCCTGTGTTGTCCCAGTTGTTCAACATCATGGGGACACTGATTTTCTTGGGCATGGGCGGGCACTTGATTGTGTTTAGTTTGGTGATGGAGTCGTTCAAGCTCATCCCGATTGGCCAAGCGTTTTTCAGCCAAGACATGCTGGGCAAGATGATCAACTGGAGCGCCATGATGTTTTTGGGCGCGTTGTTGATCGCGTTGCCCGTGATGATGACCTTGCTGTTCATCAACGTCGGTCTAGGCTTTGTGGCACGTGCCGCCCCTAGTTTGAATATTTTTACCGTGGGCTTTCCCGCGTTGATCTTGACGGGTTTCATCGTCATGATTTTTTCTATGGGCAACAACGTGGCCCGCATTGATTGGGTATGGACGCAGGCTTTCATGATGCTGCGTTCGTATTTGGGAGGCTGACGTGTCGGAAGAAAGCGGCCAAGACAAAACCGAAGAACCGACGGCGCAGCGGCTCAAGAAAGCCCGTGAAGACGGACAAATTGCACGTTCGCAAGAATTGGCCCCAGCGGCCATGATGGTGATCGCCACCCTATTCTTCAGCATGATGGGGCAGTACCTGTTCACCCGCATGAGTGACTTGTTCAAACATCAGTTGCAGTTTGACCGACGCATCACCGACAAACCCGAGTTGCTGCCCGCTATTTTTGGCAGTTCCGTGGTGGACGGCTTTTTGATTGTGTTGCCCTTGCTGGCGATTCTTTATGTGATCGCCGTGTTGTCAACAACTTTGGCGGGGGGCTTTATCTTCTCGCCCAAGATGATCATGCCCAAGTTCAGCAAGCTCAATCCCATGACCGGTTTGGCCCGCATGTTTGGCCCCGAAGCATTCATCAACCTGGGCAAGTCGCTGCTCAAGTTTTTGGTGGTGGGTGCCATCTTGTTGGTGTCGGTCATGAACAACTTGCAAGACCTCACACACATCTCGCAAATGGATTTGAATCTCGCCGTCAAAGTGGCTGGCACCATCATTGTGGATTCGTGTTTCTGGCTCAGCCTAGGTTTGGTTTTGGTCGCGTTGGTGGATGTGCCGTTGCAACGCCATCAGCTCAACAAGAAGCTGAAGATGACCAAGCAAGAGGTGCGTGACGAGATGAAAAACTCGGAAGGTAACCCCGAGGTCAAGGGCCAAATTCGCCGACGCCAACGCGAGATTTTGAACAACAAGATGATGGGCAAGGTCAAAGACGCAGACGTGGTCATCACCAACCCAACCCACTTCGCGGTGGCCTTGTCTTACGACCCCATGGGCGACGGTGCGCCGCTCTTGATTGCCAAGGGCGAAGATGGTTTGGCGGCCCGCATTCGTGAGGAAGCCAAAGAGCACAATGTTTATATTTTTGAGGCGCCTTTACTGGCTCGCGCCTTATACTTCACGACCAAGCTGGATCATCCGATTCCAGAGGCGCTGTACCACGCTGTTGCGCAGGTCATTGCCTATGTGTTCAGCCTGAACCAGTCTTATGGTCGTGGCCAGGAAGTGGTCAAACCATCGCCCTCCATTCCGGACGAAATGAAATTCGATTCGAATGGCGCTTTGATGAACTCTTAAGACCCAAGTTTGAGCCCGCATGACAGACATCTACCAAAGCCCCGGTGACCGGTTGCGATTTGAAATACTCCTGAAGTCATTGACCGAAGGCAGTATCAATCTCGCCGTGTTGAGTGACCACGATAGGGTGCTTGACTACTACGGCAGCTTGTTTGAAGAGCGTCTGCGTGCCAAAGGTGAAAACCACATCGAGTGGTGCAGCTCGACCAACTCTGAACGTCTGGTTCAAAAGTTCAACGAAATCCTGTCTGAAATCACGCTGGACCAAGCGCTGGAGAAAGACAAAAAGCACGCGCCGCGTCGCTTCTTGGTGTTCCGCGATTCCATCTTGATGCAAGACTTTGAGCTGCAACTCTTGGCGCGTTTGGTCAATGGTTTTCCAGCGGGCAACATCAGCGTGATTTTGCTCATCAACAGTGCTGGCAACCACCAAGGCAAGCTCGATGCCTTTGGCAAGAATTTGCTGAAATGGGACGTCGAAACCGAAGCCGGCGAACCCAAAAAACAACTCACCGATTGGGTCGCCACCACACCCGATCCTGAACCCACGTTGATTGAACCTTCCTTCTTGCCCGAGCCACCCACGCTCAGCGATGAAGTGATCCCCGTTTCAAAGCTGCTCAACCTCCCCACCAAAACCGCTTGGCGCGTGCCCGGCTTTGGCAAAAAGCAAGAGCCCCAGTTGGATGCAGAGCCGTTGCCCGCTTTTGTGCCAACGCCATTGCCTGTGCCGCCAACGCCGCCAGCGATGCCGGACAGCTCACGCGAACCCGCACTGACCACGCCTGCCCCCTTGGCTGCAGCGGCACCTGCGGCGACAGACGCTGACCTTTTCAAACGCCCTGTGCGCCGCTCGCGCGCGGGTTGGGTGCTGTTGGTGTTGCTCATGTCCATGGCCGCGTTTGGCTTCATGTACAAAGACTTGGTGCTTGAAGAGGCCGAGCTGCTGAAAAAATATTTGCTACGCGGCACCCCCGCTGTCGCCGCGCCTGATGAGGCCGCCAGCGCTGCGGCAGCCGCTGCTGCTGCAAGTGCCGAGGCTTTGGCCGCTGCCCAGCTCGCCGCCTCGGTGGCGAATGAAGCCGCACGCGTTGCCAGCCAAGCCGAGGAGATGGCTTCTGCCGCCAGTGCGACCGCATCGGTGGCTGCACCCGTGGCGGTGACCGCATCAGCCCCTGCGCCTGCTGCATCGGCTGAACCTAAGACATCAAAACCCACTGAAAAAGTCGTCGAAAAAGCAGAGGCCAAGCCAGACGCCAATTCAGATGAAGCTTGGGTCAAGCAACTGCCCGCCAACGGCTATGTGGTGCAGCTGGCGGCGATGGATACGACAGAAGACATGCGTAGCTTCCAGCGCAGCAATGCCGCCTATGCCAAGGCCCGCATCATGCGTGCGCGCCACAAAGACACGGGCAAGCGCTATGTCATTTTGGTGGCTGGGCCTTTTGAAACCAAGGCTCAAGCCGATGCTTTCATGCAGTCCAGCCCGTTGCTGGCCAAAGGTTGGTTGCGCAGCACCAAGTCAATGCAAACCCAATTCACAAAGCCCTGACGCGCACGCTAGGAACGAGCCTTATGAGCCAAGAACACGATAAAAGTATTCATTCTGAATCTGCTCCTTTTGAGCCCAGTTATCAGGTTGATTCGTTGCCCAAGATTTCGGTGCCCGATTTGCCAGACGACGCCGAAGGCCTGACCGCCGAAGCCTTGGCACAAGTGCCAACACTGACCGACCAAGTTGACGAGGCGCCGGGCAAAGACCTGGTGGACGGTGCGCCGGCGCCACGGGTGATGCCAGTGGTTCAGCCCGTGGATTCGACCCCCGACGCGGCCATGGCCGACGAGCCGGCCAGTCCAGCGCCTTCAGAACCCCCTCAAGACACGCCAGTTCAAGCCGATACATGGGTTGAAGAGCTGCACGTTCGCATGGGCAAGCTCACAGACGACATTCAAACACTCAATGTCCGGCTAGACCGACTTGATGAACAAAATAAGGCAAAGGCTTGAACATGGCTGAAGAACAAAACACCACGGAAGATGCGGCAGCGCCTGCCGAAGCCATCGTTGATGTCGAGACAACGGCTGATCGTTTGACCGAAATTGCTTCGCAATCGCTGGACACCAGCGAGGTGGCACGTCAGATTGAAGAGTTGACATCGGTGGTGCTTGACTCCGCCGAGGTGTCGACACGTTCTGCATCCATTGCGGCCGACGTGAGCGCCACCATGCGCGCTGTGGTGTCCAAGATTCAAGAGAACAACCGCCGCAACGTGATGCATTCGCGCATCATGCTGGGCGCTTTTTGCGCGTGTTTGCTGATTGCCATGGGTGTGTTCTTTGCCATCACCTTGAAGATGACCAAATCCATCAAAGAGCTCGACACCATGGTGTATGCCATGGCCAAGCGGGTGATTGAGGTGGATGCCAGCCTGACGGCCATTGGCAAAACCAACTCTGATTTTTCTGAAATTACTGAAAAACAAGAAGAAGTCATCACCACCCAAACCCAAGTGGCCAAACGCTTGGAAGAGATTGGCAAGAGCATGGCCGCCATGCCAGCAGTGGTGGCGGTGGAAGCCAACAAGTCCAGCGACCTCAAGTTCAAAGACATGCAAAAGCAGTTGACGGGTTTGGAGAGCAAGCTTCAGTCGTTTGACTCCAAGTTGCAGTCGGTGGCCGAGAAAGCATCTTCACGCGCACCAGCCCCTGCACCGGCTGCGTCGCAAGGCCCCAGCACACAAGTGTTGCTGACCGAAATTCAAAAAATTAAGTCTGACTTGAATGCCGCGGTGCAAGTGCGTGAACGCACGCAAACCGCAGCAGAAGCGACTGCGATCAAGAACATCGAGAAAACCGTAGACAAAGCAGCTGCGGCTGCAGGCGATGCACAGAAAGCGGCTGACAAAGCCGCCCAATCTGCCAAGGCCGCGGCTGATGCACAAAAGGCCGCTGCTGCGTCCGAGAAGGCCTCTGCGGCTGAGCGTTTGGCGCAACAAAAAGCAGCCGCTGAGCGTGCGGTGGCCATGCGCATGCAGCCTGAGAAGCCAGAAAAGTCAGCCGAGCAAATCGCTGCTGAACGTGCGGCCGCTGAAAGAGCTGCTGCCGCCCGTGCTGCCAAAGCTGCAGCCGACAAGGCTGCCGCAGACAAAGCCGCTGCCGCTGAACGTGCGGCTGAGAAAGCCCGCGCTGCTTCAGCTGCTGCCGCTGCGACTCAACCCGTCATCGTTCGCGAGAAGCCCATTCAATACCCACGCGCCGCGGATTGATCAAGCCATCAAGCGGGCTGAACTGCGAAGCTGTTGGCTCGGCTGAGTGGCCAGTCGCTGAACACGGCAGGCAACACGCTGACATCGCTTTGCAGCAGGGCATCCGGCGCGATGGTGTCCACCAACTCTGACAAATGCAGCGTTTGTGTTTCGCTCACGCGGCGCATGATGTGGCGCGGTGTGAAGTCGTGCGGTGTTTGCAAGCCCGAGGCTTCCATCAACTCTTGCAAGGCTTCCAGCGTGTGTGAATGGAAGTTGTGCACGCGCTCCGCTTTGCTAGGGACCACCAACGCCAGTTGACGTTTGGGGTCTTGGGTGGTGACGCCTGTGGGGCAGTTGCCGGTGTGACAGGTTTGCGCCTGAATACAACCCAATGCAAACATGAACCCGCGTGCGCTGTTGCACCAGTCGGCACCGAGGGCTAAGGTGCGTGCCATGTCAAAGGCGCTCACAATTTTGCCGCTGGCGCCCACGCGAATGGTGTCACGCAAGCCTGCGCCCACCAAGGTGTTGTGGACCAAGCGCAAGGCCTCTTGCAGGGGCATGCCCATGTGGTCAGAAAACTCCAACGGTGCAGCGCCTGTGCCGCCTTCAGCGCCATCGACCACGATGAAGTCGGGTTGAATGCCGCTTTCCAACATGCCTTTGACAATGGCAAACCATTCCCATGGATGACCAATGCACAGCTTGATGCCGACGGGTTTGCCGCCGCTCAAGGTGCGCAGTTGTTGGATGAAGGCCATCAACTCCAGTGGGGTTGAAAAGCTGCTGTGCGTGGCAGGCGACACGCAGTCTTGGCCCACCATCACACCGCGTGCTTCAGCAATTTCTTCGGTCACTTTGGGGCCGGGCAAGACGCCGCCGTGGCCGGGCTTGGCACCTTGGCTGAGCTTGATCTCCACCATCTTCACCTGCGGTGAGCTGACGTTTTCTACAAAACGCTCGGGGCTGAAATGACCCGACGCATCACGGCAACCAAAGTAGCCTGAGCCAATTTCCCAAATCAAATCGCCACCGTGTGTGCGGTGGTGTCGCGAGATGGAGCCTTCGCCGGTGTCGTGCGCAAAACCACCCAGCTTGGCGCCTTGGTTGAGGGCCAAGACCGCATTGGCGCTCAAGGCCCCAAAGCTCATGGCCGACACGTTGAACAGGCTGATGTCGTAGGGTTGTGTGCAGGCTTTGCCGCCCACTTTCACGCGAAAGTCGTGACCGGCCAACTTGGTGGGGGCGATGGAATGGTTGATCCACTCATACCCAATGGCGCGTACATCCAGCTGTGTGCCGAAGGGGCGTTTGTCTGAAGCGCCTTTGGCGCGCGAGTACACCAAGGTGCGTTGGGCGCGAGAGAAGGGCGAGGCCTCGGTTTCTGACTCTAAAAAGTATTGGCGAATTTCAGGTCGAATGGTTTCGAGCATGAAGCGCAAATGCCCAATGATGGGGTAGTTGCGCAAAATCGCGTGGTGCGATTGCTGCAAGTCGTACAAGCCGACGATGCTGAGCAGCAAAAACAGCGTGGGCCACCAACCGCTCAGGCCCATCACGCCTGCACCGAGCAACGTGAAGATCAGCAAAACCACCGAGGCCATGAACGCTGTGTAGCGCACTGGATAAATCTGATTGAGTTTGTCCAGCATGCGAGGTGCTCCTTGGGCTAAATGGTGTTTATCGTGGGTTCGTCAGTTTGGCAGCGAGTTTAGATTGCGCCAAGGCCGAAACTTCGGCGCGCAAGCGTGCAGAGGACAGTTGTTGGTCCGCGGCATGTTGCACATCAGAGAGGTGCGACAAGATCGTGCCGCGTAAATCGAGCAAGTCTTGGTCAAGCTTGTGCAGACGCTCTTGCAACTCGCGTTGCAAGGCCATGCGCTGGGTGAGCAAGTTCACTTCGGCCGCAATGGTGCGCCATGTTTGTGTCAGTTCATCGCTGGGAGCCACGCGCAATTGCTCAAACAACTCATGGATGAGCGGATCGAAGATGGGCGAGGTGTTCTCGCGCGCGTCTGGGGTTTCGGTCAGCGTTGGCACGTTTTCTGGCACAGCCGCTGGTTGCGTGTGAGACTGCAAGATCGCATTGACCTGGCCCCACCCCTCTTCAGGCGAGTACTGCTTGAGTCCTTTGAAGGACAAGAATTGTGGTTCGGAGCTCATTTACTCATCACACCCATGGACATGCGTTTGAGGAATTGCGGGATGCCCATCGACGCAATTTGCGTGGTCTGGGGCGCTTGTTTGGTGGGCATTTCGTCCGGACGGACTTTTTGCATGCGGTGGCGGCCCAGGATGGAGTATTGGCTAGACAGCGTGCTGGATGTGGCCAAAAAATTGTTGCGCTTCACACTTGCGGTCGGGCTATTGAATGCCGCGGCCGTGTTGCCGCGCATGGCGGGTTGTGTGATGCGGGTGCTGCTGGTGGTTTGGCGCATGCCTTGTGCGGATTCGCGCATGTCACGCGCCGCACACACCGATTGCCCAAACTCGTTGAACGACGCACCGCAGGCGTCTTGCAAGTCCATCAAATAGCCGCGCTCAAACATTTCGCGCGCGGTTTGCGCTTCCAAGATCGGGGGGGCGAGCATGAAGCTGACAGGAAAGCGCTGTTTCGAGAACACATCACTTTTGAGCTGATCTGCGTGCACGCGCGTCGGACAAACCAACAACGTGGGCGGTGTGTGGATGGCCGAGTCGAACACCCAGCGGTGACGGCTCAAGAAACCAGCCGTCGCAGCCAGTTCAATTTCAGAGACCGAGGTGGGGACGATCACCAAGTCGTATTCGAACATCAGCTCGCCTGCGATGGAGTCGGTCCAAGTCAAGTCGCAAATGACAACTTCTGTGCTGCTGGCTGCGCGGCGCAGGTGCAAGCGGGCATCCAAGATGGGGCGGTTGCCGCCTTGGTCGAGCGGCAAGATGTGGTGTTGCACCACCACGCCAATATTAGGGGCGCGTGTCAGCCAAGTGCTAGACGAACCGTGTGTGTCAAAGTCAATCATCGTGACCGTCTGGCCTTGGCGACGCAAATAAGCAGCCAAGTTTGCTGAAACGGTGCTTTTGCCCACGCCACCTTTTTGACTGGTGACCAAAATTTTGAATGTCGACATCTTTTTTATCCTTCGCGCTGGCGCTCAGCGCTGTATTTTTTTATGGAACACCCGTAATTTCTAACGGGGGGATTGAATTTACATGGGGGCCACCACACTGGTCAATGCGCCATTTAGCCGACAAATACAAGATAAATGGGGCACCTTTACCTGAATTGAATACTTTTAGGTTGATCCATATAATTAAAAGAATCAAAATTAAGAATATTACCTATGTTGTTGATTTTTAAAAAGAATATGCAAAGTGTCAAAAAAAACAACACTTCGGGCGGGAAGTGCCATCCGTTAAAATTGGAAGGTTAATTTCTACAAATTGAAAGTCCTCATGTCCAAACGCCTTTTTGCTCTCTTGTCCATCGTGTCAGTTGCTTTGTTGACTGCTTGCAGTTCAACCAAACTGGACAACGTGTCTGATGCCAAAGCATCTTCTTCGGTTGCTTCTGTGGCCGCCGATCACCTGAACCCCAACAGCCTGATCTCTAAAGAGCGCAGCGTGTACTTCGACTTTGATAAGTTTGATATCAAAGCTAACCAAGCTGCTGTGGTTGAGCGTCAAGGCAAATACTTGGCTGCCAACGCTGCTTTGAAAATTCGTGCCGAAGGCAATGCCGACGAGCGCGGTGGCCGCGAATACAACTTGGCTCTGGGCCAAAAGCGTGCTGAAGCTGTGGTGCGTGGTTTGAAAGCCTACGGCGTGAAAGACGGCCAAGTTGAACCCGTTAGCTTTGGCAGCGAAAAGCCTTTGGCCGCAGGTCATGACGAAGCTGCTTGGGCACAAAACCGCCGCGTTGACTTGGCTTACCCAAGCAAGTAACTCGTTGATTGATCGCTGCGGTTGATGCAACTCAACAGCGAAGTCATCACAACACCACCGCGGGCCTCGGCCACGGTGGTGTTGTTACGTGACGTTCCCCAAAAAGGCCTGGAGGTCTTTTTGCTGCGCCGCCACACGGCCTCGGCTGTGTTGGGTGGTGCTTATGTTTTTCCGGGTGGCAAATTAGACGAGGCCGATTGCACGCCTGATTTGCATACCCATCTCGACGCCTCGCCGCAAGCACTGCACAGTGCCTTGGGTGAGCCCGATTTAGATGTGCACACGGCCGCAGGTTTGTATGTAGCTGCCGTGCGCGAAGTGTTGGAAGAGTGTGGCGTGTTGTATGCCCGCTTGCACGACAGCCAAGCCTTGGCGCATGACGCTGCGCAACGCCAACATTGGCAACACGCACTGCATGGCGGTCAAGCGTTTGTCGACGTGTTGCAAAGTGCAGGTTTGCGTGTGGACACGCAGCACTTGGCACCTTGGTCGCGTTGGATCACGCCGCTGCAACCCTCAGTGACCAACAAGCGGTTTGACACCCGTTTTTTTATTGCGGTATTGCCGCCGGGGCAACACCCCATACACGACAACATCGAAGCCATCGACAGCGTGTGGCTCAGCCCGCGTGAGGCCTTGGACCGCTACTGGGCAGGCGATCTGCCGCTGGCGCCGCCACAAATCATGACCCTGGTGTCGTTGCTGTCACACAGTTGTACAACGGATGTGTTGAACTGTGCCAAACAGCAAACGCCTGCGTTGATTCTTCCTGAACCGTTTGATGACGAAGGCGTGCGCACCCTGTGCTACCCCGGTGACCCGCGTCACTCGGTGGCGCAACGTGCCATGCCTGGTCCTACCCGTTTGCGTTTTGTGGCGGGTCGTTTTGAGCCCGTCGGTGGTTTTGAGGATTTTTTATGAACCCGATGTCAGCCTTTGATTTAAAGGGCAAAAAAGGTTTGGTGCTCGGCCTTGCCAACGAGCACAGCATTGCATGGGGTTGTACGCGCCAAGCGCAGGCCATGGGTGCTGAGGTGGTGGCGTCTTGCTTGAACGACAAAGCACGTCCCTATGTTGAGCCGCTCACACAGCCGCTGGGCGTAGACCTGCAAACTTGCAACATCGAAACACCAGAAGATTTAGAAAAGCTGGTGGCCTACGCTGTAGCCAAACTGGGTCGCTTGGACTTTGTGATTCATTCAATTGCTTGGGCACCTTTGGCTGATTTGCATGGTCGCGTGGTGGACAGTTCCAGCACGGGCTTTGCACGGGCCATGGAGGTGTCGTGCCATTCGTTTGCGACGTTGGCCAAACTGTGTACCCCGCACATGACGCAAGGCGGCAGCATGGTCACCATGTCTTACCTAGGGGCGGATCAAGCTGTGCCGCACTATGGTCTGATGGGGCCGGTGAAGGCTGCTTTGGAATCGCTGGTGCGTTACATGGCGCAAGAGCTGGGCCCACAGGGTGTGCGCGTGCATGCCGTGTCGCCTGGCCCTATCCTCACGCGAGCAGCCTCGGGCATTGAAGCCTTTGATGCGCTCATGCAAAGCAACGTTGCCAAAGCGCCGCTGGGTCGGTTGGTGACCTTGGATGAAATTGCCAACCTCAGCACCTTTTTGTGTACCGATGCCGCCAGTGGCATGACAGGCCAAACGATTTATGTAGACGCCGGCAGCCACGCGGTTAACTGAAGAGCACCATGAACGACATCACCGAAACCACGAACGATCCCAACAACGAGTGGCTAGAAAACTACCCTTACGAGAACATCGTGTTGGGGCAGGCAGCGCGCATGGTGCGTACTTTGGCCTTGGCTGACATCCAAGCGTTCGCCGCGGTGTCGGGCGACATCAACCCCGCACACCTGAACCCTGAGTACGCCAATGCCACCTTGTTTCATGGCGTGATTGGCCACGGCATGTGGGGCGGTGCTTTGATCAGCAGTTTGTTGGGCACGGTGTTTCCAGGCCCAGGCACGATTTACCTAGAACAAAACCTGCACTTCAGTCGCCCCGTGCGCGTTGGCGACACCTTGAACGTGACCGTCACTTGCACGGCCAAAAACGACGAGAAGAAAACCCTGGATCTTGACTGCTTGTTGGTGAACCAAAAAGGCGAGCGTGTGCTTTATGGCATTGCGCGTGTCATGGCCCCGACCGAAAAGTTGCGCATGCCCCGTGTACATGCGCCACACATCAGCTTGTTCGATCCTGAGCAACGTCACGCTAACTTGTTGGCCTTGGGCGCCAAGCTTGAGCCTGTGCGTTGCGGTGTGGTGCATCCGTGTGATGCAGATTCGTTGCAAGGTGCCATGGATGCGCATCACGCAAGTTTGATTCATGCGGTGCTCATTGCCCCAGAGAAAAAATTGCGCGCTGTGGCCGCAGAAGCCGGCATTGATTTGACAGGCATCGAGGTGATCGATGTCGAGCACAGCCACGCGGCGGCTGAGTTGGCTGCGCAAATGGCGGCAGACAAAAAGCTAGAAGCTTTGATGAAAGGCAGCTTGCACACCGATGAGTTGATTCATGCTGTGGTGTCGCAAAAAGGTTTGCGCACAGGCCGACGCATGTCGCATGTGTTTCGCTTTGAGGCGCCCATGTACCCCAAGCCGCTGTACATCACCGATGCCGCGCTGAACATCGCGCCGACCTTGGCCGAGAAAGCCGACATCGTGCAAAACGCCATTTTGTTTGCGCAAATCATGGGTGTTGATCAGCCGAAGGTGGCCATTTTGTCGGCGGTGGAAACCGTCAACCCCAGCATTCCCTCCACGATTGATGCGGCTGCTTTGTGCAAGATGGCGGACCGTGGCCAAATCAAAGGTGGCTTGCTCGATGGCCCGCTGGCCTTTGACAACGCCGTGTCCACACACGCGGCCGAAATCAAACACATCGCCTCTGCGGTGGCCGGCCACGCCGACATCTTGGTCGCCCCTGATTTGGAGTCGGGCAACATGATGGCCAAGCAACTGGAATACCTCGCGGGCGCTTCTGGCGCTGGCGTGGTGTTGGGTGCGCGCGTGCCAATTGCGTTGACCAGCCGTGCAGATTCTGCCGCCACGCGCAGTGCTTCTGCGCTGTTGGCCAAGCTGATTGCGCACCACAACCGCACACATTCGGCATGAGCATTCTGTCCGTCAATGCGGGCTCGTCTAGCCTCAAGTTTGCGCTGTACCCCATTGAAGGTGCGGGCATTGGTGAGGCCGAAGTCACTGGCAACATCGAAGGCTTAGAGCCATCGGGTCAGCCGCGCATCAGCTTTTGCGCGACGGGCCAAAACAAAGAATCAGCCGCTGTGGCGGTGAAGCCTGCGCAAGATGTGTTTGACGCAGCGCTCGACACCCTCAAGGGCTTGTTGGCCGCACGATTTGCGCATTTGAAAGTGCAAGCCATTGCCCATCGGGTGGTGCACGGTGGCAGCTATTTTTCGAGCAGCGTGCGCGTCACATCTGATGTGCTGACGCAGCTGGCCTCGCTCAATGCCTTGGCACCTTTGCACCAGCCGCATAACTTGGCGGGTATTGAGGCGTTTGCCGAATCGTTTCCAGACGTTGCGCAGATCGCTTGTTTTGACACCGCGTTTCATCGCACGCTGTCGCCACTCGAAACCACGTTTGCCATTGACCGCCAGCTCACCGCGCAAGGCGTGCGCCGCTATGGCTTTCATGGGCTTTCGTACCAATACGTGGCGCAAGTTCTCCAGCGTGAATCCCCCCGTTCCGCGGGCCGCACGGTCATGGCGCATTTGGGCAACGGTGCCAGTGTGTGCGCCACCACGCAGCACCAAAGTCGCGCCACCACCATGGGCTTCTCGGCTTTAGACGGCTTGATGATGGGCACGCGCAGCGGCGCGCTCGACCCCGGTGTGTTGCTGTATTTGATGGAGCAAGGCTGGGGGCACGACCAAATTCAAAAGCTGCTCTACAAACAAAGCGGCTTGTTGGGTGTGTCGGGCGAGAGTGCCGACATGCGCACCTTGCGTGCGTCAAGTGCAGCAGGCTCTGCGGCTGCACGTTTTGCCACCGATTTGTTTGCACACCGTGTGGTGCGCGAAGTGGGGGCGCTGAGCGCCTGTATTGGGGGCCTTGACGTGCTGGCCTTCACCGGCGGCATTGGTGAGCACGATGCCGTGCTGCGTCAACAGGTGTGCGATGCCTTGGCCTACATGGGTGTGCACATCGACGCAGCAAGCAACGCCCAAGCCACAGGCGACAGCACGGCCTCTATTCACGCCGACAATAGTGCGACTGAAGTGTGGGTGGTCCCCACCGACGAAGGCCGCGTGGCCGCGCAAGACGCTTTGGCGTTTCTCTAAGAACTGAATTGAAGGAATCGCGTGAACATCAAAGACGCCATGAGTTGCTTCACCACCGGTGTGACGGTGGTGACGGCGCACACCCAAGGCCAAGACTGGGGCATGACGTGCAACTCGTTCAACACCGTGTCGCTAGACCCCGCCATGGTGTTGTGGAGCGTGCGCAAAAGCTCGCTCAGCCACGAAGCCTTTGTCAACGCGGGTGGCTACATGGTCAACGTGTTGGGGGCTCAGCAAAAAGACGTGGCGCTGAAGTTTGCGCAAGGCACACAGCAAGAACGCTTTGCAGACCAAAGCCTAGTGCGTGGCATCCACCAGCATCCGCGTTTAGACGGCGTGATTGCTTGGTTTGATTGCCGCATTGCCCAAGTGGTGTCGGCTGGCGACCATGACATCTTGATCGGCGAAGTGCTCGACTTCGGTGTGCAAGCTGGCCATGGCTTGGCTTATGCACAGCGCAGCTTTGGCGTGCTTTCGCCTCTGGAAGACTAAGCCCCCGTATGGACATCGTTGTTGCCTGGGCCTTCATCCTTGGCGTGATGTGTTCAATCTCTTTGCTGATTGGTGCCTTGATTGGCATTTATTTCAAGATACCCAAACGCATTGTTGGCTTGATGGCGGCGTTTGGTGCCGGTGCGTTGCTGTCAGCCTTGGCCATTGAATTGGTGGCGCCATCTATTGATGCTTTCATGCAGGCCAGCACGGCTGAAATCCGCGCTCGCGAAGTCCGCAATTTTTTCCACCTCGTTGCGGGTGCGTTTGTGGGCGGCATTATTTTTGTCCTGCTTGACTGGGTGCTGATTGAGCACGGTGGCTACTTGCGCAAAACCGCGTTTCTGATTTCTAAAATCATGCACGAGCGGGCCCACTTGCCCCAGCACCACACCCAGCCTTTGCCCACGGGCGAAGATTTAGAGAAAAAACACGCCTCGCACGACAACGCAGCCGTCGCCATTTGGTTGGGTAACTTGCTCGATGGCTTACCTGAGAGCTTTGTGGTGGGTACGGTGCTGATGGCTACGGTGACGGCCAGCGGCCATGCGGGCACGCCCGTGGTGTTTTGGGAGGTGTTGCCGTACACCTTGTTGGCAGGTTTGTTCTTGTCTAACTTGCCTGAAGCCTTGTCGAGCTCGGCGCAAATGCGTCTGCAGGGCATGAGCGTGCAACGCATTTTGACCATGTGGCTCTCTTTGGTGCTGATGACAGGCGTGGCGGCTGCGCTAGGCGCCGTCATGGGGGAATGGGTACCGCACAACGCCATGGTCTTCATCGAAGGCTTGGCCGCTGGAGCCATGCTCACCATGATTTGTGCAGCCATGCTGCCCGAAGCCACGCATTTGGCACCGCCCAACTGGGTCGGTTTGGCCACTCTGAGCGGCTTCTTTTCAGCGCTCTTGTTCAAGGTACTCGAGTAAAGCCGCATGCAAATTGGTTTACAATGCTGCCTTGATTCGGTGGTATAGCTCAGTTGGTTAGAGCGCAGCATTCATAATGCTGATGTCGCAGGTTCAAATCCCGCTACCACCACCAAATAAAAACCCACAGTTTTGCGACTGTGGGTTTTTTGTTGTCTGCATTTCTTCATGAGGCTACCCGCGAAGGTGTACACCCTCCGATAGATTGACCGCAGAGTGCCCGGACTGAAAAATGCAAAGAACATTTCAGTGAAAGGTGCCACACATGACATCCCGCCAGGCCATCCTCGTGGCCAACTCATACGTCGCTCGGTTATTTGAACGTAGCAGTGTGCAATTGCCTTGGGCCGAAACACGAGATTGGTTGCATTCTGAGAGCCGCATGCGGGCACAAGACATCGAGCGTGCGCCATTAGGACATTCGTTGGCTGGCCGTGCGGGTTTGGCGCCCCACACCGATGTTCGGCATCGCGAACGTACGGCATTTGCGCACGACTTAGCCATTGACTTGAAGCAAGCATTGGCCACGGATCAATGGGGCGCGTTAGAAATTTTTGCATCCGATCCTTTTTTGGGCGAGTTGCTGGCGCAGTTGAGCCCAGATGTGAAGGCCACCGTGCGCGCCACGCACGCGCTGGACTGGACCACCTTGTCTGCACATGAGATTGAAGAGCGCAGGCGCAAGGCATTCAAGGTTCAACGTTCGCTATGAAGATATGGATGGCAGAGCTTGAGCGAATCGAGATGGATGGTTTGACGCTGGAGGGGCTTTTGTCGCTGCCACCAGATGCCAAAGGCTTGGTGCTGTTCGCGCACGGCAGCGGCAGCAGTCGGCATAGCCCGCGTAACAACTTTGTTGCCAAGGTGTTGTGCGACCACGGCGTGGGCACGTTGCTCCTGGATTTACTCACGCCAGAAGAGGAACAAGATGCTTCCGCTCGTTTTGACATTCAATTGCTGAGCGAGCGCTTGGTGGGGGCGACGCGCTGGGTACGGCATCAGTCATACACCAAACATTTGCCCATTGGCTACTTTGGGGCCAGCACGGGGGCGGCGGCTGCCTTGCGTGCTGCGGCCAGTTTGGCACCTTTGGTGCAGGCGGTGGTGTCACGCGGTGGGCGGCCTGACCTTGCGGGCGCGCGTGTCTTGGCTCAGGTCGATTGCCCCACCTTGTTGTTGGTGGGTAGCTTGGATGAGGAGGTGTTAGCGCTCAACCGACAGGCGGCGCTTCTCATGCAATGCGATGTTCATCTGACCGTTGTACCTGGCGCAACGCATTTGTTTGAAGAGCCGGGCACACTAGAGGCGGTGGCCCGACATGCCGCCCAATGGTTCGAGCGGCATTTGCGAATCAAGCATTGAAGGGGAAGACTCAAACTAGCACATGGTGCTTGCCGACAAGGTGAACGCTGCTGGCTTGTAGCCCCTCATCGCCAATCTCTTCCACGTAGTAGACCGGTGTGCCGATCTGCAATGTGTCTAAGTCATCGCCAATCAAACTGTTGCGGTGAAAGTAAAGCCATCGGCCATCTGCAGACGCAATGCGCCCGAATGTCTTGTCTGGCGAAATTTCGGTGATGTGGCCATGCGGCTTTTCTTCGTGGTGTTTGACAAGTCCTTTTTGGTGGCGCACCAAGTCTTCGAGTTGTCGACG
Organism: Limnohabitans sp. INBF002; assembly: GCF_027924905.1. NCBI lineage: Bacteria > Pseudomonadati > Pseudomonadota > Betaproteobacteria > Burkholderiales > Comamonadaceae > Limnohabitans > Limnohabitans sp. INBF002. The sequence goes on from NZ_AP027055.1 coordinate 495,988, forward strand.
CATGGCCTTGAACGCATCGCGCAACGATACATACACATCGGTGTGAGCATGGTTCAAAGCGGGTTCGCGTCCAGCGATCAGTTCGTGGCCAGGCACCTTCAGATCAATGCGCACATGAAAGTGATTGCCCTGGTGGTGGTGCTTGTGCAGCTGTTCGACCATCACTCGGCAGCTGTTGATCGAAGGGTAGAACTGCCCTAGCTTCTGAACTTTTTCACGAATCTTGGTCTCTAGCGCTTCGGAGCTGTCCACGTGACGGAAACTGATTTGAAGGGGAATAGATTTTGGGAATGTCATGCGCTAATTCTGAAGCGCCAACGTGCAGGCGTCTGTTCGATGCCTCACACGTCCCCATTCCTTTGAGCCTTGTCAGGGCTTGATGTGGCGAAACGATTTCACGGTTCGGATTGCCAAACTCGCACAGGCCAGCACAAGCACCGTGCCAAACCAATCGCCGACAGCCATGACCAATGCGCTGGTGATCACGCTGTCAGTCTGACCTGTCCCAAAAAACCAAAGCTGGTGAAGGAGGCCGTTGGTCAAGGCAAAGAGCACCGTGAGTTTGAAAAAGGCTTTGCTATTCAGACCCGTCAGTCCTGTGCTGAGCTGAAAGAAACGGATGGCGATGAAGCGTGCCAAGTAGGGCGAACCACCAGAGATCAGCGCGGTCCCTAGATTGAACACATGGGCATCAGGCGCGCCAAACATGTAGTTGATGGCGATAGAACCCAGCACGATGCCCAGTGCCCCCATGTGCGTCAGCACCAGCACAAACAACAGGCGCAAACCACTGGGGAGGTAGAGCCAGTTGACGCCTTGAGAAAACTCAAACCATTCGAAGTAATGGCCGTTCAGTTGGTAGGCGTAAAAATAAGCAACAGCACATGCTAAGCTGACGATGGCTTGGCTTTCAATGCTGAGTTTTTCTGACGACTGCATCAAGCCATTTTATCGAGAAGATACGGCTTGATGTATACATACCGGCAGGCCTTGTCACGGCATGTTCTGGTGCAGTTGGACCACGTTTTTAGCGCGTTTGCGGAAGCGGATATTGAGCATTTCTACAATCACCGAGAACGCCATCGCGAAGTAGATGTAGCCTTTTGGAATGTGGTGGCCCAGGCCTTCGGCCATCAGCACCACGCCCACCACCACCAAGAAGGTGAGGGCCAGCATTTTGATGGACGGGTGATTTGACACAAAGCGGCCAATGCCCGAAGCAAACGCCATCATCAAACCCACAGACGCGATCACGGCGGCAATCATGATGGCCACCTCGTCCACCATGCCCACGGCGGTGATGATGGAGTCGAGAGAGAACACCAAGTCGATCACCATGATTTGCAAGATGATGGCGAACATGGTGGCTTTGACAGCACTGCCACCGTGTTCTTCTTCACCTTCGAGTGATTGGTGAATTTCGCCAGTGCTTTTCCAAATCAGGAACAGACCGCCCGAAATCAAAATCAAATCACGGCCAGAAATATCTTTGCCAAACGCGGTGAACAAAGGCTCGACCAAACCCACGATGACCGACAGCAACAGCAGCAAGCCGATGCGCATGAACATGGCCATGAACAGGCCAATGCGGCGCGCAAATTCGCGCTTCTCAGGTGGCAGCTTGTCCACCAAAATGGAAATGAAGATGATGTTGTCAATGCCCAGCACCAGTTCGAGTGCAGTGAGGGTGGCAAAGGCAATCCACGCTTGTGGGTCGGTCAAGAGTTCCATGTGGTACTTTCTAATTCAGATGCACCGGATGGTAGCGATCGCCTAAAAGTCCACAAACTGTGGGCTTTTAGCGCGGGCTTATTGGTGTTTGAAGTCGGCAGGGCGTTTGTTGACAAACGCGTCCATGCCTTCTTTTTGGTCGGCGGTGGCGAACAAGGCGTGGAACAGGCGGCGCTCAAACATCACGCCGTCGGCCAAGCCGCTTTCAAACGCGCGATTGACCGACTCTTTGGCGGCCATCGTGGCGATTTGCGAGTAGCCACAAATCATCAGCGCAGCGCCCAAGGTTTCTTCCATCAACTTGTCCAGCGGCACGATGCGGCTGACCAAGCCTGCTTTTTCGGCTTCGTTCGCGTCCATCATGCGACCCGTCAATGCCAAGTCCATGGCTTTGGCTTTGCCCACGGCGCGTGGCAAACGCTGCGTGCCACCAGCGCCTGGAATGATGCCCAGTTTGATTTCGGGCTGGCCAAATCTGGCGTTGTCGGCGGCGATGATGAAGTCGCACATCATCGCCAGCTCGCAGCCGCCACCTAAAGCAAAGCCGCTGACGGCTGCGATGACGGGCTTGCGAATGCTGCGGATGGTTTCCCAGTCGCGGGTGATGTAGTCGTTCTTGTAGACATCGGCAAAGCTGTAGGTGGCCATCGCGCCAATGTCGGCGCCCGCTGCAAACGCTTTTTCGCTGCCGGTGATGATCATGCAACCGATGGCTTCGTCTGCATCAAACGCTTTAAGGGCTTGGCCCAACTCCACCATCAAACCGGCGTTCAGCGCATTGAGCTGCTTGGGGCGGTTGAGGGTGATGACGCCCACTTTGTCGGCTTCGGTGTGGACGGTGATGAATTCGTAGCTCATGCGGATGCTCCCAAACGTGTGAAAAGGTGAGTTGAAAATTGTGATCTGAACTATAGGCCTAGCCAGCGACTGAGCAGTTTGGGGTTGTCCTGCATGAGACGCCAGGTGCTGTTGGCTTTGGCGTCGGGCCAAGCGAGGGTCAGGCGCAGCAACTGGCGGTCGCGGCTGATCAGGGCGGTCACTTTTTTGGCCGCGCCTGCGTACAGCAGCAAATCGTCGAGTTTTTTGATGCGCCAGGCTGAAGCGGGTTTGCCTGCCACTTCCACGCCCAGCCACTCGTCGCCCGGCGCAAAGCCAGCCTTGTGCGCGGCACTGCCGCTGAGCACGGTTTTGATTTGCACGTTGTGGTCTTCCGCCACACGCAAGCCCAAACGTTGGGCCAGCTGAGCGGGGTCGTGTTGCACCTTCACGCCGTGTGCGGCCAGCAGTTTCTCTAGCGGCAAATCGCGTGTGCCGTGCACCCAGGCTTTGAACTCAGCAGCCCATGAACGGCCTGTGAGTTCTTTGAGCACCGCCAGCACATCGGCCTCAAGCATCGGGCCATCGTGCTTGCCAGTGCAGCAACGTACCCACAAGGCGCGCATCACATCGTCCAGCGACACGCTGTGGTTTTTCACGCCGTGCTGGCGCAGGCTCAGGTCAAGGCACAACGCGACCAGTGCGCCCTTGGTGTAGTAGCTCACGGTCAGGTTGGGGCTGTTGGCGTCTTGGCGGTAGTACTTGGTCCACGCCTCAAAGCTCGACTGTGCCACGCTGTGCACCTCGCGGCCTGGTGTTTGCAGCACTTGGTTGATGGTTTTGTTGAGCAGCTTCAAGTACTGCGCATCGTCAATCAGCCCTGCGCGGCGCAGCAGCAAATCGTCGTAGTAGCTGGTGAAGCCTTCAAAGAACCACAGCAGCTCGGTGTAGTTTTCTTGGGTGTAGTCGTAGCGTGCAAACTCGGCGGGGCGCAAGCGTTTGACGTTCCAGGTGTGGAAATACTCGTGGCTGATGAGGCCCAAGAGCGTGGTGTAGCCCTCGCTTTGCTTGGCGTCGCTTGGTTTGCTGTCGTTGAGTCGCGGCAAGTCGGCGCGGTTGCAAATGAGGGCGGTGGAGTTGCGGTGCTCTAAGCCGCCGTAGCCGTCGGCCACGGCGTTGAGCATGAACACGTAGTTTTTGTGCGGTGTGGCCGAGCGCTTGTGGCCGTGCCAAAAGCGAATGGCGGTTTCGCAAATCTTTTGCGTGTCGCGCAGCAAACGTTCGCCATCAAACGTGGGCGTGGCACCCGCCACCACAAAGCGGTGCTCGATGCCGCAGGCTTTGAAGCTGCCGCTCCAAAACGCACCCATTTCTACGGGGCAGTCCACCAGCTCGTCGTAATCGGCGGCCACATAGGTGCCAAAGCCTTGACGGTCGGTTTTGACGGGCGTCAGGCCGGTGGCCACTTGCCATGCCTTGTGTGTGTTGAACGAGTCAGCCACCAGCTCTAGCTGGTGGGGCGCATCCGCTTGACCTTCGACTTGCAAACACAAGCTGGTGCCATTGAAGAAGCCGCGCTGGGTGGTCAACCAAGCGGTGCGCACCGAATCGTCGTGTGCATGCACTTGGTAGTGCAGTGTGAGGGGGGTGTTGGCTTCGCAGCCGATCACCCACGTGGCTTTGTCGAGCTGTTGCACGGTCACGTTGCGCTTGCCTTGGCGTGCGCTGAGGCCGGTGATTTGCTTGGCAAATTCGCGCACCATGTAGCTGCCTGCTATCCACACCGGCAGCGAGACGCGCTGGCCTGCGGCGGGTTGGGCGATGGTGAGCGTCACGCCATACAGGTGGGCGTGCAGGTCTGCGGCTTCGATGCGGTAGTGCATTTTTAGGTCGCTGCCGCGCCGAGCAAGCAGGCCAAGGTGGACACCACGGTCAGGCGAAAGCGCATGGTCATCCAATCGCGCAAGCCCGCTTCGGGCCAAGTTTTGCGATCGACCAAATAGCAAGCCACCAGCAGCGCGGCCAACAAAGGCAAGCCCGCGTAGGCCGGCATCATGACCGCGATCCACGACACCAGCGAAGGCACCACGCCCCACACCATGTGCAGCTTGCGTTGCGGTGCGTTGTGGCGCAGACCAATGCCCCAATGGATACCGCCTAAAAAGGAGGCAATGGTGGCGCCATACGCGCTGAGCGCAATCGCCACAAAGGGGTGTGCTTCGGGGGTGACGATCCACATGAAAAAGGCGAGCACCACAAACGGAATCAGGCCGGCGTAGCCCAAGCGTTCAATGAATTGACCCGCATTGCTGTCAGGGGTGATGGGGGAATGAACCATGGTGATGTACTCGTTTATTTAGCGGCGTCAGCCAGCAGTTTTTCAATTTGCGTGCTGTTGATGGCACCCGGCACGCGCGTGCCGTCTTGCGCCACCAGCGTGGGGGTGCCGGTGATTTTGTATTTGCGGCCAAAGTCCAAGTTGCGGTCAATCGCCGCGGTGTTGCACTGCGCGGCGACAGGTGCGATGTCTTTTTGCATGAGGTTGACCCATGCGGCGGCTGGGTCTTTGGCGCACCACACGTTGCGTGATTTTTCGACCGATGCGGGGCCAAGCACCGGCATCAAAAACAAATACACCGTCACGTTGTCGATCTTGGCCAAGTCGCGTTCGAAGCGTTTGCAGTAACCGCAGTTGGGGTCTTCAAACACGGCAAGTTTGCGTTTGCCGTTGCCGTGGACGATGGTGATGGCGTCTTTCAGCGGCAGGGCGTTGAAGTCGACCGCGCTCAGTTTGGCTTCGCGTTCTTCGGTCAGGTTGCGTTTGCTTTTGGTGTCAATCAAGTTGCCTTGAATGAGGAAGTTGCCTTGTGCATCGCTGTAGTAAATCTCGTTGGTGCTCAGGCGCAACTCGTAAATGCCAGCCAATGGGGTGGGCGTGATTTCTTCAATCTTGGGAATTTGCGGAATGCGTTCGCTCAGATTTTTGCGAATGTTGGCTTCGTGGCCTTGGGCCCAAGCGCTGGTGATGCTCAGCGCAAGCAATGCAGCGGCAGAGAGTTGGCGAAAGGTGCGTTGCATGTGTGCGTTGCCTCGTGTGGGTGAAAAGGGGCGGGCGGTTAGCCCATGGCTTGGTGCATGGCCCAGGCTTTGACGGTGGCAAGGCTGTTGAAGCCATTCATGCCCCAGTTACGCAGCGCTTGCACGCCGGGGTTGGGGTGGGCAAATAAGCGTTGCAAGCCATCGCACGCCAACCAAGTGGGCACCATGTCGGCTTTGCGGGCGCGCTCGTAGCGGCGCATGAAGTAACGGTCGCCCACGCTGCGCCAGTAGTCTTTGGTCTCGCGGGCTTTCAGCACACTCGCCAGCTCGGCCACATCGGCCAAGCCGAGGTTGAGGCCTAAGCCAGCCAGCGGGTGAATGTTGTGGGCTGCATCGCCCGCCAGCGCCCAAGCGCTGCCGTCTGCAAAGTTGCCCGTCCAGCGGTCGGCGCAGGCCAGTTGCAGTGGCCACATGGCGCGTTCGCTGGTGAGCGCGATTTGGCCCAGCACGCCGTTGCTGGCGTGTTCAAGTTCAATGCCAAAAGCTTCGGGGCTCAGCGCTAACATGTCTTTGGCACGTTCGGGTGGCAGCGACCACACCAAGCTGGCCGTGTCGCCCTGCGTACCGCCCAAAGGCAGCAGCGCCAAAATTTCTAAACCATGTGCGCCTTGGGTGAACCACTGCAGCGCTTGCTGGCGGTGCGGCGTGCTGCAACGCACGCGGGCGGCCACGGCGTGTTGTTGGTAAGGCAACACCTCAAAGTTCACATCCAGCTCAGCGCGGGTGGCGCTGGCGCGGCCTTCGCACACCACGGTCAAAGCGGCGGGTTCGGGGGCGGTGAGCTGGGTAATTTCGGCTTGGTAACGCACGGCTTCGGCCAGTTGGGCTTCAAGCACGGCCACGTCCACGATCCAAGTCAGGCCCTCGGGCGTGGGGCTTTGAAAGTGGATAAAGCCGCCATCGTCGCCCCACACGCGCATGTGTTGCACGGGGGTGGCGTGCAAGGCGTCGGGCCAGCAACGCAAACCAGACAGCAAGTCACGAGAGGCGCTGTTGAGTGAGTAAGCCCTAACGTCTTGCGTGGTTTTGGGGGCTGAGGTGACCAATCCCACGCGTAGTTTTTGGCGTGCGAGCAACAGGGCCAAGGTGCGTCCCACCATGCCATCGCCGCGAATACAAACGTCCAGTTTTTGAGCCATGAAGTTGATTGTAGGAGGGCGGCACAATGCCGTATGACCTCTGTTGAATTTGAAGCACGCATTGCCGCCTTGTGGGTGTTTCCCATCAAGTCGTGCGCAGGTATTTCGGTGACGCAAGCGGTGCTCACCCCCACCGGGCTGGCCCACGACCGCGCATGGATGGTGGTGGACGCCGAGGGCGAGATGGTGACCCAGCGCGAACTGCCGCGCATGGCATTGGTTCAGCCCGAGCTGGTGCATTCTGGGACGGGCGTGACCGAGCTGGTGTTGCACGCCAGCGGCATGGTGGCTTTGCATTTGCCAGCTGTGAGCGTGCAAGCTGCCAGCCCACAAGCGCACCCCACCAACGTTCGCGTGTGGGACGACGCGGTGCTCGCGTTCGACATGGGCTCCGCTGCCAGCGCATGGTTGACCGAATTTTTGGGTGAAAGCCTGGGGCCGCTGCGCTTGGTGCGTTTTGATGAACGCCACAAACGCGTGGCCAGCCGCAAGTGGACGCAAGGCGTCGAAGCGCTGAACCAATTCAGTGATGGATTTCCGGTGCTCGTTGCCAGCACCGCCTCGCTGGATGAACTCAACACACGTTTGGCCCAGCAAGGGATGGGCGCTGTGGATATGCGACGTTTTCGTGCCAACTTGGTGTTGTCGGGTGTGCATGCCCATGACGAAGACCGTGTGGGCGTGATGACCCTCGACACCGACACAGGCCCCGTGCAACTGAACCCCGTCAAGCCCTGTCCCCGTTGCCCTATTCCTAACATCGACCCCGACACGGGCACTTCGGCACCCGTTGTGAGCGACACCTTGCAGGTGTACCGCCAAGACGCGCGGGTCAACGGCGCGATCACCTTTGGCATGAACGCCATCCCGCTCAGTGGCGTTGGACAAACCTTGCGCGTGGGGCAAGTGGTGTCAGCGCCCTGGTCGTTTTAAAACCAACGTGGGTTATTTGCTGGGCACGGGTCTGACGATTTCGCGCAACATGCCGCCTTCGCGCACGCTGCCTTCTGTGCGGCCTTCACCCCGCATGCGCGCTTCACATGCCGCACGTTCGTCGCCCGCATGCGCGTCGCATCGCTGCGATTGGTTGCGTTGCACCGCCGAGGCAGGCGCCTCGTCGAGCTTGTTGCGTTTGGCTTCTGCCAACGCGTTGCGGGCTTCTAGGCGACAAGTCTTCAATTCCTCTGCGGACGTCAGGCGGGCGCATTCGGCCATTTCTTCTTTGTAGCGCGCTTGTGCATCGGCCAGCGTGTCAGCCTGTGCGGTGAATGAACCCAGGGCGAGCAATAGGCTGGTCAAGCTAAGCCAGCGTGAGGTGTGTGTCATGGCCGTGTTTCCTTTTTGATTTCAAAGCGTAGGTTACCGAATGTGCGGCAAAACATCTGTGCGGTGAATCGCACATCCGCAGCCGGGTCCTGCCGTTTGAGGGCTTAGTACAATCTGAGGCAGTTACAAGGATATTTTTATGAGTTTGAAATGCGGCATCGTGGGTTTGCCCAACGTTGGCAAATCCACCCTGTTCAACGCCCTGACCAAAGCGGGCATCGCGGCTGAGAATTACCCCTTTTGCACGATTGAGCCCAACACCGGCGTGGTCGAAGTGCCTGACCCACGTTTGCAGCAGTTGGCCGAGATCATCACCCCCGAGCGCATCGTGCCGGCGATTGTGGAATTTGTGGACATCGCTGGCCTCGTGGCAGGTGCCAGCACAGGCGAAGGCTTGGGCAACAAGTTCTTGGCCCACATCCGCGAAACCGACGCCATCGTCAACGTGGTGCGCTGCTTTGAAGACGACAACGTGATCCACGTGGCCAACAAGGTGGACCCGATTGCCGACATCGAAGTCATCCAAACCGAGCTGTGCTTGGCCGACTTGGCCGCCGTCGAAAAAGCGATTCACCGCGTGAGCAAAATCGCCCGCTCCGGCGACAAAGAAGCCGTCAAGCAAATGGCGATTCTCGAGAAGTGCCAAACCGCGCTGAACGACACCAAGCCCGTGCGCACCATCGACTTCAGCAAAGAAGAGCTGGTCGAACTCAAGCAGTTCTTCTTCATCACGGCCAAGCCCGCGATGTTTGTGGCCAACGTGTCCGAAGACGGCTTTGAGAACAACCCTTTCTTAGACCGCCTCAAAGCCTTTGCGCAAGCGCAAAACGCGCCCGTGGTGGCCATCTGCGCCAAGATCGAAGCCGAGTTGTCTGAAATGGAAGACGCTGACCGCTTGGAGTTCCTCAAAGAACTCGGCCAAGACGAGCCAGGCCTGAACCGCCTCATTCGCTCTGCCTACACCTTGCTGGGCTTGCAAACCTACTTCACCGCTGGCGTGAAAGAAGTGCGCGCGTGGACCATCCACGTGGGCGACACCGGCCCACAAGCCGCTGGCGTGATTCACACCGATTTCGAGAAGGGTTACATCCGCGCCCAGACCATCGCGTTTGACGACTTCATCGCCCTCAAAGGCGAGCAAGGCGCCAAAGATGCAGGCAAGATGCGTGCGGAAGGCAAGGAATACGTGGTGAAAGACGGCGACGTGATGAACTTCTTGTTCAGCTCTTAATTGCGCATTGCCCACAAAAAAGCCCGCTTCACAGAGCGGGCTTTTTTTATGTACGTGGCTTGATCAGGCCACCGCATCCGCTGGCTGGCGCTGCAACATGGCGAGCGTGCTGGCGATGGTTTTGCGCAGTTCGCGGCGGTCGCAAATCATGTCGATGGCGCCTTTTTGCTGCAAGAATTCGGCGCGTTGGAAGCCTGCGGGCAAAGTCACGCGCACGGTGTTTTCAATCACGCGAGGACCGGCAAAGCCAATCAGGGCATTGGGTTCGGCGATGACCACGTCGCCCACAAACGCAAAGCCGGCTGACACGCCGCCCATGGTGGGGTCGGTCAACACGCTGATGTAAGGCAAACCTTTTTTGGCCAAGCGGGTCAGCGAGGCGTTGGTTTTGGCCATTTGCATGAGCGAGAGCAAGCCCTCTTGCATGCGTGCGCCACCGGTGGCGGTGAAGCAAATGAACGGTACTTTTTGTTCAATGGCGGTGTGCACGCCGCGCACAAAGCGCTCGCCCACGACCGAGCCCATCGAGCCGCCCATGAAGTCGAATTCAAAGCAGGCCACAACCACGTTGACGCTGTGCACGGCACCGCCCATGACCACCAAGGCGTCTGTTTCGCCGGTGTTTTGCATGGCTTCTTTGAGGCGCTCGGGGTACTTGCGGCTGTCCTTGAATTTCAAGGCGTCCACAGGCAGCACTTCTTGACCGATTTCGTAGCGGCCTTCAGCGTCCAGGAACATGTCCAAACGGTCGCGCGCGCTGGTGCGGTGGTGGTGGCTGCAGGTGGGGCAGACGTTTTGGTTGGCTTGCAAGTCACTCTTGTAGAGCACGGTCTCACAGCTGGGGCACTTCACCCACACGCCTTCGGGCACGCTGCGGCGCTCAGAGGGTTCGGTGTGTTGAATTTTTGGGGGAAGCAGTTTTTCGAGCCAACTCATGGTGAGCCTTTCGTCAGTTCTTTTGGAATTGATTGATTTTAACGGGCGGGGTAGGTATCGTTTTGAGAGACGTTCAAGCGTCCAAAGCCTGGCGAATACCCGCCAAAAACTCATGTGCAGCAGCCACTTCCTGGCCTGCTGGCGCGGCTTCGAGCAGCTGGATGATGCGGCTGCCAATCACCACGGCGTCGGCCACGCGGCCCACGGCGGTGGCGGTGGCGGCATCACGAATGCCAAAGCCCACACCCACGGGGATGTGCACATGCTGGCGAATGCGCGGCAGCATGGCTTCGACGGCATCGGTGTCGAGGTTGCCAGCGCCCGTCACGCCTTTGAGCGAAACGTAATACACATAGCCGCTGGCAATGCGTGCCACTTGTTCCATGCGCTTGTCCGTGCTGGTGGGCGCGAGCAAGAAGATCAGATCCATGCTGTGGGCGCGCAAGGTGGCGGCGAACTCTTCGCACTCTTCGGGCGGGTAGTCCACGATGAGCACGCCGTCCACGCCGGCGGCAGACGCGTCTTTGACGAACGAATCTGGGCCGTGCTTGAGGTTGTAGCACTCCACGGGGTTGGCGTAGCCCATCAGCACCACGGGGGTTGTGTTGTCGGTTTTGCGGAACTCGCGCACCATGTCCAGCACTTGGGCTGTGCCAATGCCAAAACGCAGCGCGGCTTCGCCTGCTTTTTGAATCACAGCGCCATCGGCCATGGGGTCGCTGAAGGGAACGCCCAGTTCGATGATGTCAGCGCCTGCATCCACCATGCCGTGCATGAGCGCGGGCGTGATGTTGGCTTGCGGGAAGCCCGCCATCACATAGGGGATGAGGGCTTTGCGGCCTTGGGCCTTGAGGGCGGCGAGGGTGGCGTCAATACGGCTCATGGTGCTGCTCACTTCACAATTTTCACGGTTTGTTCTGTCGGACCACCTTTGACCGATTGGCCTTGGCAGCTCGGACGGCAGAAGAAGTCAGCGCCGCTCAGGTCGGCCACGGTGCCAATGTCTTTGTCGCCACGGCCTGAGAGGTTGACCAAGATGGATTGCTCGGGCTTCATGGTCTTGGCCAGCTTCATGGCGTAGGCCACGGCATGGCTGGATTCGAGCGCGGGGATGATGCCTTCGGTGCGGCACAGGTAATGGAAGGCATCCAACGCCTCTTTGTCGGTGATGCCCACGTATTCGGTGCGGCCAATGTCTTTGAGGAACGCGTGCTCGGGGCCCACGCCGGGGTAGTCGAGGCCAGCGCTCACGCTGTGCGTTTCGGTGATTTGGCCGTTCTCGTCTTGCAAGATGTAAGTGCGGTTGCCGTGCAACACGCCGGGCGCGCCCAGCTGCAACGAGCAGGAGTGACGGTCGGTGTCCATGCCTTCGCCAGCGGCTTCCACGCCAATGAGGCGGGTGTTGGCGTGGTCGATGTAGGGGTAGAAGATGCCCATGGCATTGCTGCCGCCGCCCACGCAGGCGACCACGGCGTCTGGCTGCTGCTCGGCCATCTTCAAGCTCTTGAACATCTCGGGCATTTGCGTGAGGCACTCTTCGCCAATCACGCTTTGGAAATCGCGCACCATCATTGGGTAGGGGTGTGGACCCGCCACCGTACCGATGATGTAAAAGGTGTTGTCCACGTTGGCCACCCAGTCGCGCATGGCTTCGTTGAGTGCGTCTTTGAGGGTACGGCTGCCTGATTCAACGGGCACCACGGTCGCGCCCAAGAGCTTCATGCGGTACACGTTGGGGCTTTGACGTTTGACGTCTTCAGCACCCATGTAGACCACGCATTCCAACCCGTAGCGTGCGCAAATGGTGGCGGTGGCCACGCCGTGTTGGCCTGCGCCTGTTTCGGCAATCACGCGGGGCTTGCCCATGCGCTTGGCGAGCATGGCTTGGCCGATGGTGTTGTTGATCTTGTGAGCGCCAGTGTGGTTCAGGTCTTCACGCTTCAAGAAGATTTGCGCGCCACCCATTTCGCGGCTCATACGGGCTGCGTGGTAGATGGGAGAAGGGCGGCCGACGAAGTGGGCGAGTTCTGACTTGAATTCGGCGATGAACTCGGGGTCGTGCTGGTATTTGGCGTACGCGTCTTTGAGCTCTTCAATCGCGTGAGTCAGCGTTTCGCTGATGAAGCTGCCGCCGTAAATGCCAAAGTGGCCTTTGGCGTCGGGTTGTTGGTAGTTCGACATAGATAGCCTACAAAAATTGCCTTGGGGCTTACGCGCCCAAGTGCTTCAAACAAAAGAGGAGGAGTGCTTAGAGCGGGTGCTCTGCGTCGGCTGCGCGTACGGCTCGGACGAATTCGTGAATCTTGGCCGCATCTTTGATGCCTTTGGCCGATTCCACGCCAGAGCTCACGTCCACCGCCAACGAATGGCCGTGGTTACGCAGCGCGCGAATGCCATCGGTCACGTTGGCAGCGTTGAGTCCACCAGACAAGACGAGGTGAGCGTTGACGTTTGGAGGAAGCTGTGACCAATTGAATGTTTTGCCGCCGCCGCCGTAACCGTCGACATGGGCGTCGAGCAGCACCGCTTGGGCGTCTGAGTAATCTTGTGCGTATTTTAAGAGGTCGAAAGCTTCTTCGCCCGCAGGGGTTTCTAGCGGGATGCGGGCAGCCCGAATCCAACGGCGGCCCAAGGTGCGGGCAATCTTGCGGCAGTGGTCGGGCGTTTCGTCGCCGTGGAACTGCAGCCACGCGCCTGGCACTTGCACACACGCGTGGGCAATGGCCTCGGAGGTTTCATTCACAAACAGCAGCACGGGCGTGACGAAGGCGGGCAAGCGCAAGGCCAGCTCGGCGGCACGCTCCACCGTCACCGCACGCGGGCTAGGGGCGTACATGACAAAGCCAATGGCGTCCACGCCTGCGGCCACGGCGGCGTCGACGTCTTGCTCACGGGTGAGTCCACAAATTTTGATACGCGTGCGGTTCATGGCAATCCATCATACGCAGGGGTACGGTCAGGCAAATCCCACTGTGCGTCGTAGCGGGGACCCAAGAAATACAAACCATCGGGGCTGAAGGTGGGGGCGGCGGCATCGCGGTCGCGGGCGGCCAGCACGTTGGCCATCCACTCCGGCGGTTTGTCGCCACTGCCAATCTTCACAAAGCAACCCATGAGGTTGCGAATCATGTGGTGCAAAAACGCGCTGGCTTCAAACTCAAAGCGCCACACGGCTGAGCCGGGCTGAGTGCTTTTGCGGGTGATGTCGATGCGCGTCATGGTTTTGACGGGCGTGAGAGCTTGACAGCTCGACGCGCGAAATGAGGTGAAGTCGTGTTCACCCATCAGGTACTGCGCGGCTTTTTGCATGGCTTCAAGGTCGAGCGGGCGGTACACCCAGCCGACACGGCCCACTTCGACGCTGGGGCGCACGGCGGATTCGAGCACCACATAGGCATAGCGGCGTGCAATGGCGCTGCCACGGCAGTGAAATTCACGCGGCATTTCACGCGCCCATTGCACCGCAATGTCGAGCGGTAAATAGCGGTTGGTGCCGCGCACCCACGAGTAGGGCGTGCGGTCAAGCTCGGTGTCAAAGTGAATCACTTGCATGAGGCCATGCACACCGGCATCGGTGCGGCCTGCACACAAGGTAGAGACGGGAGTTTGGGTGAACTTGGACAGCGCTTTTTCAAGCTTGTCCTGCACTGTTTTGCCAGAGAGTTGGCTCTGCCAGCCTTCGTAGGCTTGGCCGTTGTAGCTCAAGCCCATGGCGATGCGCATACGGCTTAGCCTCGTTCAGCCAGCCACTGGAGGGCTTTTTCTTTGTCAGCACCAGAGGCTTCTATCGCCACCTCTTCCATCAAGGCACGGCTGGTGTGCAGTTGGCCCAAGTTCCACAGCTCGTCAGCCAAGTCGATGCGCACTTGGTAGGGGCTGGGGTGGCCGACATCGTCCAAGTCCAAAGAAATGTTGGGCATTTCCATGGTGGGGCGTGCGGGTTGCTCGGCGCTGTAAGTGCGTTCTTCTTCGTGCGCATCATCCGCGTCGTCATGCGCGTGATGCGCATGGTCGTGTGGGTGTTCATGCGCATCGTGCATGTGCGTGGCGACTTCGTGGATGTAGCCACGTTCAACAGGGTTTTGGCCGTCGAACTCAGGCAAGTCCAGATTGAACTTCACGTTCAGTGGTGGCAAGCCTTGAATGTCGTCGTCGCTCTTGTTCAAAGCACGACGGCGCCACAAACCGACCAACACCAAAATGGCAATCAGGCTGCCAGCACCCACGGGTGTGAGGCTGTGTTCACGCAGTTCGTTGAGCCATTCGCCATTGGCGGAGGCTGCACTGGCGGGCACTTCCACGGGCAATGCGCCGCCTGCAGAGGCTGCTTCAGACGCAGGGCTCGTTGCATTGGTCACGGTGGCTGCTGCAATCTTGCCGAGTTCGGCAATGTTGCGGCTCAATTCGGCAGCGCGGGTGGCCACGTCTTGGGCTTCGCGTTGCTGGGCAATGCTGTCGGCAGCAGCGTCTTTGCTGCCGGGTTTGGCCAAGGTCAACTTGTCTTGGTTGGTCTTGGCATTTTTGTTTTGCACCTGAGCTTCGAGCTTGCCTGCGGTATCGCGGGCCGCCTTGGGCACGGTGCCGCCGGGGGCGCGTGCGGCCAGCTCGGCGCGGTAGGCTTCAAAGTCTTTGGTTTGAATTTGGATGGCTTTGCGCGCTTCTTCGCGCGACACGGCTTTGGCTTCTTGCTCCGTGGGCAAGGTCAGCAAAGCGCCTTCCTTCATGCGGTTGACGTTGGACTCGACAAAGGCATCGGGGTTGCTGCGCAACAAGGCCAGCAACATTTGTTCTAAAGACACGCCTTCTGGCGTTTTGCCTGCAGCCAGTTCGCTGGCGGTGTCGCCGCGTTTGACGGTGATAGGTTGTGCGGTTTTGCCCGCAGCGGCACCACCCGAAACGGGTAAGGCCGCGATGGGTTTTGCGTTTGACTTGCCATCATCCAGCGACAAGCTGATGTCGCGCAGCAGGCGGCCTGTCGCCCATCGCAAATCAATCAACACATCGAGCGAATTGTGATGAATGGCTTGCTTGCTGCTCACCTTCAGATAGAGTTTTCCGTTGTCGCGACGCAACAGTTGGACTTGAATCTCAAGTGGCACACCGTTGCTGACGGGCAGCTCCATCTTCGCCGCTTTGTAAATTTCTTGGCTGGCGATGCCTGCTTGCAACTCGGTTTGTTCAGCAGCCGTGATTTCGCTGATGTCGATCTCTGCGCGCAAAGCCTCGCCCTGCTTGCTTTGTACGACAGGGCGACTCAAAGTGAGTGCCTGCGCACTGCCGAAGACCGACAGTGACAGGGCTGCCCACAGCGCTGAGCGCTGGAACAAATTGGAAGCAGTGCGGGGGGCTTTTTTCATAGCCAAAGATATTACTTTGTTTTACGCCTCGAGCAGGATGCGCAACATGCGGCGCAATGGCTCGGCAGCGCCCCACAACAGCTGGTCACCCACGGTGAACGCGCCCAAGTAGTCGTTGCCCATCGCCATCTTGTGCAGGCGTCCCACTGGCACAGTGAGCGTGCCGGTCACGGCTGCGGGTGTCAGGTCGCGTTCGCTGATTTCGCGCACGTTCGGCACCACTTTGACCCAATCGTTCGCGCTGGCCAAGATGCTTTCGATCTCGTCCATGGGCACGTCTTTTTTCAGCTTGATGGTCAAGCCTTGTGAGTGGCAGCGCATCGCGCCAATGCGCACGCACAGACCGTCAATGGGGATCGAGCCCGCAGTGCGGAAGGCTGGATTGCCCAAGATCTTGTTGCACTCAGCGCCGCCCTTCCACTCTTCCTTGCTTTGGCCGTGCTCCACGGGCACGTCGATCCAAGGGATCAAGCTGCCAGCCAAGGCCGTGTTGCGGAAGTTTTTGGTGGGGAACTCAGCGCTGCGCATGGTGGCCGACACTTTGCGGTCGATGTCCAAGATGGCAGAAGAGGGGTTGGCCAAGTCGTCTTTCACGGCGTCGTGCAAAGCGCCCATTTGGCTCAGCAGCTCGCGCATGTTTTGTGCACCCGCGCCCGAAGCCGCCTGGTACGTCATGGCGCTGACCCACTCGACCATGTTGTGTTGGAACAAGCCGCCCAAGCCCATGAGCATCAAGCTCACGGTGCAGTTGCCGCCGATCCAGTTTTTGCCGCCTTTGCCCAAGGCGCTGTCGATCACGTTGCGGTTGACGGGGTCCAAAACGATCACGGCGTCGTCGGCCATGCGCAGGCTAGACGCGGCGTCAATCCAGTGGCCATTCCAGCCAGCAGCGCGCAACTTGGGATACACCTCTTTGGTGTAGTCGCCACCTTGGCAGGTGAGCACGATGTCGCACTTCTTTAAAGCTTCGATGTCGTTGGCGTCTTTGAGCGTGGTTTCGTTCTTGGCTTGCGCGGGGGCTTTGCCACCTGCGTTAGACGTGGAGAAGAACACGGGTTCGATCAGATCGAAGTCTTTTTCTTGAACCATGCGGTCGATCAACACCGAGCCGACCATGCCGCGCCAACCGACTAAACCTACTAACTTGCTCATTTTTCAACGCCTTTTCAAATGTAGAAAACAGTGCCAGACCTGACTGTTTGCCCGGCTCGTCTGGCCGGGGGGCGCACGACGAACCGGAGCTGTTTAGCCCTTAATGGTCGTGGTTTTGAGTGTGATCACGCGCGTGCTAGCAGCCACCGGTGCGGAGGCTGCGGAGTTCAGAGAGAACGAGCGGGCGTGAAACATAGAAACGATTGTATCGGATGGGGGCTTAGGACTGGCTGACACCTTTTTGAGAAATTCTTCATCTGCAAATTTTGTGACTTGGTTAAATGTATCTCATGGAATACAATCAAGCCCCGATTGAAATTAGGCAAACAGAGCATTACGTTCGCTGGTTTGCCGCGTTGCGAGACCGCACAGCAAGGGCTCGAATTGATATTCGAATTCGTCGAATGTCTTTGGGAAACCTCGGTGATGTGAAGGCTGTGGGTGCAGGCGTATCTGAGCTGCGTATTGATTACGGGCCGGGTTATCGAATTTATTTTGTTCAGCGTGGCACGCAGCTTGTGGTGCTGCTGGCTGGTGGTGATAAGGGCAGTCAGTCGCGAGATATCGCGATGGCGCATGAACTGGCCAAGATGCTTTAGGAGATATTCATGGCAAACAATGCAACACGGGCATGGGATGCAGCAGAGCATCTGCAAACCGAAGAAGACATGGCTGCCTATTTAGAGGCAGCTTTAGAGGAGGGTGATTCCTCTTTGATCGCTGCTGCGCTGGGGGACATCGCTCGCGCGAAGGGCATGTCGCAAGTGGCTCGCGATACAGGACTTGGACGTGAGAGCCTTTACAAAGCTTTGTCGTCCACGGGCAACCCTGAGCTGGCCACCATCATCAAAGTTGTGCGCGCTTTAGGGCTACGGCTTCACGCCACGGCTCAATAAAAAACGCGCCCTAAGGCGCGTTTGTCGTTGACGAGGCCGCGTTGAATTAACGCAAGGCCTTCACCACCGCATCACCCATTTGCGAGGTGCCCACTTTGGTGGTGCCTTCGCTGTAGATATCGCCAGTGCGCAAGCCTTGAGCCAGCACTTGCTGCACGGCTGTCTCGATGCGGTCAGCTGCTGCTGCTTGGTTCAAGCTAAAGCGCAGCATCATGGCGGCGCTGAGGATGGTGGCCAAGGGGTTGGCCACGCCTTTGCCTGCGATGTCGGGCGCGCTGCCGTGGCTGGGTTCGTACAAGCCTTGGTTTTTGCTGTTCAGTGAGGCTGAGGGCAGCATGCCGATGGAGCCTGTGAGCATGGAGGCTTCGTCGCTCAAGATGTCGCCAAACATATTGCCGGTCACGACCACGTCAAAGCGCTTTGGCTCTTTCACCAGTTGCATGGCGGCGTTGTCGACGTACATGTGGTCTAGGGCGATGTCTGGGTACTCTTTGCCCACTTCGCTCACCACGTCTTTCCAGAATTGGAAGGTTTCCAGCACGTTGGCTTTGTCCACGCTGGTCACGCGGCCCTCGAAGCCAGCCGCTTTGCGCTTGCGGGCGGCTTGGAAAGCTACATGGGCAATGCGCTCGATCTCGGGCTTGGAGTAGCGCATGGTGTCAAACGCTTCTTCCGCACCGGGGAAGTGACCGTCCGTAGCCACGCGGCGGCCGCGAGGCTGGCCAAAGTAAATGTCGCCGGTCAGCTCGCGGATGATGAGGATGTCGAGGCCAGAAATCAGCTCAGGCTTCAAGCTCGATGCGCCCACTAATTGCTCGTAGCAAATGGCAGGGCGGAAGTTGGCGAACAGGCCCATGTTTTTGCGCAAACCCAAAATGGCTTGCTCGGGGCGCAGGGGGCGGTCCAGCGTGTCGTATTTCCAGTCGCCCACAGCGCCGAACAACACGGCGTCAGAGGCCATGGCCAGCTTCAAGGTGGCTTCGGGCAGAGGGTGGCCGTGCGCGTCAAATGCGGCGCCGCCAACCAAGGCGGTTTCCATCTCGAACTTCAAGTCCAAAACATTCAAAACCTTGACGGCTTCTGCGACGATTTCGGTACCGATGCCATCACCGGGGAGAACTGCGATTTTCATGTGTGCTTTCTTGTTGTCTTGAGCGTGCGTGCGTTACATCGTGTGTGCCAACCAAGGCTTGGTGGCCAAGCGCTCGGCTTCAAAGGCTTTGATCTTGTCGGACTGGCGCAGGGTCAGGCCAATGTCGTCAAAACCGTTGAGCAAGCAGTATTTGCGGAAGGCTTGCACGTCAAACGGAATGGTCTCGCCTTGTGGGCGAACGATGACTTGGTTTTCCAAATCGATCGTCAACTCGTAGCCAGGGAAGGCATGCACTTCGTTGAACAACAGGTCAATCGCAGCTTCGGGCAGCACGATGGGCAGCAAGCCGTTTTTAAAGCAGTTGTTGAAGAAGATGTCGGCAAAGCTAGGCGCAATCACGGCGCGGAAGCCGTATTGGTCAATCGCCCAAGGCGCGTGTTCGCGTGACGAACCGCAGCCAAAGTTTTTGCGGGCCAAAAGTACTGAAGCGCCCTTGTAGCGCGGCTGGTTCAGCACGAAGTCGGGGTTTGGCTTGCGGCTGGCGGGGTCTTGGCCGGGTTCGCCGTGGTCCAAGTAGCGCCACTCGTCAAACAAGTTGGGGCCAAAGCCTGTCTTGCGGATGGACTTCAGAAACTGCTTGGGAATGATGGCGTCTGTGTCGACGTTCTCGCGGTCCATCGGAGCCACGATGCCTTTGTGTAAGGTGAATTTCTGCATTATTTTTTCTTCGCTGCGTCTTCAATGGCCGTACCGGCCTTTTGCACATCTTGGCCAATGCCGCGTAGGGTGTTGCAGGCGCTGAGGCCCACCACCGCCACGAGGGCTAAAGCGATCAACAGAAGTTTGTTCATAGCGATGCTCCTGAGTTACGCGAACTTGCGCACGTCCACAAAGTGGCCGTGAATGGCGGCTGCAGCTGCCATGGCGGGGCTGACCAAATGGGTGCGGCCACCGTTGCCTTGACGGCCTTCGAAGTTGCGGTTGCTGGTCGACGCGCAGCGTTCGCCGGGCTCTAAGCGGTCGGCGTTCATGGCCAAACACATGGAGCAACCGGGCTCACGCCACTCAAAGCCAGCGGCTTTGAAAATTTCGTGCAGACCTTCGGCTTCGGCTTGCGCTTTGACCAAGCCAGAGCCGGGCACCACCAAGGCGAGCTTGATGTTCTTGGCCACTTTTTGGCCCAGCTTCTTGACCACCGCAGCTGCTTCGCGCATGTCTTCAATGCGGCTGTTGGTGCAAGAGCCAATGAACACTTTGTCCACAAACAAATCATTCAGCGCTTTGCCGGGTTGCAAGTCCATGTAAGTCAGAGCGCGTTCAATCGCGCTGCGCTTGTTGGCGTCTTTTTCTTTGTCGGGGTCGGGCACGATGCCGTTGATGTCCAGCACCATTTCGGGCGAGGTGCCCCAAGTGACTTGCGGCAAGATGTCTTCGGCCTTGAGCTCGACCACGGCGTCAAACTTGGCGTCGGCATCAGAGTGCAACGTTTTCCAGTACGCCACGGCTTGGTCCCATTCCACGCCGGTGGGGGACAAAGGGCGGCCTTTGACGTATTCGATGGTTTTGTCGTCCACCGCCACCAAGCCAGCGCGCGCGCCGCCTTCGATGGCCATGTTGCACACCGTCATGCGGCCTTCCATGCTGAGTGAGCGAATGGCAGAACCCGCAAACTCAATGGTGTAGCCTGTGCCGCCGGCTGTGCCAATCTTGCCGATGATGGCCAGCACCACGTCTTTGCCGGTCACGCCTTTGGTCAGTGTGCCTTCGACTTTGATGAGCATGTTCTTGGCTTTTTTGGCCAACAAGGTTTGCGTGGCCATGACGTGCTCGACCTCAGAGGTGCCGATGCCGTGGGCCAACGCGGCGAATGCGCCGTGGGTGGAGGTGTGGCTGTCGCCGCACACCACGGTCATGCCGGGCAGGGTGGCGCCGTTCTCAGGGCCAATCACATGGATGATGCCTTGGCGCTTGGACATGAACGGGAAGAACGCGGCAGAGCCGAACTCGGCCATGTTCGCGTCCAGCGTGGTGATTTGTTCTTTGCTGATGGGGTCGGTGATGCCGTCGTAGCCCAGCTCCCAGCCGGTGGTGGGGGTGTTGTGGTCGGCGGTGGCCACGATGGAGCTGACGCGCCAGACCTTGCGGCCCGCTTGACGAATGCCCTCAAACGCTTGTGGGCTGGTGACTTCGTGCACCAAATGGCGGTCGATGTAGAGGATGGATGTGCCATCTTCTTCGGTGTGGACGACGTGCTCGTCCCAAATCTTGTCGTAAAGGGTGCGTCCCATGAGTCTTCCTTAGGTGGAGCCTGCGATTTTATGCGGGAGCGCGGGTGCTGATTCATGGAAATGAAATAAAGCCTTCCTACAATGAGCCGTCGGCGACATCGCTCGATGTTTGCTTGCTTTACTTTTCCGTCTTTCATGCCTCATTTCCCGCTTCAACAACTCGCCGTTTCAGTGCTGTGCAGCCTGGCTGCGGTCGGTGTGTGGGCGCAATCTGCGCCAGTGGCTGAAACTGAAGACACCACGGCGCGTTATCAGCTCACCTACAACTGGCAGCACCACAACGCGTTCAAGGCTGGCTACTCGGGGGCGAACAGCTTGTCCTCGCAAAGTGAGCGCATGTACACCTTCAGCACCACCGCACACTGGGGCTTTCGCCCGTGGCAAGACGGTGAGCTGTATTTCAATCCCGAGGTGGCTTCGGGCATTCCGTTTTCAGGCAACTTGGTGGGCTTGGGCGGCTTTACCAACGGTGAAATCACCCGTGCCGGCGGCAGCACGCCCAAGCTCTACCGCCAGCGCCTGTTTGTGCGCCAAACTTGGAACCAGGGTGGGGGGCAAGAGAAAGTCGAGCCCGATTTCAACCAAATGGCAGGCTGGGTCGACAAAAACCGCTTTGTGTTGACCGTGGGTAATTTCTCGACCTTGGACGTGTTTGACGACAACGCCTATGCCAAGGACCCGCGTACCCAGTTTATGAACTGGGGTAACTGGACCTACGCTTCTTACGACTACGCGGCAGATGCCCGTGGCTTTGGCTGGGGCTTTGCGGGCGAGTGGTATCAAGACAACTGGGTGCTGCGCTTTGGCCGTATGACCGGTCCCAAAGAGCCCAATGGTTTGCCTGTCGATTTCGCTTTGGGCAAACACTACGGTGACCAAGTCGAGGTTGAACGCGGCCATATGTTGGCCGATCAGCCGGGCAAAGTGCGTGTGCTGGCGTGGCGCAATCGCGCGCAAGTGGCCAGTTTCAACGATGCGACGCAGTGGCTGCAAAGCCACCCAGGTTTACAAACCACACCACAGGCGCTCATCGCTGTGCGTGGCGGCGAAAAAATCAAATACGGTTTGGGCGTCAACATTGAGCAAGCCATCAACCCGAGCGTGGGTTTCTTCTTGCGTGCCATGAAAGCCGATGGCCGTACCGAAACTTATGCCTTCACCGAAGCGGATGGGTCGCTGTCGACGGGGCTTGTTTTCAAAGGTGGCTTGTGGGGACGTACCGACGATGCGGTGGGCGTGGCCTTCATGCGCAACACTTTGTCGCCTGAACGTCGTGGCTTCTTGGCCGCTGGGGGCATGTCGTACTTCATTGGCGATGCGGCAGGCGCTACGCAAACGCTGAGTTACAGGCCAGAACAAATTTTGGAGGCTTTCTACAGCTTCCAAATGACGCGCGGCACGTGGCTGACGGCCGATTACCAACGCATCCAAAACCCCGCATACAACGCCGACCGTGGGCCGGTTCATGTGTATGCGGCGCGTTTACACGCCGAGTTTTAAGCCGGCGTCAACGCCTTCAAAAGCAGCTGCGCCGACGGCGACAACGCGCGCTTGGGGTTGAACGCCACCGCCAGTTGGCGCTGTGCCCAAGGGTCTTTGAGACTCACCACCTTCAGCTTGAGCGCTTGCACTTGGCTGGCGCAGGCACCTAGGGGCAGCACGCCGATGCCTAGGCCTGCGGCAATCATGTGGCACATGGCATCAAAGCTTCTGACTTGCACGCGCAGGTGCATGTGTTGGCCCTCTTTCTCTGCCACGCGTGACGTGAGTTCTAGCAACGAGCTGCCTTGGTTCAGACCCACGAAGTCGTATTGCAGACAGGTTTTGAAATCCACTTTTTTTTGTTTGGCCAGTGGGTGGCTCGCGTGGCACAGCAGCACCAGCTCATTCGTTTGAAAAGGCACCACGGTCAGCCCGTCCATCGGCGTTTCATTGGCCAACACGCCAATGTCTGCGATGCCGTCGATCAAGGCGCGTGCAATGTCACCGCTGAGTTGCTCTTCCAGTTCCACCACGATGTCGGCATGGCTTGATAAAAAGTCATGCAGGATCCTGGGCAGGTATTCGGTGAGAGATGACATATTGGCCCACAAACGCACATGGCCGCGGATGCCTTGCGAGTAATCGCTCAACTCGCTGTTGAAACGCTCCAAACCTTGAAACAAGCGAATGCAGTGTTGCAAAGCCAAATGCCCTGCGGGGGTGAGCTGCACCCCTTTCTTGCTGCGCTCTAAGAGCTGCGAACCCGTGGCTGATTCGAAGTCAGACAAGCGGCGGCTGGCCGCAGACAGGGCCAAATGACAGGTTTCAGCCCCTTTGGTGATGCTGCCGCTTTGCGCTACCGCGCAGAAAAGGCGCAGCGTGACAAAGTCGAACCGGCTTAAGTTGAAGCTTTTTTTCATGGCGTGATTTTCATCCTTCGCGAAACGCGAAGGAAATTCTACGCAATAGCAATTCCTTGTTCGGTGGTTTGTTTTTATAGTCCCGCCATGTTTGATTTATCCCCTTCAAAATCATGAGCGCGTTGACAGGACTCAAAGTGGTCGAACTCGGCCAACTCATCGCCGGCCCTTTTGCCGCCAAAACGCTGGCCGACTTTGGTGCCGATGTCGTGAAGATTGAAACGCCCAAGACCGGCGACCCTTTGCGCAAGTGGCGCTTGCTCAAAGACGGCACCTCTGTGTGGTGGCAAGTGCAATCGCGCAACAAACGCTCCGTGGCGCTGGACCTGAAAGACAAGGCCGCGCAAGACATCGTGCGCCAACTGGTCAAAGATGCGGACGTGTTGATTGAAAATTTCCGCCCAGGTGCGATGGAAGGCTGGGGCCTTGGCCCCGACGAGCTGTTGGCCCTCAACCCGCGCCTCATCATGTTGCGCATCAGCGGCTACGGGCAAACCGGTCCCTACCGCGACAAGCCCGGCTTTGGCGTGGTGGCAGAGGCCATGAGTGGTTTGCGCCACCTCACCGCTGAGCCTGGCCGTGTGCCGGTGCGTGTGGGCGTGAGCATTGGCGATACCTTGGCTTCGCTGCACGGCGTGATTGGCATTTTGATGGCGCTGCAAGAGCGCCAAACAAGTGGCCAAGGTCAAGTGATTGACGTGGCTTTGTATGAGGCGGTGTTCAACTGCATGGAAAGTCTGTTGCCCGAGTACAGCGCCTTTGGCGCCGTGCGCGAAGCGGCGGGCAGTGCCTTGCCCGGTATCGCACCGAGCAATGCCTACCGTTGCCAGGACGAAGGTTATGTGTTGATTGCAGGCAACGGCGACAGCATTTTCAAACGCCTCATGCACACGATGGGCAGGGATGATTTGGGCAACGACCTCGCGTTGACCGACAACGCCGGACGCGTCAAACGCGTGGCAGAAATTGATGCCGCCATTGGTGTGTGGACCGCCCAACGCACGGTGGCGCAGGTGCTGGAGGCGTTGGACCAAGCTGCCGTGCCCGCCGGCCGCATCTACACCGTGGCCGACATTGCGGCAGACCCGCATTACCAAGCGCGCGGCATGATTCAACACGTGCAGATGGACGACGGCACATCTCTGGCTGTGCCCGGCATCATTCCCAAACTCTCACGCACGCCAGGCAGCCATCGCCGCAACGCGCCCACCATTGGCCAAGACACAGATGCGGTGCTCAACGAAATTGGTTTGACGCCCACACAAATTCAAGCCCTCAAAGACAAAGGCATCGTCGCATGACACGTATTTATTTCAACGAAGTCGTCACCCGAGACGGCTTCCAAATCGAACCCAACTTCATCGCCACCGACGACAAAATTGCGCTCATCGACGCACTCAGTCAATGCGGCTACGCCAAGATTGAATCCACTTCCTTCACGTCACCCAAAGCCATTCCCATGCTGCGCGATGCCGAAGAAGTGATGGGACGCATCACCCGCGTGCCTGGCGTTGAGTACACCGTGCTGGTGCCCAATTTGCGCGGCGCCGAACGTGCGCTCGAATCACGTGCGGATGAGCTTAACTTGGTCATGTCCACATCTGAGACGCACAACCTTGCCAATTTGCGCATGACGCGCGAGCAGAGCTTTGCGTCTTTGGCCGAGGTGGTGCGTCATGTGGATGGCCGAACGCCGATCAACGTGTCGTTGTCGACGTGCTTTGGTTGCCCGATGGAGGGCGATGTACCTCAGGCGGTGGTGGAGCAGTTCGCGCAACGCTTTGCCGATTTAGGCGTGCGTGGCCTCACCATTTGCGACACCACGGGCATGGCGCATCCAGCGCAAGTGAGCCGCATGGTGGAGGCGTTGCAGCAGCAACTGCCGCATACGCAACTCACGCTGCACTTTCACAACACGCGCGGCATGGGCTTGGCCAATGTGCTGGCGGCAGTGCAAGGCGGCATTACCCGTTTGGATGGCTCATTAGGCGGTTTGGGTGGGTGTCCGTATGCACCGGGTGCAAGTGGCAATATTTGCAGTGAAGATGCTATTCACATGCTGGATGCCATGGGCTACGACACAGGCATTGACCTCACGAAGTTGCTGAACGTGGCGCGCCATTTGCCCGCCATCGTGGGTCACGATGTGCCAGGCCAAGTGGCCAAAGCTGGGCGCATCACCGACCTGCACCCAGCACCCGCTTATGTGTCTGAACTCAAAGGGCCCGCCGCATGATTGACCACCTCGACCATCTGGTGTTGACCACTTTCAACGAAGACGCCTGTGTGGACTTTTACACCCGTGTGATGGGCATGACGTTGGAAAGTTTTGTGGGCGGCACACCCCCTGTCACGCGCCAAGCCTTGAAGTTTGGTAACCAAAAAATCAACTTGCATGTGCGTGGCAAAGAGTTTGAGCCCAAAGCCCATCTGCCTGTGCCGGGCGCGCTGGACTTGTGTTTCATTGCCTCGATACCACTGGACAACGTGATCGCCCAACTGAACGCTGCGAACTGGCCCATTGTGGAAGGCCCCGTCATGCGCACGGGCGCCACTCAAAAAATCAGGTCGGTGTATGTGCGCGACCCAGATTTGAATTTGATCGAAATTTCAGAGTTGGCGTAAGACCAACCTATTCCAACAAGAAGGAGACGCCGCATACATTGGTCGTTCCGACGCCACCGGTCGGCAGCACCGACTTCACGGCACGGTGGACTTGCACATCACCACCCCTGCATCGGTGGTGAGCCACATCAAGTCTGGACGTTTGCGTGCGTTGGCCGTCACCAGTGCCAAGCGTTTGCCGTCGTTGCCCGATGTCCCAACGGCCACTGAGGCAGGCTTGAAAGGCTATGACCTGGATTCATGGTTTGCCTTGTACGCGCCTGTCGGCACACCAGCATCCATCGTGCAACAGCTCAATGCGGAAGTGAATAAGATTTTGCAGATGCCAGAAGTGCGCAAGAAGGCCGAAGATTCCGGCACCTCGGTCGAGGCCTTCACGCCTGCACAGTTAGGCGAATTCACCCGCAAAGAGTTGGACTATTGGGGCGGTGTCATCAAGTCAGCCAAGATCACGGCTGACTGATGTCCTTATTCGATGCGAATGCCTGCAGCCTTGACCAGCTGAGCTGCGGCAAGGGTTTCTGCATCTAAATATTTTTCAAATGCATCTTGCTGCATCGGCATGGCTGCGGCACCCAGTTTTTCAAGACGGTCTTTCACATCAGGCATGGCCAGTACGCTCATCACACCTGCATGCAGTTTTTGCACGATAGGTTTGGGTGTTTTGGCTGTCACGAACAAACCCACCCAGAAGGTGTAGGCCGCGTTTGCAAAGCTTGCCTCTGCGATGGATGGCACATTGGGCAGCAATGGCGAACGCTGTGCTGTGCTCACGGCCAAGGCTTGTAGACGGCCACTTTGAATCAAGGGCAGCGCTGACACCAGCGGGGCAAAGAACCAGTCGATGCGGCCCGATGCAGTTTCGGTCAATGCCTCCGGCGTACCGCGGTAGGGCACATGCTGGGCTTGAATACCGGCCACCACACGGAACTTTTCGGCATTCATGTGCGTGGCTGAACCATTGCCTGCAGAGGCGTAGTTCAGGACGCCGGGCTGAGCCTTGGCTTTGGCCACCAGGTCGGCCACATCTTTATAGCCCTTGCTGGGTGACACCACGATCACGTTAGGCAAGCTCGCCAGTGGGCTGATGCCGTCAAAGTCTTTCAGTGTGTCATAGCTGAGCTTGGGGTACAGCGCTGGGTTGACCACATGACCTGAGCTGTGAACCAACATGGTGTAGCCATCGGCTGGTGCCTTGGCCACCAGCGCTGCGCCCACGGTGCCACCTGCACCCGTTTTGTTGTCGATGACGATTTGTGCACCCAAGAGGGGGCCGAGCTTTTCAGCCACGCTACGCGCAATCACGTCCGTACCGCTGCCTGCTGTGAAGGGCACAACAAAGGTGATGGTTTTGTCTTTGGGCCATTCGGATTGTGCAAAGCTGGGCAGTGCAGAGCTGGCTGCCAAAGTCGTGGCCCATTGCAAGCTCTGTCGACGTGTGAAGGGTGTGGTGTGCATGGTTTTGTCTCCTGTTGTTTTTGATTGAGTTAAACGGCGGGGGGATCAAACGGCATAGCCAACAAGATCCGCGCTTCTTGTTGGGTGTGGTTGATGACCTGCCGTTTCTCGCCCGGCGCAAAACGGCATGAGTCGAAGGCATGTAGCACTTCGCGTGTTTCCACGCCGTCGAGTTCGCTCACGAGTGTGAGTTCGCCTTGCAACACCACGTAGTGTTTTTCAATGGGTGATCCGTCCAGTGTGGTGTGGCCACCTGGTTTCAAGATCGACATGCCCATCCAGAGTTGAACGGCGGGGCCCGCTTCGCGTCCTTGTAGACGCAAACATTGCATGTCAAAGTGATTGGGCGCCACGTACTCGGGCGCTTGGTTGAGTCGGGTAATGTTCATATGATGGGCTCTGCGTTCTAAGGGTTAAAGACCACGCGGCGGTTGGCGCCGCTCAACACTTCTTTGTAAACCGCCAATACTTGGTCGAGTGAGAACACCGCGTCCGAGCTCACTTCAAAGGGGTGCAGTGTGCCCGCCTCAAAACCAGCGCGCATGGCTTGCATGCGTTCGTTGGTTTCAATGCAATTGAGCGCCAAGGTGTCGATGCCCACATAGGTGTGCATGCCACGGTAGAACGTGAAGATGTCAAATGGCACAGGGCGCTCGAGGGTGGAAATGAAGATTTGTGTCGCGCCTTTAGCCATGGCTTTGTTGGCCGCTTCAAAGTAGGGGCTCCCCACGGTGTTGAACACGATGTGTGCGCCTTTGCCGTCACTGAGTTCACGTATGCGAGCGGTCACATCTTCTGTTTTGGCGTCGATGGTGTGCACGCCTTCAGATGGGCCATCCCACTCGCCAGAACCGCGTCGAACCGCAATCACATTGGCACCGGCTTGTACGGCTAGTTGCACGGCGGCTTGGCCGACTTTGCCGTTGGCACCCATGACCGCCACGGTTTGTCCGCGTTGCGGCATGCCGCTGCGACGAAAACCTTCATAGGCGGTGATGAAGGGGACCCCCACTGAGCCTGCTTCTTCAAAACTCAAATTCTTCGGTTTTTCGCGCAAGGCCGCTTCGGGCAGCACCAGCCAACCAGCGTGCGAACCATCGCGTGTGATGCCCACATCGCCACCCGAGCCCCACACCTCTTTGCCTACCCATGCACTGGGGCCGTCCACCACCACACCTGCAAAGTCGCGGCCAGGCGTGCGCGGAAATACGGCTTGCGGCATGATGCCGAGCGCCGCTTTGACATCGCTGGGGTTCACACCTGCGCTGCGCACGCGCACCAAAGCTTCGCCTTTTTGCAATGTTGGGGGTGTTTGCTTTTCAAGGGTGGGCGCCAGTTCATCGGCTGAGGCGGCTTTGGCGTTCACGCGTACGGCGCGCAAGACTTCTTTTTGAATCGACATTTCCTGTGTTCCTTCTTTGTATCAAGTGCGGCTGGACAAGTTCAGCATCGCGCGTGCTTCGCGTGGGTTAGCCAATTCGCCCCCCAAGTCATGGATGATGCGTTTGGCTTTGGTCACCAACTCGGCATTGCTTTTGGCCAACACGCCTTTTTCCAAATAGATGTTGTCTTCCATGCCCACACGCACATGCCCACCTGCAAACCAAGCTTGCGCGACGATGGGGAATTCAAATCGGCCAATGCCAAAGGCGGACCAAATGGCACCTGCAGGCAGCAAGCTGCGGGCATAGAGCAAGGTTTCGGGTGAGGGTGAAAAACCGTACTTCACACCCGTTACAAAAGTCCACATGCCGGGGCCTTCGAGCGTGCCATCGGCAATCAGGTCGCGTGCCAAATGCATGTCACCGGAGTCAAAAATTTCAAGCTCCGGCTTGACGCCTGCCTCGCGCATGATCTTGGCCATGATGCGCACGTTGCGCGGGGTGTTGATCACCACATCGCCACCTGAGTTCATGGTGTTGAGGTCCAGCGAGCACACATCGGGTTTGAGAATGCGCACATGTTCTACGCGCTTTTCGGGTTGTACCAAGGTTGACCCTGGTGCAGCAACGCGTGGGTCTTCCACGCTAGGAATAAAACGCCCACCAGGACCGGTGGTGAGGTTGATGATCAGCTCGGGGTTGGCGCGGCGCACTTTGTCAAACACTTCGCGGTAGAGCTCTAGCTCCATGGATGGTTTGCCTGTCTTGGGGTCGCGCACATGGATGTGCACGGCGGCGGCACCGGCTTCTGCCGCTGACAAACATTCATCAGCGATCTGTGTTGGTGTGACAGGCAGATGCGGAGTTTGGTCAGGCGTCGTGATGTTGCCGGTGACGGCACAGGTGAGAAATGTTTTTTGGCTCATGTCAGTTTTACTTTTCAATCAAAGGTGGCGACCACCGTCGACCACGATGCGTGTGCCTGTGACATAACGCATGGTGGTGGCGCATGCTTGCACCACTGCGGCCACATCGTCCACGGTGCCAATGCGGCGCAGTGGAATGGTGGGGGCTACTTTGTCGTTGAAGTCAGCACCTCTGCCCGGTACAAAGGTGGAGTCCACCACACCGGGCGAGACCGAGATCACGCGCACGTTAGGCGCAAAAGCTTTAGCCAATGCGTCGCCCACCACGTCGATGCTCGCCTTGGCTGCGACGTAGGCCAAGTTGCTGCCTGTGCCTGTGAAACCTGCGATCGAGGAGATGTTGACGATCAAGCCGTCCTCTGACTTTTTGAGCAAAGGCATGAAGGCTCGGATGGTGGCGATCACGCCACGAAAGTTGACTTTCAAGATGTCGTCGATCAGTTCGTCGGTCAGAGCGTCTAGGTCGTTGGCAGGCACGGCTTTGGTGTAGCCCGCGCTGTTGACGAGGATGTGGACCACGCCGTACAGTGCCGCTACCTGGTCGGCAACGGCTTGGAGCGAGGCGCTGTCGGTGACTTGCGCTTTAAAAGTCAGGTGACCTGAGCCAGGCAGAGCTGCCGCTTTGGCTGCTGCTGATTCGGGCGCTTCAGAGTTGTAGAGCAACACACAGCGCGCGCCAAGTTTGGCCAAGCGGTGTGCGCTGGCCAAACCAATGGCGCCAGTACCACCGGTGATGACGGCGACACTGCCGGTCAATGAGTCTGTGGGTTCAAAGTGGGAGGTCATAGTGTTCTAGTTCTTCGGGGTAAAAAATCAAGGAATGGGGGGGTGGGGAAAAGTCATCTCGCCCGCCACCAAGTGAAAGTCGTGCGTCAAATGGGCTTGGCGTTGGCCATTGACAGTGCGTTCTTCATATTGGCCCACCAGCGGTGCGGTGACACCAAACACAGGATCGCTGGTGAGGTTGTCATCACCATCGGCAAACACTTGCGTGATGAGCACTTTGTGACCTGGCGTGGACACCATGAAATGCAAATGGGCCGGCCGGTTGGGGTGGCGCAGCTGAGCGCGCAATAAGTCGCCGCAAGGGCCGTTGGTAGGCACGGGGTAGCCAGCAGGACGCACAGTTTTGAAAAAGTAGGCACCGCGTGCATCGGTTTTGAAACGACCGCGCAGGTTCATGTTTTCTTGCGTGTCGTCTTGATTTTCGTACAGCCCCACGGGTGAGGCGTGCCATACGTCGACGGTTGCATTGGGCAACGGTTGTCCCTCCTTGTCGTACACAACACCGCGAACTTCCAGCGGCGTGCCCTGCGTGCTGCCGCGTGCAATGCTGTCACCGCTTTGGCAGAAGGGCGCATTGGCACGCCAAAAGGGGCCAAGCAAGGCGGCGTGTGAGGCGGCCTCTTTTGCAGCTGGGTGATCGCGTTGTAGATGGTTGGCTGGGTTGTTCAATAGCGCGACCAAAGAAGATACGCCCAATAGGTCGGCAGCCAAAATGACTTCGTTGGTTTTTTCACCCGTGGCTTTTCCGATGTCGATCAAGAACTTCACAGCTCGTTCAAATTCTTCTTCGGTGACCTTTGTCTCAAGAATGAACGCATGCAAGTGCGAGGTGAGCGAGGCCATCAGTTCACGCAGGCGCGGATCGGGTGTGTGAGACATGGCTTCAATCACCAAAGGCAAGATCGACTCAGGTGTGGTGGGTAGTGTGAGCTTGGTGTTTGACATACAGCAACAAGTCTTAAGCGGCGCGACCCAGCATGCGCAGTGCGTTGCGACTTTCGATGGCCGTGAGGTCGTTCATGCTGAAGCCCATGGCCATGAGACCTTTCACATGGTCGAGCGAGGTGCGGTAAGGGAAGTCTGTGCCAAACACCACCTGCGACACATCGACTAAATTCAAGAGGGATAGCAACGCGCCTGGGTGCGACGCTTGTGCTGTGTCGTAGTAAAAGCTGCGCAAGGTGGGCAGCACTTGGTCGCTGGGCAAGATCTTGCCAAAGTTGGCATTGAGCTTGGGCAACATGACGAGTCGCTCGACCAAGAACGGCATGGTGCCGCCTGCATGCGAGAAGATGAACTTGATGTCTTTGCAGCGCGTGGCCGTGCCGCTGAAGAGCAAACTGGTGATGGTGCGCGTGGTGTCTGTGGCGAATTCAATCGTTGAGCCAGGCACGCCCTCTTGCAAGTTTTGACAGCATTGGGTGTTGGACGGATGGGTGTAGACGATGAGCTTGCGGCGGTTGATTTCGTCCATGATGGGCGCAAACGCTTTGTCGCCTAACCACTTGCCGTTGTAGCTGGTAAGCATGGCAATGCCGTTGGCTTTGAGCACATCGCAGCTGTAGGCAATCTCAGCCAGTGCGCCATCCACATCAAGCATGGGCAGCGTGGCAAAGAAGCCAAACTGGTTGGGGTAGTCGCGGGCCAGTTGTGCGCCGTACTCGTTGCTGATGCGTGCCATGCTGCGCATGGTGGCGACATCACCAAAACCAGCGGCGGGGGTGGTGGGCGAGGTGAGGGTGTAGGTCACGCCGGCTTTGGCCATGTCGTCCATGGTTTTGTTGAGCGACCAGTTGCGTGCGGGGGGCTCGGCCAGTTTGCGCGCTTCTAGCTCTTTCAAGAACGCGGGTGCCCACACATGGTGATGCACGTCGACCAAGGCACGTTTGGCAACGGCGGGCAAGGGCGCGTCTTTGGATGTGGTGGCGCACGAAGGCAACACGGTGGCGGCAGTGGCTGTAAGCAGGCCTGTCAAAAAGCTGCGGCGTGGCGCGCAGTGGTTACAAGAACTGTCGGTGGTGGTGTGAAACATCGAAGCCTCCTAGGTGTTTGATTTACTGTGTGAAGTCCACACGCGTGGCTAACTTCTTGTTCATCGCAATTTCGTCAGCGATGACTTTGCTGAACTCGGCAGAGCTAGAGCCCACGGTGGTAAAACCTTGTTCTGCAAACGCGCGTTTGATGTCTGGGTCTTCCAAGAGTTTGTTGACTTCGGTGCGCATGCGTACAACCTGCTCGGCAGGCACGCCCGCAGGAAACCAAAAACCGTACCAAGGGGTGTAAACAAAGCCCTTCACTGCCGCTTCATCAATGGTGGGCACATCAGGCAATTCACTCCAACGTTTGCGTGCGGTGATGGCCAAGGCCTTGAGCTTGCCTGACTTGACCAAAGGCAGCACGGCGGTGGGCGCACCAATGACAAAGTCAATGCGGCCTGCCACTAAATCGTTGAGCGATTGGCTCACGCCCTTGAAGGGCACGTGGGTCATCTTTACATCTGCGCTGGTACACAAAAACTCGGCTGCAAAGTGCATCACGTTGCCCACACCGCCAGAACCAAAGGTGTACTTGCCAGGGTTGACTTTGGCATCGGCCAGCAACTCTTTCAAGTTTTTCACGGGCAGGTCAGGCCGTGCGGCCACTACAAAACCCACGCTGTTGGCAACTAACGTGATGGGCGCGAAATCTTTGATGGGGTCGTAGGGCAAGCTGGCCGACACAACGGGCAAGCTGGCGTGGCTGGACGAGGTGTTGAGCATCGTGTAGCCATCGGGTGCTGACTTGGCTACCACGTCGGTGCCAATGGCGCCGCCCGCACCGGCACGGTTGTCGATCACCAAGGGCTGCCCTAAGGCCTGCGACAAACGCGGGGCCAAGGTGCGGCCGATGAAATCCATCGGCCCACCCGCTGCGTAGGGGATGACCATTTTGATGGGGTGGTTGGGGTAGTCGCGTGTAGTGCTGGTTTGCGCCATGCTGGACAACGCGCCAACGCACAGTGCGAGTGCCCCCAGTGTGTTGATTAATTTCATGCAGTTCCTTTTTTGTCCAAGCCTTGCTTGACGCGCTCAGGCGTGAGCGGCAGTCGGCGAAACCTTACACCCGTGGCATCAAACACCGCATTGGCCAGCGCTGCACTGGTGGGGCCTTGCGATGCTTCGCCCGTCCCTAAGAACGGGGCTCCTGGACGGTTGACCAACACCACTTCCACCTGAGGAATTTCTGAGAAGGTCAGGATGGGGTAGCTGTTCCAGTCGGTGGACAAAATTTGTGTGTCATCAAACTTCACTTCTTCTTTCAACGACCAGCTCAAAGACTGAATCAAGCCGCCTTCAATTTGGTTGCTCACGCCATCTGGATTCACGATATGGCCTGAGTCCGCTGCAGCCACGGCGCGCACAACACGAATGCGCCCATTGCGTGGGTTGACCTCTACCTCTAAGGCTACCGCGCAGTAGCCGGCAATGTTTTTGTAGCGCGCAAAGCCAATACCGCGACCTCGGTTGATTGTTTTCTTCCAACTGTTCCAACCAAACTTGTCGGCAGCTTGTTGCAACACGTCGCGTGCACGTTCATCTTTTAAGAAACGCAGGCGATAGGTGAGTGGGTCGATGTTGGCGGCCAGTGCCAGTTCATCCATGAAGGACTCAATCGCAAACACGTTGGCGTAAGCTCCCAGTCCGCGTGTGGAAGACACACGCACAGGCATGTCTGTGATGAAGTGCGTCAGCACCTGGTGGCCTGCAAAGTCATACAAAGCGATGCCATTGCGATCGGCTGCATAGTTGGGTGGTCCGCCGTTGGTGGGCACGGGCTGGACGAACGGTTTTTCTAGGTAACGGGCTGACAACAAATTGCCTGGTTCACCACCAGGTCGTGTGCTATGCGGTGTGGACCAAATTTGTAAGTCCCAATCCAGCACGTTACCGTTGGCGTCGACGCCCGCTTTGGTTTGAATCACCATGGCCGACCCGTAGGGTTCCCACTTGTGTTCTTGTTCGCGTGTGTATTGCAACCGCACGGGCTTGCCTGGCACAGCCATGGCCAAAAGCGCGGCATCAGCCGCCGCGTCGTCGGCCATGTTGTGGCCATAGCAGCCCGCCCCTTGCATGTGTTGGCAACGCACTTTGCCAGGTTCAAGGCCCAACATTTTGGCAATGGCGATGCTGGTTTCAAACACCGATTGGCTGTGGGTTTGAATCAGCATCACACCATCGGCGCCCATCGTGGCAATGGCTGCCGATGTACCAATGGAGGCATGCATGTGGTACGGGCGGTAGTAGGTGGCTTCGATGGTTTTGGCGGGTGTTTCGCCGCCGACACGTGGTTGCACTTTGGTGTTGATGACGCGGTTGGGCTTGGTGGTGCGCAGCCAATCAAAAATACCGTCGTGCGTGGGCAGCTTCTTTTCAACTTCCCATTTGGCAGAAGCATTCAGTGCGTTGGCAGCCGCCAAGGCTTGTTCTTCGCGTTGGGCCACCACACCTAAGAAGCTGCCATTGCGCACCACTTTCACCACGCCTGGCATTTTTTGCACGCTAGCTGCGTTGACCGACAGCAGCTTGGCCGCGTAGGTGGGGGGGCGCACCAAATGACCAAACAGCATGCCCGCAGGGCGGTGCTCTTGCAAAAATTTGGCTTCACCCAAGATCTTGGGCGTCAAGTCAACGCGGTGCACGGATTGACCGATGTAGCGATGTTGGGAGGCGGGTTTGGGCTTGATGGTGCCCGTTGCCTCGCGGTTGAGTGACTCGCCCACGATCAAATCCCAATATGCAACGTTGCTGCCATTGGATGCCAAGACCTTGCCGTCTTGCACCGTCAAACTGTTGACGGGTTGATTGAGTTTTTCAGCAGCCAGTTCAAGCAAGATGGCGCGCACTTCAGCCGATGCGTGCTGCACCGCCGTCGCACAGTAAGGCATGGAAAACGAGCCTGCTGTCACGCCTTCGTTGGGGACCAATGCGGTATCGCCCGAGATAACCTGAACGCGGTTCAAGTAGATGTCGAGTTCATCGGCGCAGATTTGCGAAACGGCCGTCAAGATGCCTTGTCCCAATTCAACTTTGCCAACCAGCAGCGTGACGGTTTGATTGGCATTCACGCGCAACCATGCGCTGAGCTTGCGGTTGGTTTGTAAATCACCAGGCAAACGGGGGGTGTTTGGGTTCGCTTGTGACAGCGCACTGTCGAGCGGGATGGCAAACGCCAAAGACAAATATCCGGTGGTCTTCAGAAATCCACGACGGCTGGCTGTGAGTTCTTTGTGCATGATCATGCCTCCTTCGCTGCGCGCAGCACGGCACGAACAATCCGGTTGTGCGCTCCGCATCGGCACAAGTTGCCATCGAGTGCCGTGCGCACCTCGGCATCGGTGGGGCGTGGGTTTCGGTCGAGCAGGGCTTGTGCCTGAATGATCATGCCCGAGGTGCAATAACCGCATTGCGCCGCTTGTTCGTCGATGAAGGCTTGTTGCAAGCGGCTGGGTTTGTCGCCTTCTTTCATGCCAGAGAGTGTGGTAACACTGCGCCCAGCAACGGACGCGACTGGCGCAACACATGACTTCATGGGGTTGCCATCAACCATGACCAAACAGGCATTGCATTGTGCTTTGCCACATCCAAATTTTGTGCCGTTGATTTTTAAATCATTGGACAAAACATTCAGCAACGGAGTGTTGTTGGGGGCAGTCGTTTGAACCGCCTGTCCATTGAGTTTGAACTGAACCATGCAAGGCTCCTGAAGGATGGGATGGCGGATCCTATCGACAGCTTCTTGGCAGGTGAGTCACCATGGCAACACGAGGGCCATGGTCTTAGTGATTACCCGAATTTAGGGCGCGGCAAATTGCTCCGTGCCCACAATGCCAATCTTGGTCAGGCCCTGACGTTGGGCGCTGGCCAACACACCGGCCACCGCTTCGTACTTGGCTTTGCCTTGTGCTTTGATGTGCAGCTCGGGTTGTGGCTCTTGGGCTTTGGCTTCTAGCAGCATGGCGTCGAGTGCCGCGCGGTCGGCCAAGGGTTTGCCGTTCCAGTTGACCACGCTGCGTGCGTCCACTTCAATGCGCACCACGTTGGGTTTCTTTTGCTGTGGCGTGGCGCTCTGCGGCATGTCAAGGTTGACCGAATGCAGCTGCACGGGAATGGTGATGATGAGCATGATGAGCAACACCAACATCACGTCGATCAATGGCGTGGTGTTGATGTCCATCATCACGTCAGGTTCGTCTGTGGTTTGCAGATTCATCGCCATGCTTATTTCCCCTGCGGTGCTGTGGCGGCAAGACCCTGTGGGTCTGTGACAAACCGCACCTTGGTCAGCCCCGCCACTTGCGCGGCATACAGCACGCGGCCCACGGCTTCAAAGTCTGTTTTCGCGTCACCGCGAATTTGCACTTCGGGCTGCGGTGTTTTCTCGGCAAAGGTTTGCAGTTGCTTGATGAGGTCTGCGTTGCTACGTACCGGCGCGTCATACAAATAGGCTTGGCCTTGCGCGTTGACCGACAGAATGATGTTGTCGGGCTTGGTCTCGCGCGGTTGTTGTACCTCGTGCGGCAATTCCACTTTGACGGACGTGGTCACCACCGGAATGGTGATGAGAAAGATGATGAGCAGCACCAACATCACATCCACCAAAGGCGTGGTGTTGATGGTGGTCAACAGTTCATCGTCGCCCTCGCTGGGGCCTAGGTGCATGGCCATGGTTTACTTATTCGCCGAACCCAAGAGGACTGCATGCAAGTCAGCGCCGAAGGCGTGCACTTCTTCCATCGCCACTTTGTTGCGGCGCACCAACCAGTTGTAGCCCAGCACCGCTGGGACCGCCACGGCCAAGCCGATGGCCGTCATGATGAGCGATTCGCCCACCGGGCCCGCCACTTTGTCGATGCTGGCTTGGCCCGACATGCCAATCTTCACCAGCGCGTTGTAAATGCCCCAGACCGTGCCGAACAAACCGACGAACGGTGCGGTCGAGCCCACGGTGGCCAACACAGCCAAGCCGTCTTGCATGCGGCTTTGCACATTGTTCATGGCGCGTTGGATGCTCATGGTCACCCAGTCGTTGAAGTTGATGTTGCCCAACAAGCCGGTGTGCTTGCCAGCGCTCTCCAGCCCCTTTTCAGCAATGA
Source organism: Limnohabitans sp. INBF002 (assembly GCF_027924905.1). NCBI lineage: Bacteria > Pseudomonadati > Pseudomonadota > Betaproteobacteria > Burkholderiales > Comamonadaceae > Limnohabitans > Limnohabitans sp. INBF002. The sequence continues at coordinate 533,763 of NZ_AP027055.1, forward strand.
AGCGGAAAGGGCTGTCTGCTTCTAAGCCGTCGGTGCCCTGGCGCACATCGCCTGCATTCCAGAAGTTGTCTTGCGCCGTTTGGGCATAACGCATGACGCGGTTTTGCTCAGCCAGTTTGGTGAAGATGACATACCAGCTGCCCATGCTCATGATGACCAAAATCAGCAGCGTGGCTTTGGCCACCCCATCGCCTTGTGCCCACAGGGCGGACAAGCCATAAGGGTTCTCAACCACTTCTTCGGCCAAAGCGCTGGCGCTGAACGCCAGCGTGGTCAGTGCCGCAGCGGTGCGTGTGAAGGTGTGTTGCAACATCGGTTTTTCCTTTGGTGTGTGAGGCGCTTATTCCAAGCGCCATGTGTATTTGATGCTGGCCCAGCTTTGTTCGGGCTTGCCGTCCACCGTACCTGGGCGGAACTGGCACTTTGACAGCGCATTGCGCGCGGCTTCGTCCAAGCGGGTGAAGCCTGATGTTTTCTCAATGTCGGCTTGAATGACCTTGCCATCCACACCAATCAAAAACTTCAGCGTCACGGTGCCTTCTTCTTCCATGCGGCGCGAGGCGCTGGGGTAGTCGGGCTTGGCGCAGTGCGCGCCTGGCTGAATAACAGCACCCGTGCGAATGGCTGGCGCTGCGGGAGCGGCTGCAGGTGGTGTTGCGGTTTGGGTGATGGCCGGTGCGGTGCTGGTGGGCGCAGGGGGCGGCGGTGCTGGTGTTTTTGGGGGCGGCGTTTTAGGCGCAGGCGCGGGGGGGGGCGGTGCCTCGGACATCAACACGGCTTCGACCGTGTTCTCTGTCATGCGCACGACTTTGCGAGCCAAGCCTGACGAGATCGCCCACAACAGCAAGAGATGCAGCAGCACGACCAGCGCGATGCCAGTCAGATGCTTGCGTGGAGAGCGCTGACGTGCAGCGTAGGGCGACGCCGCGAGGTGTGCGCCAGATGCCGCGTGTGAAGAAGACGGGTGAGACAAACGAGGATGCTCTGAAAGTTTCACTCATTTTAGGTGGGCTGCATGTCACGCTGTATGCAGCCCATATGGAGCCACGCGGTCTTAGACCTGCTTCATGCTGCCTTTGATCTTGCCGCCGCGTTCGATTTCGATTTCGCCATAAGTCACATCACCTGTGATCTTGCCGCTAGAGCGCACGATCAACACATTTTTGCTAGAGATCGACTCGTTCAATTCGCCTTTGACGTCAATGAAATCGGCTTCGGTGGTGCCAGTGACCACGCCCGCAGCACCAATCAACACGTCTTTGGCTACCAAGTCACCTTCCACGGTGCCAGAAATGATGGCTTGGTTGGGGGCGTTGATGGAGCCTTTGAACACCACACCGGCGCCAATAAAAATGCTCTTGTCTTTTGTGCCTTCGCTCATGGGGTGCTCTTTCGAAAAATAAGTTTTAGCAAGTTTAGACGTTTATTGTCATTTTTCGCAAATGAATACACTTTAGGGTGTACGCTTTGTGGTGTATTTGACGCACCTTTTGATTCCAGCCATTTCTCTCAATCCAATACGCCTATGAAAGTTGTTGTCGTTGCCAACCCCAAAGGCGGTGCTGGCAAATCCACGCTGTCTACCAATATTGCGGGTTACTTTGCATCGCAAGGCCATCAGGTCATGCTGGGCGATGCTGACACGCAGCAATCGTCGAAGTTTTGGCTCAGTCAACGGCCTGAGACATTGCCACGCATTTCGACGTGGGAATACCAGCCCGACTTGGTGCTCACCGCCAAACCGCCACGCGGCACCACGCATGTGGTGATTGATACCCCGGGTGGCATCAGCGGTTGGCGTTTGCAAGAGGTGATTGAACGTGCTGACAAAGTCATCGTGCCGGTGATGCCCAGCGTGTTTGACATGCAAGCCACGAATGAGTTTTTGCTGCAGTTGGTGCAAATCACAGAGAAGCTGCCCACCCGAGTCGCAGTGGTGGGCAACCGCGTGGACACACGCACCATTTCTGCCGCTAATTTGCGCAAGTTCATCGAGTCCTTGCAAGTGCCCGTGTTGAGCTATTTGCGCGACACCCAATACTATTTACACATGGCGGCGCACGGCTTGTCGATGTTTGACATCACGCCTTCTAAAGTTCAAAAAGATTTGGAGCAGTGGGTGCCTATTTGCCACTGGCTCGATCAGGACTGATCGCCCGCCTAAGGCCGCTTAGGCGGCGTTATCGACGTAGCGGCCTTTGAAGCCATGCGCACTGAATGTCATGGCTTTGAACCCATGGAAGTCAAGTTGGCGTATGGACTCGCCCGATTGCTGGTTGACCACTTTCACCGACAAGGTGCTGGATGATTTGTCGAACGAGTAATTGAGCTGGCTCTTGTCCTGCGCTTGCGCTTGGCGCTGCACCCGAACTTCTTTGTCGGCTTGCATCTCTGCCACAGGGTCTGCTTTTTTAGCCTGAACCTCCGCTTGCTGCGCCTTGGACACACCAGGCTTCACGGGCGCGGCAGCGACCGTGGCAGATGTGTGGGCGGAGGGCATGACGGTATTCACAGCAGTGCTCTAAGTGGAGTGCCTGTAATTTTAAGTTACTGAAATTGTAATTAAAACCACAAAAACCCTAGTTCTCCATCAAAAAACCCGCCAATTTGGCGGGTTCTCAGAGCTTTTCAGCCGATCAGTGATTGTCTGTCAGCTGATCCAAGATCGCTGGGTTCTCCAGTGTCGAGGTGTCTTGGGTGATCGCCTCGTTCTTGGCCAAGCTGCGCAGCAAGCGGCGCATGATCTTGCCAGAGCGGGTCTTGGGCAAGTTGTCGCCGAAGCGGATGTCTTTAGGCTTAGCGATGGGGCCAATTTCTTTGCCCACGTGGTCACGCAAGATTTTGGCAATCGCTTTGGCTTCGTCGCCCACAGGACGTGAACGCTTCAACACCACGAACGCGCAGATGGCTTCGCCGGTGGTGTCGTCAGGACGACCCACCACAGCGGCTTCGGCCACCAGCTCGGTGCAGCTCACCAAGGCCGATTCAATTTCCATCGTGCCCATGCGGTGGCCCGACACGTTCAACACGTCGTCGATACGGCCCGTGATGGTGAAGTAGCCTGTTTTTTCGTCGCGGATCGCGCCGTCGCCAGCCAAGTAGTACTTGCCCTTGAACTCTTCTGGGTAGTAGCTCTTGACGAAGCGGTCTGGGTCACCCCAGATGGTGCGAATCATCGAAGGCCATGGGCGCTTCACCACCAAGATACCGCCTTGGCCGTTGGGCATGTCGTGGCCAGCTTCGTCCACCACGGCAGCTTGAATGCCGGGGAAGGGCAGTGTGCAAGAGCCGGGAACCATGGGCGTCACGCCTGGCAGCGGGGTGATCATGTGGCCACCGGTTTCTGTTTGCCAGAAGGTGTCCACGATGGGGCAACGGCTGCCGCCCACGTGCTTGTAGTACCACTCCCATGCCGCTGGGTTGATCGGCTCGCCGACCGAGCCCAACAAACGCAGGCTGGACAAGTCGTAGCTCTTGGGGTGCACAGCATCGTTGGCTTCCGCCGCTTTGATGAGTGAGCGGATGGCGGTTGGGGCTGTGTAGAAGATGGAGACTTTGTGGTCTTGAATCATCTTCCAGAAGCGGCCAGCGTCTGGGTAAGTGGGCACGCCTTCGAACACGATTTCAGTGCCGCCCAAAGCCAAGGGGCCGTAGGTGATGTAGGTGTGGCCTGTGACCCAGCCGATGTCGGCGGTACACCAGAACACGTCGTTGTCTTTCAAGTCAAACGTCCACTTGGTGGTCAGGGCTGCGTGCAGAAGATAGCCGCCGGTGCTGTGTTGCACGCCTTTGGGCTTGCCAGTGGAGCCCGAGGTGTAGAGCAAGAACAGGGGATGCTCAGCACCCACCCACTCGGGTTCGCAGGTGGTGGCTTGTTTGTCAGCCAGGTCAGCCATCCATTGGTCGCGGCCAGCTGTCATGGCGATGTCGCCACCGGTGCGCTTGACCACCAACACGTTCTTCACAGAGTCGCAGCCGCCCAAGGTGAGGGCTTCGTCGACGATGGCTTTCAGGGGCAGGTGCTTGCCACCGCGCACTTGTTGGTCAGCAGTGATGATGGCCACGGCGCCTGTGTCTTCCACGCGGTCACGCAGCGATTGGGCAGAGAAGCCGCCGAACACCACCGAGTGGGTCGCGCCGATACGGGCACACGCTTGCATCGCGGCCACGCCTTCGATCGACATGGAGATGTAGATCATCACGCGGTCGCCTTTTTTCACGCCGACTGATTTCAGGGCGTTGGCGTATTGGCAAGTCTTGGCCAGCAATTGGCTGTAAGTGGCTTTGGTCACTTCGCCGCCGTCGGCTTCGAAGATGATGGCGGTCTTGTCGCCCAAGCCTTTTTCGATGTTGCGGTCCAAGCAGTTGTATGAGGCGTTCAATGTGCCGTCTTCAAACCACTTAAAGAAAGGCGCGTTGCTCTCGTCGAGGACTTTGGTGAAAGGCGTTTTCCAGCTCAGCAATTCACGTGCTTGCTCGGCCCAAAAGCCTTCGTAATCGGTCTCTGCTTTTTTGCACAGCGCTTCGTAAGCGGCCATGCCGGATACGTTGGCTTGTTTAACGAATTCAGCTGATGGCTGGTGAATGGTGATGTCGCTCATGAACCGGTCTCCTCTTATATGACGGTATCTGTCAAAACCCCGTGACTGTGAGCTGGGGCTCTTACAAGGGTCTGACTTTTTTGGTGCATACAAACCCTTGGGTTGAGTTTGATCAAATTAGTAGGATTTGATGACTTTAGTCGGAGGCATCCGTGGGCATCAAATCGCTGAGCGGCAGCTGGATGCCCAAGTGCTGTGCAATGAAGTGCCGCGCGGTGTCTTGCCAGCCGCCCAGCTCGGACTCGTAGTGCACCAGCCCTGGGTCGTCCAGCTGGCCGTCGTTGAAGTCCAGTGTGGTGGGAAAACGCAGCTGAAAGAGTTCGTACTCGTTTTGGTAAAGCTTGGGCGCTTGCTTGGCGTTGTGTGCAATCGCACGCAATCGACCTTGGTGGCTCCAGTCGCAAAACAAGATGTTGCCCATGCGCAGCATCAGCACACATTGGTTGGGCGCGATCTTGCCCAAAATCTTGGCGTAGCTCAGCTCTCCGCCGGGATCGATTTTTTGCAACTCTGTCACAGCTTGTTCGCCTAAGGCAATCCACGCTTCCAAAATGTGGCCCGCATGGAAATAGGCTTCCCAAAAACGACGGCGGTAGGGGCCAATGTCGTCTTCGGTGTGGCGCAAGATTTCAAAGAACGCATCCATGGTGCGGCTGGTTAACCAGCGGCTGGCGGTCTCCATGGCTTCGCGGCGCACGCCCAGCCAGCCTGCGTGGTTGTGGCGCGGGTCGCCCAAGGTGCGCAGCAGCTCGGACAGCAGCGCGTTTTTGATGTCTTGCGGCGGATTGCGCTCAAACCAAGGCGAGAGCAGGCTGTAGGCAAACTCGTCCCGGCACAGCGGATAGCGCAGGCGCTGTGTGGGCTTGCCAATGTCGTGCATGGCCCATTCGCACATGCGCTTCACATAGCCGATGGAACTTCGAATTTCTTCGGGCGCTTGCAAGGCTTCTAAAAACGCTTGCTTGCAAAAGTTGTTCAGCCAAAAGCCTTGGGTCAAGGCATGGCGCTCTTGCCATTGCGCCAGTGTTTTGTCGGCGGGCATGCCCAAAATGTCATTGGCCACATGCACGGGGCCATTGAGCGGATCCAGCACATCGAGGGTGGTGATGAGCCGCTCTAGGCCATTGGCTTCGGTCTCCGACAGCGAGGCCAACACGCGTGGGTCCAAGAAGAACTCGCGTGCCGTGTGGGCCAACTTCAAGAACACCGGGTTCTCTGGGTTGAAGCCTTGCAAATAGGTGTGCAGCAAACCACGGCCCCACTTGAGCGGGCGGCGTGAGGCCAGCGCCTCGGGCACGGCCACCTCAAAGTAGCGGTTGGTCAGTGGCGTGTGGGTGTGCAGGCCGCGATCGGCAGCTAGCCACAACGCGTAGGGAATGTGTCGCCAATCGCGCTGGCGCGGTGCGGTGCTGGTGGGCGCAAACGCCACGCGCTCAAACGCGCTGTAGGTGCGCTCGCCCACGGTGCGCAAGTCGGGGTCTTTGCCAAAGCCGCCGCCGCGCTTGGTGCGCGCAGCATGGGCCAGCTGGTCAAAGTCTTGCGGCAGAGGGGCGAAGAACTCATGCATGTGTTTAGCGCACCGTCTCTTGCATCTTCTTCAAGGTGCTGCTTGGGCCTTTGGCCGCACCCGTGTCGGTGGGCTGAAATGCCAGCACAAAGCGCAGTTCCACACGGCGGTTTTGTGCGTCGTTGTCTTTGCTGGTGGGGCGCTCGTTGGCATAAGAGCTGATGCCAAACACGGGCTGCTCGCGTTCGTTGCGGTAGCTTTGCATGCCTTCTGAGCCCAGCACTTTGTAAACCGCACGTGCGCGGTCTAGGCCCAAATGCCAGTTGTTGTAATCGCCACGGTGCAGCGGCACAGAATCGGTGTGGCCTTCAATCAGGATGGTTTCAATCTCCACCTGTTGTGGGTTGGGTGGGCAGTCGTCTGGCAGACGGCGGCGTTGCGAATAGATGTAGCAAGGCAGCACTTGCTGCAGCTGCTCGGCCGATTGGCGCAGCGTGCGCACGCCTAAGCCTTCCAACTCGGCGCTCCCACGCGCAAACAAAGTGTCGGCAGGCAAGCTGATGACGCCCGACACTTGGTTGATGGTCACCGGCACACCCGCGTTTTGCAGCTTGGTGCCAATGGTGTGCACCACGGTGGCCAGTGGGTCGGCGGGTGGCTCAGGCGGTTGTTCGGGCTTGCGTGAGAGCAGCACCATCACCATCACGATGAAGATGAACAGCAGGCCGATCATCAAGTCACTGGCCGAAGCCATGTAACCCGACTCTTCCACCTGCTCGTGGGTGGCAGCGGTGTTGCGGCGTGTTTTGATGAACATGATCTAGGCGCGCTGCTTTATGCCTTGGGTGGCAACGCGTCGATGAACTCGTCCAACACTTCTTCCAGGTTGGTGATGCTGCCGCTGAGTTGGTTCACCGCGCTGGCCAAGTGTTGGTCCATCTTGGTGTGCAGGTCTGAGATTTGCGTGCTGTAGCCCGACACACCTTGGGTGAGTGCATCCACCGTGCCGGTGAGCGCTTTTTGTGCGTCTTGCAAATGCGTGCGCACATGGCCCAGTGCTTCTTCGGCAGACACCGCGCTGGTTTTGAGGGTGTCCACGGTTTGGCCAAGGGCTTGGTTCATGGGTACCAAAGCTTCTTTGAAGTCGTTGGCCGCTGCACGTTGCAGGTTGACCGAGCTTTCAATTGAGCTGGCGCTGTCTTTGAACTTGTCAGCGACTTGGTCAATCTTGTCGACCGTGCCTTGCAAGCCCATCATCGCGCCTTGCACGCTGGCAATGGTTTGGCCAAAGCTACTGAGCAAGGTTTCCATCTGCTGTGTGCCTTGGTTGCCCGCGGTGGCGGCGCGACCCATGGCTGCATCTAAGTCGGTCACGGTGGCTCGGGTGGTTTGAATGGTTTGCGCCAAAGTGCTCACGGCATCGCTGAATGAGGCTAGACCGTTTTCAATACCTTGCGTCATGGCTGCACCGGCTTTGCTCAGCTCGCCAGCGGCTTGACTACCCGCGCTGCCAAAGCTTTGGCTCGATGCTTGAATGGTGTCGGCCAATGTGCCGAGCTTGTCAAACGCGGGCTGCATATTGCGCGAGAGGGCGTCACCAATCGCGTTGGCAAAGTCGCCCTCAAAGCGGCGCAGTTGGTTCACCTGTGAACGGTTCTCGTCCAAGATGTCTTGGAACAACGCCAGCTGCATGCGCACGCTGGCCTCAGCCGCGTTGTCGGGTACTTTGCTGCGCAGTGTGTGGCAGAGCGTGTCGATGCTGGACTGCAAGTTTTCCAGCGCCACTTTGGCCCGCCAGTTCCACACCAGCGAACACAACAAGCCCGCGATGGAGGTGATGAACTTACCGCCTGCCGTGGCAATGAGTGACTGCAACGCTTGGTCTTGTTGTCGTGCCGACACATCGAGTGCATTGAGCGCCAAGCCCGCTTGTTGCAAAGCCACCGCCAAGAAGATGAAGGTGCACATCAAACCAAAACCAATCAACAAATTGGGCATGGTCTCGAACAAGGCTAAGTTCATGCGGCCACCCAGCACGCTGCGCACCGTCCAGGTGTCGGCGTGGCTGCGAAAGCTGTAACTGCTGCGTGGGCCTTGGCTTACGCCGTGTTGTGTGGGCAGGTCAATCAGGCCCGCCTCGGTTTCGCGCAGCAAAAACTTCAGCTCGTTGTCGGTGGTTTTGGTTTCAGCCAAAGCCAGTGCTTCGCGGCTGCTGCCTTGGTGCGCACCTAGGCGGGCATCGAGCCCCACCACCTCGGCACGCACTTGGCGAATGCGCGAAGCCCATACGCCGAAGCTGAGGAGCGAGAACACAAAAATCACGGCCGCGATGGCCAGTGGCACAGCCAACTGATCGAGTTGGACTAGGTATTGATTCATAGGCATGTCTCTATTGTGAACAACTCTGAGCGACCGTATGCCAACCACGCTAGTCGTTATTTCTAAGTTCTGACCTCTAGCTTTTGGAATAAGTGGCTTGTTAATTGGGTTCACGTTCGCAAGGAATAATTGATCGTTAATTAATTCCTTTGTTTTCAATATTGGATAATAAATCCAGAAAGGTCAAAACAAATGACAGGACTAGTAAGACACTGGATTTGCGACGGTGACTTGACCACTGCAGGCGGAACGGTCAAAGCGACAGCGTTAGGCGAAAAGATCAACGGCAAAGAACGAGCCTATGAAGGCGATCTTATTGAATGCCCCACATGCAAAAGCACGGGTCACATTAAATGCGTGCCACCTATTCGACCGGCAATAGGTATGGATGGTCGACAAAAAGCGATGGAGGGTGATTTGTGTATTTGCAAATGTCCAACGCCTCCGCGCTTAATTGCTTCACAAACGTTGTCGAAGGCAGCATTCAATGTGGAGGAAATCGCATCAAACCAGTCAGCACTCGCATGGTTTTCCTATGCAGGAAATAAGCACGAAGACATCGGGTTGACGCACAGCGTTAGGTTTCATGCGGTTCATAAAAAAGACAGACCAATGACCTTAACCCCATACAAGATAACTTTGAGCGATGGTTCAGAACATCAAGGTGTGACAGATGAAAACGGCATGACAGACAAGATTTACGCCAAACCCAACACCACCGCAACAATGGAAATCCCCTACCATGACGAGCAAAACAACAATATTAATACCACCCACGTCCACACAGACTGTTGTTCGTGTTGAAGCATCCCACGAACTTAGTGGAAAACAATGGACGAACAAATTTCCGAGCATCAATACACTGAGTGAACTTGCTGAACCGTTTAAAAACTCGGTTACCAAATTCCTTGCTGCAATGCAAGATGCTGGTATTAGCGTCGATATGAATAGGCTTGCAATTTATCGGCCACCACAGCGTTCGTACTTAATGCATTACGCAAAGAGGGTTACGACCAGCTGGCCGGGGTATGAGCAACTTAAGCCAGAAGATGTTCCAGCGTTTCAGCCTCAAGGTGGCGATATGCCCGTGAGCATTGATTGGGTGCATAAAGGAGCAGACGGAAAGTCGGATTTAGCGGCATCAAAGAAAGCGGCAGCTCAAATGGTTGAAGGGTATGGGATTGGCAAAAATCCAGTTGCTCCGCCTTATTCGTCCCGCCATAACAATCGACCTTCTAATGCAATTGATATACCTCCAAATGCCGTAACGATCCCAAGTGATTGCAAGGTGAAAGAGGCTTCTGGAAAGGGCGTGGCTGTCAAAAAATATGCAGACCTTTATCCGATAGGTGAGACGTATGGGGTTTACAAGCTTTTATCCGATCCCCCACATTGGTCAAACGATGGACATTAATTTTATGAATACAAAAAATTTTTTTCTGGTGTTTTTCATTGCTTTGTTTTTTTCGTTTTCATGTTGCGCGATTGAAGTTGCTTTCTTTGATGTTGACGATAGCGGTGATGTCTATTTGCACACGCCAAAAACCTTAAATCAACGTGACCGCATTACCGTTTTGCGTGACGACCCCAAAAGCGGTTGTTGTTTGTTTTTTTTAGGAGGTGATTTTTCAAAAATAGACAAAAGCGAAACGGTATCTTCGGTAGAGGATGGTAGACAGGTGATGCGTTACAAATTAGCTTTCAAAAAGCATTCTGAGCTTTTGAATCCACAGGTTTCTGCTGTGGTTATTGGTAACGTTTCAGTGAAATCATCGCAAGTCGGTAAGGTCCATGTCTTGTCTTCAGGTAAGCCTTATGTGATTGAAACTTGCTATGGCATCGAGGGCAGAAATTTGTACCTCAAAGACAAAGATAAGCAGATTCAACACCTCTATTACTATTTCAATGTAGACATAGAGTCAAATTGCAAATAAGTTGGCACTTAGTTCGTCAAGCCACCACTGCGCAACACCCGCCTTGCACAACCATTCCACAGCACGCCCAGCAGCGGGGCCCACATGGTTAAGCGTTGACGCGCACGGGTGAGGCCGGTGTACACCAGCTCGCGTGTGAGCACGGGCGACTCTTGTCCGGGTATCACCAGCAGCACATGCATGAACTCCGAGCCCTGCGATTTGTGCACCGTCATGGCAAACACGGTTTCCACACTGTCAAGGCGCGAGGGCATAACCCAACGCACGCCGCCATCCACCGCAGGGAAGGCCACGCGCAGCATGCCATCGGGGCCGGGTAGGCACAGGCCAATGTCGCCGTTCATCAGCTCTAGCGCGTAGTCGTTGCGCGTCACCATCACGGGGCGGCCAGCGTACCAAGGGCTTTGGCCCAAGCCTAGTGCGTGCTCGACCTGTGCGTTGAGCTGCACCACGCCCAGCGGGCCTTCGCGCACGGCGCACAACACACAAAACTCGGTGAAAGCTTTGAGCATTGCCACCGCTTGTGCATCGCTGCACGGTGCGGCTGGTGCTGTTTTGCTGGGGCGGTGTGCGTCCAGCAAAGCCAGCCAGTTGCGCCAACCGTAGCGCAAGCCCACGGCCAGCTTGGGGTCGCTGGCGCTGGTCAGTTGCAGGCGGGTCACGTCGGGTTCTGCGGCATCACCCTCAATCGTTTGTTGCAAAGGCAACGTCGCCAGCCAATCGGGCGCGACGTTCCACAGTGCTTTGAGGGCGGGCGTGTTGTCGGCCGCATCCGCGTTCACGGTGCGTGCCCATTGGCCAATGCCACTCTTGGCATCGAAGCGGTGGCTGTGAATGAGGGTGACGGTTTGAGCTTTGAGCAAACTGCCCGTGCACAGTTGCGACATCACCGCACCGGCTTCCACCGATGCCAGTTGGTCTTTGTCACCCAACAAAATCAAGCGTGCGGTGGGTGGCACGGCTTGCAGCAAGCGGGCCATCATCTCTAAGTCAATCATCGACGCTTCGTCGACCACCACCACATTAGTGGCCAGCTGGTGCACCTGTGTGGCTTTGCTGTTGGTTTGCAACAAGCGGTGCAGCGTTTGCGCTTGGGTGGGGATGCGCGCTCGCACATCGGCTGGCATTTGAGTGAGCGCCTTGCTGATCGACTCGGTCAAACGCGCTGCCGCTTTGCCCGTGGGCGCGGCAAGGTGAATTTGCAAATCGCGCGATGACGTGCCCACCAAGAGCGACAGCAACTTGACCACCGTGGTGGTTTTGCCCGTGCCAGGACCGCCGGTGATGAGCGTGATGCGGTTTTGTGCGGCCACCTCGCAGGCGAGGCGTTGCATATCTGGCTCGTTGTTGTTGGTGGGGGTGAACAACGCATCCAAGCGTTGCTGCAAATCGGCAGGCACGTCGCAGGGCAGTGCCAGACGCTGCGCGATGTTTTGACGAATGTTTTGCTCGGCCGTCCATGCGCGGCGTAAATACAAGCGCGCACCTTGGGTGTCTTCGGTCAGCACCAAGGGGCTGCCCTCGCCCTGCGTCCACGGCAAGGTGCTGGTCGCTTGGTGCAAGTCTGTGGGCAGGGCAGCCACTTGTTCGTCATTCCAGCCCAGCAGTGCTGCGGCTTGGGTTTGCAAAGTGGCGAGGTCAAGGCAAGCATGGCCACGCCCCCATTGGTGGCTGGTCAGTGCCGCCAGCCACAGGTGGCGTGGGTCGTCGCTGGGTTGTTTGCTGTGCAGCAAGTTGGCCAGTGATTTGTCCAAGCCCGTCAGGGGCGTAGATTGGGCCCATGTTGCTTGCAACAGCGGTGAAAGGGCGGCCGCTTGGCTCATGCGGCCACGCGTTGAAGCAAAGCCTCTTGCGCCAAGGTGTTGATGCTCTTGCCCTCGGCTTGTGCGACGATGGCCAGCTTTTCGTGCAGCTCAGTAGGAATGCGCAAATTGAACTTGCCCGAGAAGTTGCGCCGCGGCTCAATGCCCTTTTCGCGGCAGATCTCTAAAAACACCTCGAGTGATTTTTTAAATTCAGCACGCAGTTCTTTTGGGTTCTTGCCGTAAAAGTCGGCACCGCCCGTGAGGCCCAAGATTTCGCCTCTGAACATGTCCAGCTCTGCGTCGTATTCAATCTTGGCGTTGTAGCCGTTGTAGGTCATCAAATTCATGGTGCGACTCCGTGTTGCTCAAACCACTTGCGAATGCTGGCGACTGCACCTTTGTCCGTATCGGGCGAGGGGTGTGGCCGATGAAATACGCGGACTTCATCAAACAGCACCACTGCTATGCGGCTACCTTCTCGTTCGCTGATGTCTGCGCCCAGCTCTACCAAGAGTGCTTCAATGTCGCGCCATTTAATGTTGGCGCTGACAGGACGGGCGTAAATGGCGTCTAAGGTTTTTTGGTGTTTTCGCTTCATCTGAATGGTACCAGTATTTGGTACTGGTTGCATGTGACGAGTGAAACGAATTGTTTGGTTTGTGGTTTTGCTTCAGTGCTGGTGTCGCTTGGGTTTTTCACAAGCCATTTGCAAACAAAGCATCCAAGGCCTCAATCAACGCCTGCGGTGGCCGCTGCAAATGCACGCCCGCACCTTCGGCGTGAATGCCGCGCAGGAACATGTACACCGCACCGCCCATGTGTTGGGCGTAGTCGTAGCCGGGCAGACGCACTTTGAGCAAGCGGTGCAGCGCCAAGGTGTAGAGCACGTATTGCACCTCGTAGCGTTTGTGCAGTACGGCGTCTTGCAGGGTGTTGGGGTCGTAGCTGGGCAGTTTGTTGGACTTGTAGTCCACCACCCAATAGCGGCCATCGTGTTGCAGCACCAAGTCCATCGAGCCGGTGAGCATGCCTTGCATCACACGCGCTTGCAGCGCAGGGCGAGGCGTGCCTTCAAACACATGGCTTTGAATGAGTTGGTCCAGCGCGGTGGCGCTGACGTGGCTCACTTCTAAGTTGAACTCCATCTCGGGCCACATGTGCTCGGTGCTGAGTTCGCGCAATGTCAAAGGTGCTGCGTTGAGTTCATGCAAAGGCAGCGGTGTTTGCACCACGGCTTGCAGCCACGGCTCTAGTTGTGCGCGTGGTGCTTCGTCGAGTTGTAACCAGCTGGCTTTGCGTTCTAGCAAGTTGGCCCATGCTTGTTTGGCCCAGTCAGGCGCTTGTGTATTGGCCACGGGCCAGTTGTTTTGCGACAGCCATTCCAGCAAGTCGTGCAGCAGCGTGCCGTAGCGCGCACCAGCGGGGAAGCTTTGCCATGCGCTGATGCTCTCGGGTTCTGGCGCAGGCGTGGTCACCGCGTCAGGCTGCGCGTCCGAGGTGGCACCCATGATGGCATCTGTGATGGCATCCGCCACCGCCTCGTCGCGTTTCGACTCCGACACCAGCCCGCGCGTGATGGCGCTGAAGCTGGCGGTCCACCACAGGCTGTGATGGGTGCGTGTGGGGGTGAGGGCGTCTTTGGGCGCGTTGATCGCAGCAGGGGCTTGGTAGCTGATGTGTTGCAACGCTGGCAATGCAGCCACTTGGATGTGCGCGCATGTGCCCCACAAGCTGTGCAGCTGGTTGCTCAAATCACCACGCGCTTCGCGTTTGAGCAGCAGCGACAAGGCGCTGCGTTTCAATTCGGTTTTAGCGGTGGCTTTGCTCAAATCATTTTTGGTTTCGGCCACGCCCATCCACAAGCCACGCTGTGCGCGCGTGAGGGCCACGTACAGCAAGCGCATGTCTTCTTCCACCGAGGTGGCTTCTGCGTCGCTGTCGTCATCGCCTTCGTCGTCTTGTGCGAAGTTGGTCTTGGCTTTTTTTTCAACCGCAAACGCGCCTGCAAACGGCACAAACACCAGCGGGTATTGCAAGCCCTTGCTCTTGTGATACGTGATGACTTTCACGCACAAGGCATCGGTTTCTAGGCGGGCTTGTTGCGCATCGCTGTCGTGGTGTTGGCTTTGAATTTGTTCGCTGAGGTAGCGCACCAGTGCGTGTTCGCCTTGCAGGCTTTGCTCGGCGTGTTGCAGTAGTTCGCCCAAATGCAACAAGTTGCTCAGGCGACGCTCGCCATCTGGCTGCGCCAACATGCGTTGCGCCACGTGCTGGCTGTGCAACCACTGGTGCAGCATGGGCAGCACGCCGTGTTGTTGCCACAGGCCGTGCCATTGGTGGAATTGTTCTAGCAGTTGCTCCCACTGCGCTTCGTCTTGGGTCGTGGTCAGCACCTCGTGCAAGTCCAGCGCCCACAAACGGCTGCCCACGGCCGCACGCACCCAGCCCGTTTGTCGGGGCGACGCTACCGCACGCAACAAGCGCCACAAGTCGGTGGCCTCGGTCGATTGGTACACGCTGGTGTGGTCTGACAAATACACGCTGGGAATGTGTCGTGCACGCAAAGCGTGACGCACCGCATCGGCTTGCTTTTGGCTGCGCACCAGCACGGCCATGTCGCCTGGTGTGGCTGCGCCTTTGTTCAGCAAGTCAGCCATTTGGTCGCCAAACACTTGCGCGGTGTGGTGCAAGTAGCTGGCGCTGCTGACCACATCAGCGTCTTCCTCAGTGTGCATTTGCCACACGGTGAAGGGCGGGCGTTCTTCGCCATTTACCACCAGCGCAGGTTCTTTGCCTTGGGCTGACACTTTCACAAACACAATCTCGCCTTGAGCGGACGCAAACGGTTGCTCGGTTTGCATGAACACATGGTTCACCGCTTCGACCAATCCCACGCTGGAGCGGTGGTTGCCGGTGAGGGTGTGTAGCGCGTCGTTGTTCGTGGTTTGCGCATCATTACGCGCTTGCAAGTACGTGCCCAAGTCTGCGCCACGGAAGCTGTAAATGGCTTGCTTGGGGTCGCCAATCATCACCAGCGCGTTGCCTTCGTTGCAAGCGTCAGGCGCATAGATGCGGTTGAGCGTGCCGTACTGCCAAGGGTCGGTGTCTTGAAACTCATCCACCAAGGCCACAGGGTATTGCTGGCGAATGGCGGTGGCCAATCTGCCGTCGTCGGCCATCACGGCGTGATGCAGGTTTTGCAAGAGGTCTGAAAAGTCAAACGCGGCGCGTTGTGTTTTGGCTGCCTTGTAGGCTTCGCCCACCGCGTATGCGGCGTGCAGGGCGATGTGTTTGTCGGTGTTGGGCTTGGCGTCAAACAACGCAATATAGGTTTGCATCGCCGCGAAGAAAGCAATGCCTTCGGCCTCGGCCCAACCTTTGTCTTGCAAGGCTTGGGTGGTGAAGCGCTCTAGCACTTTGAATTCTTCTTTGCTGACGTGCGCCTTCGCGCTTTGGGTGGCCCATGCTTGCAATGCGCTCAGCCAGTTAGCAAAGTAGTCGGCACGCAAGCCTTTGATTTTTTTCTGTGCGCCTGCTTCTTGCAGGGCTTGCAAGGTCGCATTACTCCATGCTTCACGCGCAGCAAGTGCTGCAGCTTCCACCTGCGCTTGCCACGCCATGTGCGTGTCTATGGCTTGTGTGGGTGTGATGTCGGGTACGACCACCTCGCGTGGTTTGCGCTCTTGCTCGCGCCACATTTCGCTCAAGGTTTTCAGCAGCTTGGCTGGGTCTTGGCCGATGAGGCGCGTGATGTGTTGCAGCGTGTCGCCGCTGAGTGGGTAAAACCATTCGCGCCAATAGTCTTGCACCAGCGTGAGCTTGAGTTGGTCGGCGTTCTCAAGCCGCGTTTGCTCAAACAGGTTGTGGCTCTCTAGCGCATGCTGCGTGAGCATGCGGCGCGACCAACCGTGGATGGTGTAGATCGCGGCATCGTCCATCCACTCGGCGGCGCAGTTGAGCTGCAAGGCGCAGCGCGGCCACAGCGCGTTGTCAAAGCTGTCGCGCAGCTTCTCTAAAAATTCATCCACTTTCAACGAGGCGGGGAACTCGCGGCCCTGCGCGCTCAAGTCAAAGTAAGTGGCGGCTTGGCTCAGGCGTGTGCGAATGCGCTCGCGCAGCTCTGCGGTGGCGGCGTCGGTGAACGTCATCACCAAAATTTGCGGAGGCAACAAAGCCTCGGTGCGTTCGTGGCCTAGCACTAGGCGCAGGTACAGCGCGGCGAGTGTCCATGTTTTACCCGTGCCTGCGCTGGCCTCGATCACTTGGCGGCCATGCAGCGGCAGGGTGTGTGCGTTGAGGGCTTTCATGCGTCAGCCTCTTCGGTGCTGTCGGCATTCAGGTGAATCACCTTGGCGGCTTTGAACATGGGCTCGTACAAGCGGGTGGCCCAATGGTTCAGGCTGGCTTCCATCTCTTCAAAACTGGTGAACACGCGTTGCAGGGCGGGCGAGTCTGTGTATTCGCCGCTCTTGCCAAAGCCGCCTTCAAAGGCAGCTTGCGCTTTGCCCATCGCGTCTTTGCTGCCGCCGTACACGCCCATCACAAACGCGCAGGCGGTTTTGCCCGCCACAGGCAAGGGCTGTGTCCATGCTTCTGAATACACATCGCACAGATCTTGCAAATGCGCTTGTGCCGTGTCTGCGTCGATGGGCTTGAGTTCGATGGCGGCATCAAAACCAATTTGCACGCTGGTGGTGGGCGTGCCACTGGCGCAGGCTGCCAAGTGGTGCAGCCACAGTTGGCTGAGTGTGTCGAGGCGAGGAACTTGGTTTTCTTTTTTGCCTTCGGTCACCGCACCTGGACGCAGGGCCACTTGCAGCCACTGTTGCCCAGCGTTATGCGCTTTGCCGTTGGTGTGCCACATGGTTTGGCCGTTGGCCCACTCAGCACTCAGGTGCGTGTGGCCCAGTTGCCAGCGGGCAGATTGCACGCTCAAGGTGCTGGGCCATTTGGGTAGCAACACATCCAATTGTTCGCGCAGTTTTTCGCGGTCGTTTTCAAACAGGTGTTGTTGCGCTTCGCCAAAACCGGCCATGGCCAGTTGACCACTCAAGCGCAGTTGGGCGATGGCTTGCTGCGCATCGTCGGCTTGTGCAATGCGTTGGTTGAGTTTGTATTTTTCTAAACCGTCGAGCGAGAAAGGTTCTTCTTCCTCGGCCGCTTCTTCGGGTTGGTCTAGGCGCAAGCGCAAGCGGTCCACCAAAAACACTTCTACGGGTTGACGCAGCAAGCGCTGCAAATGTTGCAGCGTCAGCTCGGTGGTGGCCGTGGATGCAGATGCGGCGGAGCTGCTTGTCAACGTGGTTCCATTGCTTGCAGCGCTCGACGTTGCTGAAACCACTTGCATCGTTGCGCTTGAAGGCAATGCACGCTGCCAATCATCCGCATAGGTTTGAAACGCCGAGTCTTGCGTGAAGTACTTGGGCGAAAACGCTTGAAGCGGTTGCAGCGGCGCATCGCACGCCACACCGCCATCACGCGTCCATACCGCATTGAGGTAATCCATCAGTTGAGCCACCAACACCGAGGGTGGTTTGATTTCGTGGTCGGTCGTGCGCCGTCCTTGCCAGCTGATGTAGAGCTTGTCGCGCGCCGACAGCAATGCTTCTAAAAACAAATAGCGGTCGTCTTCGCGGCGCGAGCGGTCGCCTGCGCGCCAATGTGATTGGGTGCTGCCTGCGTGTGCGGCATCGCTCATCAAATCGAAGTCGCGTGGGGTTTGGCTGCGTGGGTAGTCGCCATCGTTCATGCCCAGCAAGCACACGCACTTGAACGGGATGGAGCGCATGGGCATGAGCGTGGCGAACTGCACGCCACCGCCAAAGAAGCGGCGTTGCATGGCAGGCTGTTGCAGCTGCGCCATCCAGTGTTCGCGCACCACCACCAGTGGCAGTGGGCTGTCGAGGCGGGCCAGTTGGCATTCGGCCAGCCATGTTTCTAGCGGGGCCATCACGCGTTCCATCAAACGCTCATCCGCTTCGTCGCTGGGCTTGAAGAACAAAGCGACGAGCTGCTGCAACACCGCCACCCATTCGGTAGGTGTGTGGTCTTGGCGTAGTTTGAGCAAGGCAATTTGTGTGTGGCGCAGCCATTGCAACAGGCCATCGACCACGCGTGCGTCGAGGCCGCCTACGCCCGGCTGGGGCAAGGTGTCGAGCCAAGGTGTGGCCCATGTGTCGTGGGTGTTGTCGGTGTGCGCGGCATCGGTGCTGACTAAGCGGGATGTGCCAACGGCGTAGCCCAGCAGCAAACGTTCCACACCAAACAGCCAACTGTTTTGGTTGGCATCGGCCATGTCGGGTGCTATGCCCCAGGGCTTGCGGTGTGGGGCGTCTAGGCCCCAGCGCACGCCGGCGTCGGCTAACCAACTGTCGAGCTGGGCCACGTCGTGCTCTTCTAGGCCGAAACGTTCGCGCACAGCGGCCACTTCAAACAGGCTTTGCCACTCCACGCGCGTCACGCGCAGTTGGGGCAGTTGCAGCAGGGTGTCGAGTGCTTGCACCAAGGGTTCGGTGCGCGGTGTGGTGTCGGCCACGGTGTAGGGCAGGTGGCGCGGGTCATGGGTTTGGGCGTTATGGGCAAAGCGACCAAACACCGCGTGGATGTGCGGCGCAAAGTTGGCCATGTCGGGCACCATCACCATGATGTCGCTGGGCTTCAACGTGGGGTCTGCATCCAGCCACGCCAGCAGTCGGTCGTGCAGCACTTCTACCTCGCGCTGGGCTGAGTGTGTTTGCACAAAGTGCACGCTGCTGTCGTTTGCAGGTACGTCGGTTAAGTGATCTGGCAGTGGCGCGAGGTTGAGCAAGGACGACTGCAAGTGCTCCAGCATCGTGGGCTCGCGGCCTTCCTCGGCCGCTGTGTCTGCGGGGTCGACAAACACATCCACGCGGTTGAACTGGCCTTTGTATTGGTCCACATCGTCAAAGCCATCGAGCAAATGCAAATAGTCGCGGCCATGTTTGCCCCATGCAGCCAGCAGAGGATGCGTGTCGGTGTGTAGGGTGTATTGGTCGGCCTCAGACAGCGAGCCATCGTCTTGCGGCACGGGCAAACCGGCTTTGTGTGCTTGGCGTTGCTTAGACAACTTAGCCAATGGCACGCGGCTTTCCACCACATGGCCCCAGTAGTGCTGACAGGGGTTTTGCACCAGCATGAGCACTTGGCACACGCGGCCCAAAGCGGCCAGCGCCTGCACGGTTTGCATGGGCAGCGACGTCACACCAAACACCATGATGCGATGCGGCACACCCGCAGGGCGTTGGCCATTGCCATCGTTCAATTCATGCAGGCTGGCCATCTTGGCCATGAACGCTTCGTGCACTTTGGCACGTGAACTGTAGCTGTGTTGGGTATCAGTGTTTAAAGCAGCCTTCACCTCGGCATCAGCCGCAAGGTCATCTAGCAAATCGCGCCACAGTTCGGGCTGCCAGCTTTGTGCGGCGGGCAGGGGCGTGGCCATGCCTGCTTGGGTGCGCAGTGTGTCTTTGTGATTGGCCCAGTCTTCTAGCCAATCGGCGCGGTAGTTTTGGTAACCGTCCAGCACGTCGGCCAGCTGCGCGGCCAGTTGGTAGGCGCGGCGGTTCATGGGCGACGCATCAGCCTCGGCTTGGCCTAGGTAATTTTTCAGTGGCGCAAAGCTGGGCTTGGCTAACAAGTCGGGCAGGCGGCGCATGATGCGCCACACCAACGGCGACTTGTCCAGCGGCATGTGCGCGGGAACGCTGTCAGGCCCCAACACCGCACGGTAAATCTGCCACAGCTTCGTCGATGGCAGCTCCACCTGCGTGGCCGCGCAAATGCCAAGGTCTTTGGCTAAGGCCAGCTCTAGCCAATGCTTCATGCCGTTGCTTTGCACCAGCAACACCTCGGGCGCGAGCACGGGCAGCGGGTGGTTGCGGATGAACTGCACCGCCAACTCGCGCAGGCCCTCTAGCTGGTTGCTGTGAAGCACCATAAAACCGGTGGCGTGGGGGCTAGACATGTGGGCAGAACGGGCGAAAAAAGGGGCTAAATATTTGCAGTAGTCAGTGAGCATACTGGAAGGCAGGGCCCAAACCGTGAGCCTATTTAATCCAGATCAACGGACACAATAAGATGCACGGCTCTTTTAAAAAGAACACATCACGGTTAATTCATATGCATCTATCGCAAGTAGCCACGCTTTGCGCTCTCGCCTTAGCACTAGGCGGCTGCAGCCCATTAGGCCCTGCCAGAATGTCCGCCACCGAAATGCCCAACCCTGCCTCGGTCAACTGCATCAACATGGGTGGCAAGCTGACGCTCCAACGCACCCCGCAAGGCGAATGGGGCATGTGCCAATTGCCCTCGGGCAAGGTGTGTGAGGAGTGGGCTTTGTTTCGGGGCGTGTGTTCTTAGCAGTTATGCCGCTTTGACTTCACGTACCTCAACCGAGCTGGTGTCGGTGGGTGATCGCCTGTAAAGCTCATTGGCACGCAGCAGGTGGTCTCGCATCGCTTCAGCCGCGAGGTCTCCGTTGCTATCTGCGATCGCCTCATAAATTCGGCGATGTTCTGCCAAAGTGAGTTGTTCTGAGCCAGGGGCCCGAACGATGTTTTGGTAATACTCACCAGCCCAGTTGAAAAGCGCCTCAACAATCGATGGAAAAATTGGATTGCCCGAAATAGACGCAATCTCGCGATGGAACAACATGTCGCGATAAAGAAACTGATCCATCTCGTTCAGCGCTTCGCAATGCGCTTCCCATCGCGCTAACAACCGGGCTTTGTCTTCTTGGGTCGCATTTTGAGCCGCCATCTTGCACAACCCAGTTTCCAGAAAAACGCGTGCATCTTTGAGATGCTCCAGCATTCCCGGCTCCATGAGCAACATGTGTTTCGCGCCACCAGCGACCTGTTCAATCAACAAATCAGCCGTTGGTACCACCACGCGGGCGCGTTCGCCATGGGTGATCTCCACGATGCCGGAACGGGCAAGGTCTTGCAAGGCTTCACGAATCGCGGGGCGCCCTACACCGTACGTGTCCATCAGGTCACGTTCAGAGGGCAGTTGATCACCAGCGCGCCATTCGCCTGAGCGAATACGCTGTAGCAATCGGTCTACGACTTCTTGGTAAATCTTTCTACGCTGTATGGGTTCTGTTTTCATGGTGCGGCAAGGATAGCTGAACGTCATATTAACGGCAGTGCACTAGGCGGTGCCTTTCAGTACCCGTTCAAAAAAGTCAGGTCCACCCATTTGTCCGCCTTTCAACGCCACCTCCAAGCCATCCATGTCTGTCGATTCTGCGTGTGCGCGACACAGCGGCGCACCTGGTGTCAGTTGGCTGACAACGGTGAGTGCTGCAATATCGAGGGCACTGGCAACCGCGCCCGAACTATCGCCGCCCGCAATCGCGATGCGTTGAATACCCGTGGTGTCCACAATGCGTCGCATGATCGACGCCAGGGCTTGGCCTACGCGTTCATGGGCTTGAGACAGTTCTATGCCGGCCTCACTGGCGAGTTTTGAAAAGCCGAGGACCGCAGGGTCATCGGGTCCACTCGCTGAATAGATCAAAGGACTCACCCGTTTTTGCACGGCCAGTTGCGCTAACTGAACCAGCCGTTCAACTTCGACTGCACATGTGTCTGCTGACAAGACGGCTTTGACATCCATGCGTTGCGTATCAAAACCATGCGCCGCAGCCCACGTGATTTGACTTGCGGTCACGGGTGAGCAACTTCCACTAATGGCGGCGATGCAATCGACGCCTTTTGTCTGTGGAAAGTCAGTGGGGGCGCTGAGTAATCCAACGCGTCGCCAATGTGCAACCAAAGCGTATGCCAAGCCCGATGAGGATGCAGAAAAGAGACCAGATCCTCGGTTCGTCCAGACGAGTTGACCTGCAAGAGCGAGTGTTTCTTCATCAATCACATCGAGCAAAACAACGGGACCGTCGTTGCCCATGGCTGCATCCAAACGTTGTTGACCCAGACCTTGTTTGAGTGCCACCAGGTCCACAAGTTCAATGCGCTTGGATGTCTGTTTGGCCAAATGTTGTTTCAAATCGGCCTCGTCCATCGGTGTCACTGGATGGCGCGACATGGTGGGGTGGCGATCGAGTCGATGAACCGCGTCTCCCATTGCTGCAAACAAATGTCCGAACGCCTGATAGCGACGCAAGCGAGGGGCGCCGACCACCATCGGAGACCAGGAATCTCCCATCACTTTGACCCCAAGATCAATGGCCGTACCAATGGAGCCAATCTCAGGGTTGGAATCAAAGGTGGAACAAACCTTGTATTGCAAGATGGGTGCGCCAAACGCCTTGAGGCTTGCAAACGCGGGCGGCAGGTTTTGCTGCATCCATGCAGGGCTACGCCCGCGAGATGTGCCCGCTAAGCCAACGCATTTCATATGCGAAAACTTTTTCACCCAAGCCTGAGACGGTGTCTGCAAAAACAAAACGGTGGGTACGCCAGCCAGGGTGAATGCTTCCATGACATCGGTAGAGCCAGTGAAGTCATCCCCGTAATAAGCCAACAGAGGGCCATCAGGCAGCAGCTCAGATGTGGCGTGGTTCATGACCAAAACCCCATTGCTTGACCCAACTCAGTTTTTTCTGACGCAGCTTGCTGGAGCGGCACGCCTGCGACTGCGGCATCCCAGGCCTGACGCAACGCCGCGACGCCTGAAGCGACGCCAGCTGGGTGGCCAAAAATTCCACCGCCTGCTGCAAAGATCAAGTCTTGGCTGTTGGATGTCGATGCATACGTTGCTGCAGCAACCAAGCCTGTTTGCCCCGAGCTAAACACGGGCATCACGTGCATGGGGGCATCTGACCACATGGGCTCAATCACGGCACGCACAGACTCGGCCACTTGTTCATCGGTCTCACTGAATTTGTTGCCAATGCCGTTGACGTGCAGATGGTCCGCACCGGCCAAGCGCCAAATCTTATGCCAGGCACGGTAATCCCAACCTAATGCAGGGTGCCGGCTCAAATAGCCCCAGCCATTGCGGTGTGCATGAATGGGCAACGCTGTATGGCGACGAAGTTCGTGCAAGCCAACGAGTCCGATGGCGTTGAGGCTCACCATGATGCACGTGCCACCTTGCGATTGAACGAAGTCATGACGGCGTTTCATGTCATCGAGCTCACCCGTGAGGTTGAAGGCCACCATGACCTTTCGGCCCAGGCGATCGGAGGCTTGATGTACTTCGCGCATGACGGCACGCACGCGGTCCTCGAAAGGGCAGTGTGGTCCTACGGCCTGAAGTTCATCATCTTTGATGAAGTCAATGCCGCCTTGTATGAGTTTTCTGGCTTCCAGCCCAGTTTGTTCTGGCGAGAGCCCCACACTCGGTTTAATGATCGTGCCAATTAAGGGCCCATTGGGAACGCCTGCGAGCTGGCGCGTGCCTGCAATGCCAAATGCGGGGCCGGGGTAGGTGCGAGCGAATATGGGGGGGAGTTGGAGGTCCAAAATTCGCAGACCTGAAACGCACTGCAACTCAAACAAGTTACCTGCGACTGTCGCCATGACGTTGGGAAGTGAAACCCCCATGTTGTCAATTGACCATGACAGCTCCAAAAGACATCGGGTGAACGTGGCACCTTCTTTGTACTTACCTGGAAGACTGGGTTGCGTGTCTGTCTCTAATACGGTGAGGCGCTCAATGCGTGCACCGCTTCGCTCTTTGAGTTCATCGGTCTCGTTAGCCAGAGATAGGAAAGTACCGCTGGACTGTTCTCCAGCGATGGTTTGAGCCGCGCGAAGTGGATCTTCAGGGGTTTCTAACCAGTAGGTGGCGTGAATGCGTTCAGTCATGATGTTTAGGTGATGTGAGAACCCATAGCGAGAACGCTACTTAATTGAATCCAAGTGTGTGTGGCAGCCAAGTACTCAGACTTGGCACAAAGGTCAGAAGAACCAAAATAATGGCATGCGCCCATAGGAAAGGCTTCAGTTCTCTGACCAGCGCATCCAGTGGAACTTTGGACACGTTGGAGGTCACAAACAGCAAGCCTCCAACCGGGGGCGTGATCATGCCCAGCGTCAAATTGAAGATGACCACCATTGCGAAATGCACGGGATCCACCCCCAGCTTGGCCGCGACAGGGGCAAGGATGGGAACCAAAACCATCACACCCGGCAACGGCTCAATGAAGATGCCAAAGATCAGCAAGAAGATGTTGACAGCAATCAAGAAGGTGAAGGCAGACATGTCTTGTGTCCCCATCCATTCGGCCAGTTTGATCGGCAATCCATCAATCGTCAGAACCCATGCAAATGCGTTTGACGTGCCAATGATGATGAGCACCGAAGCGGTCATCAGTGCTGATCGTGACAGGATGTCGGGTACTGCTTTCCATTCCAGCGTGCGATAAATCCATTTGCCGCACACCAAGGCGTAAAACACGGCAACCACAGAGGCTTCAGTCGGTGTGAACCAACCTGCACGCATGCCGCCCAAAATAATCACAGGCAGCATCAGGGCAGGAATGGCCTTCCACGTGACGAGCATTTTTTCTGCGAATGTTTCGTTACCAGGAATGCCTTTGTAGTTGCGTTGCTTTGATACACGAAAGTTGACCAACGCCATGCCCGCTGCAATCAAAATGCCAGGGACAAAGCCCGCCACAAACAACGCACCCACCGAGACACGTTCGTCCTGTAATGCATAAATGATCATGATGATCGACGGTGGAATGATGGGGCCCACGATTGCCGTCGCAGCGGTCAGTGCAGCTGCGTAAGAGCGGTCATAGCCCGCCTTGTCCATCATGCGAATCATCATGGAGCCAGGGCCTGCGGCATCGGCCAGCGCAGATCCCGAAATGCCGGAAAAGAAAGTCAGCGACACCACGTTGGTGTAGCCCAAGCCGCCGCGTTTGTGGCCCACAAATTGAGCGGCGAATTTCAACAACACCTCAGTCAACGACCCGCCGCTCATGAGTTCTGCCGCTAAGATAAAAAATGGCACGGCCATGAGTGGAAAGCTGTCCACACCCTCGTATGTTTGCTTGAGCAAAACGAACAAGGGGTAATCAGCCCCGAAGACCAAAGCGGTGAGCGTTGAGAAGCCCAGTGCAAAAGCAACGGGCAGACCAATGGCTAAGTAAAAGCAGCAACTGAGAAGAAGAATTAAGCTGAGACTCATAGTGAAGCACTCGCGGTGGCGTCGAAATGTGAATCGGATGCGAAGGTGCGCGTCGCTACATAGTCGCGAACAATGAGCAACCAATGTATGAGCAGCAATGCGCCGCCCAAAGGCATGGATGCGTAGATCCATGACATTGAAATTTGTGTGGTGGGTGTGACTTGGTATTGAACGCGCTCAACATAGATGAGGCCGTACCAAATGATGAAGCAGAAAAACCCCGACAACATCAATGCAATCAATACGCGAAGCGCGCGTGCCCAGGCGGTGGGCAGGCTGTCCTGCAAGTTTTCAACTGCAATATGACCGCCATAGCGCAGCACGGGACCTGCCCCTAAAAACGTCAACCAAACCATCAAGTAGCGGGCTACTTCTTCTGCCCATTCGATGGACTCATTTGTAAAGTAGCGCAACGAAATGTTGGCAAAAATAATCATGGACATCGCTGCGAGTAAAACGATTAATGCCCAGCGATTGGCCGTCAGAAACCACGACTCAAGATATTTCATGCAAAGCTCCTGCCGGAGGTGAGCGAATGGCCCACCTCTGGCATATAGGGTGGCGAAGGTTTATTTGATGGCCTGGATTGCGGCAATCTTGTCAGCACCAAACTCTTTCGCAAACGTTGCGTAAGCAGGCGTTACGGCTTTGCGGAATGCATCGCCGTCTACCTTTTTCACAACTTGCATGCCCTCTTTCTCCATTTGGGTGATGCCGTTGCTTTCATCGTCGTTGACTTTTTTGCGCTGGATCACAGAAGCTTTCTTGGCGGCATCAACAAAGACTGCTTTGTCGGTGTCAGAAAGTTTTTGCCAGATTGCAGGCGAGATGATCAATGCTGCTGGTGAATACACGTGATTCGTCAACGAAAAATGCTTTTGAACTTGCCACAACTTGCCCGACAAGATGACGGGGATCGGGTTCTCTTGGCCATCCACGGTGCCTTGTTGCAAGGCACCAAATACTTCAGGCCATGCCATGGGGGTGGGCAAGATTCCAAAAGTTTTGTAGCCATCCATGTGAACCTTGTTTTCCATGGTTCGCATCTTCAGGCCCTTGGCATCATCTGGCGTGTAGATGGCGCGCTTGCTGTTGGTCATGTGACGGAAACCGTTTTCTGTCCAAGCGAGACCCACCACACCCTTGGAGGTCATCTTCTTCAGCAGATCCTGACCAATCGGGCCATCCATCACTTTTCGTGCGTGGTCATAGTCGCGGAACAGGAAGGGAATATCTACAACCTTGACTTCAGGCACAAAGTTGCCCAATGGGCCTGTTGAGACGTTGGCAAGATCTTGGGTGCCAATCTGTACAGCCTCAATCATTTCGCGTTCGCCACCCAGTGCATTGTTGGGGTACTGCTGGCATTTGTAGCGCCCTTGCGTTCCTTTTTCAACGCCCTCGCAGAAAGCCACCGCGCCCACACCGTAGTGCGAGTTAATGGCGTTTGAGTACCCAATCTTCAGAATGGTTTCTGCGTTGACAGCCATGCCTGCGAGAAGTGCGGTTGCTGCAATGGTCAATTTAGTTTTGTTCATGTCGTTGTCTCCTTTTGATAGATGTGAAGCGGTTTTCTATGTTGCGGTCAGGTAATTCGCTCAATGCTTTCGGCAATTTCTGCGCGATCAAAAATCTTTTTCCAGTCATCGCGCATCAAGCGAGGCTTGCCGTTCACGATGGCTTTGTTGCAGGCGTCAGAGAATTGACCTGGGATTTGTTTGAAGATCACTGCGCTCAAGATCGTCATATGGCCGAGCAGAAAGTCGCGTGCTGCCTCTGGCGGTACGCCGCGCGCAACGACTTCGTCCATCGCCTCACGCATGACATCTAGCAATGTTGCGCACACAGTCTCAGACAAGCCTGGCTCAAGCAGCGCCATTTGTTCAACAGTGACGCGGTATGAACGTTCGATGGGTTGGTAAATGGTCTTGGCGATGGCCTCACCCAATGCAAAAGTAGATTCATCACCCTGCATCAACGCGCTCACGATCGACTGTGGTGCGCTCACGCCCCCAAAGTAATCGGGTGAGCCTTCTGTGTGCGCTTTGGAATTGAAGATAGAGGGGTGGCAAGGATGCGCCACGAAGTAAACCAAGTCAGGACGGTTGGGCAAGTGACCTGCGAAAGGAGCCGCTGCATCCAAGGTCATGACCATGGTGCCGGCTTTCAGCTTGGGGGCAATCTCTGCCGATAGTTTTCCGATCAATGTGTCGGGGACGGCGAGGATGACCACATCGGCGTCTGCCAAGGCCTGTTCCACGGGCACACATTCCACACCGACTTCTTCTCGCAGGCGCTTGCGACCTACTTCACCCGGCTCAATATGACTGACCTGGTAAGCCGAACCTTTCAGGTTTTGAGACAGGCGAACGCCCATCTTTCCACCTGCACCAAACAAAGCAATCTTTACTGTCATTCATATCTCCATTGATTTGACATCTGCGAATGGGTCTCCACAAACTGAGAGGCGTATCCCTCAAAGCTGGTGTGATGGTATGATGACATGGTGAGGTAATGGTTTGGGGCTTTCCCTAGGTGGAGGTCTTACGGTTAGCAAAGTTTGGCCAACGCCGAGCCTGGTTAGCTCGGGCGCGGCGTCACTGCGGTCTTGCGCGGCTTACTCTGCGGTGATGTTTGCGGTTTCCACAATGCGTTGGAATTGCACAGACTCCGTTTTGATGAAGTCACGGAATTGCTGTGTACTCATGGGTGCAGGTTCGCCACCTTGGTCTTGTAGGCGCTTGGCCAAGTCCGGGTCTTTGATGGCTTGGGTCACCGCCGCATTGAGCTTTTGCAACACAGCGTCGGGCGTGCCAGCGGGGGCAAATAGGCCAAACCAGTTTTCCAACTGGTACTTTGCCAATGGCTTGTATTCGGCAATGGCTGGAATTTCCGGTGCAAAGCTGGTGCGTTTGGCAGAGGTCACAGCAATGACTTTGACTTTGCCATCCTTGATGAATGCCTTAGCCGCTGTGTAGCTCACAAAGGTCATGTCGACGTTGCCAGACACCACATCGACCAATTGTCCTGATGCGCCTTTGTAGGGAATGTGCACCATGTGGATGCCAGCCAGTTCTTCTAACAACTCACCATTCAAATGTTGAGGGTTGCCGACGCCGCTGGTTGAGTAGGCCAGCTTGCCTGGGTTCTTTTTGCCATAAGCCACCAACTCTTCGATGTTTTTCACTGGCAGTGTGGGGCTTGCGACCAAGACGTTTGGAATACGCGTGACCAACGTGATGGGGGCCAAATCTTTGGCTGGGTTGTATTGCATTTTGTTTTTGTAAACAAACGCGTTGATGGCTGTTTCCCCGGCAGAACCCAGCAGCAAGGTGTATCCGTCGGGCGTTGCTTTGACCACAGCGTTTGCACCAATCATGCCGCTGCCCCCGGCCTTGTTGTCCACGATGACGTTTTGTTTCAACGTGCCACGCAGCTTTTCAGCCAACAAGCGTGCAATGGTGTCGACACCGCCGCCCGCAGAAAAGGGCACAACGATGGTGATGGTTTTATTTGGGAACTCTTGAGCGAATGCACCTGTGCTTGCGACCATGCTGGTCGCGATAGACAGGGCGCTTAGCAAGAATTTGCGACGGAAATGAAACATGCGGTGACTCCTAGGTTGATCAAGTTGAATTGCTCAGGGTTAACGATAAATTGCATTTTATGCGTTAAAAATGCAATAATGCAATCTATGGAAAACACCTACAACTTTGAACCTGCTCATTTTTCGGTCGGCCACCAGTCTTATGCCGTGGTGGATTTGCTTGCGTTGTGCGGTGACAAACTTCAGCAGCTGCCCGTTGTCTTGCGCTTGTTGCTAGAAAACGCCGTGCGCAATATGACGGGCGAAGAGCGCTTGTTGGCCGTGCAGTCCATCTTTGATTGGTTGGACACAGGAACGAGTGAAGCTGAGATTGCATTTCAGCCTGGACGTGTCTTGATGCATGACACCACCAGTACGCCTGCCTTGGTGGACATTGCAGCAATGCGCAATGCTTTGGCCGAAGCGGGTGTAGACCCGACGGTGCTCAACCCAGGCTTGCAGGTCGATGTGTCGGTGGACCACTCGCTGGCCGTGGAGGCGTATGCCAAACCCAATGCGGCCACAGAAAATTTGCAACACGAAATTCGCCGCAATTCAGAACGCTATCGTTTTTTGCGTTGGGCGTCGCAAGTGCTCAAGGGTGTGAGCATCAATCCGCCAGGCACGGGCATCATGCACACCATCAACCTAGAGCAATTGGCTACGGTGGTGACCACTGAACAAAAGCATGGTCAAACATGGGCTGTGCCTGACATGATGATTGGTACAGACAGTCACACACCCATGGTCAATGGCATTGGCGTGTTGGGCTGGGGCGTAGGTGGCTTAGAAGCACAAACAGTGATGTTTGGCATGCCCACCATGTTGCGCATTCCCGATGTGGTGGGTGTCAAACTGGTGGGGCAGTTTTCGCCGGGCGTGTTGGCGACGGACTTGGCTTTGGTGGTCACACATGAATTACGCAAGCTGGGGGTGACCGGCGAGTTCGTTGAGTTCTATGGTCCTGGTGTGAGTGCCTTGACTGCGGGTGATCGTTCGGTGGTCGCCAATATGGCACCTGAGTACGGCGCAACCACAGGCTATTTCCCCATCGACACAAACACGCTGGACTATTTGAAGTCCACAGGGCGATCAGACGCTGCATTGGCGTTGGTTGAGAGCTATGCCAAACGTCAAGGTCTTTGGTTTGATGGCGCGGCTGAGCCACGTTATACCAAGTGCATCACGATTGATTTGTCTGCGATTGAAATGCACATTGCGGGACCTAAGCGTCCGCAAGATTTGTTGCCGTTTGCCAAGTCGGGCGACGCTTTGGCAGCGTTGAACTTTCAACCTGCAACGCACAGTGCCACATTGCCCAAACATCCTGTGGCCATTGCTGCGATCACCAGTTGCACCAACACATCTGACCCCGCGTTGCTTATTGCCGCTGGCTTGCTCGCCCGTAAAGCGCGACAGTTGGGTGTGAAGGTGCCGCATTGGGTGAAGACATCGTTGGGCCCCGGTTCGCCTGCGGCTGCGTCTTACCTCAAGCGTGCGGGTTTGTTAGACGATTTAGAAGCTGTTGGCTTTGGCATCGTGGGCTACGGCTGTACCACCTGCATTGGTAATTCAGGCGGTTTGCCTTCATCGATTGTGGAAGCGCAAAAAGCACAGCAAATTCAGCCCGTCGCCATTTTGTCGGGTAACCGAAATTTCCCTGGACGTATTCACCCCGAGTTGGAGTTGGCCTACATCATGTCACCGCCGCTGGTGATTGCGTTTGGCTTGGCGGGCGACGCCAGCAAAGATTTGTCGCAAGAACCCATTCAAGTGTTGGACAACGGCACACCGGTTTATCTGAAAGACATTTGGCCCACACACGCTGAAATTCAACAGCATGTAGCCAAAGCCTTGGATGCCACTGACTTCCGTCGTGACTTCATCATCGCCACAGCCAACCCGATGTGGAAAGCCTTGCAAGCGCCCGACACCCCTTTGTACCCGTGGGACGACAACTCCACCATTCTTCGCCGCCCTCCGTTTGCAGCTGTGACTGAAGGCAGCCAGCTTGGCACATTCAAAGCCTATCCCTTGTTGGTGGTGGGAGACGATGTGACGACCGACCACATCTCGCCAGCCAGTGCGATCCCTCCCAACAGCTTGGTGGCTGACTTTTTGGTGGAGCGTGGTGATGACCGCAACGACCTCAATGTGTTTGCCTCGCGCCGTGGCAACTGGGAAGTGATGATGCGAGCGGCATTCCACAGCAAGACCTTGGTCAACTTACTCAAACCCAACATGCCAGTGGCGCACACCCTGCATGTGCCCAGTGGCGATGTGCAACCCATTTGGGATGTGGCCCAGCGTTATCGTGATGCGGGTCAATCTGTGGTGTTGGTGGCAGGTGAGCGCTATGGCATGGGCTCGTCACGCGATTGGGCTGCCAAAGGTCAACGTTTGCTGGGCATTCGCTCTGTGTTGGCCGTGAGCTTTGAGCGGATTCACCGTTCGAACTTGATTGGCATGGGCATCTTGCCTGTGTTGATGCCTGCTGGGGTGACCCCGCAAACCTTGGCGATTCAAGCGGGTGACCAAATTGAGATGGCCGCTGAGGTGGCCGCGGTCAAACCCCGAGCCAGCATTGAGGTGCGCGTGCACCGTGCAGATGGGCGCATCGAGACCTTTCAAGCGCGTGCGGCAGTGGAGACGCAGCTCGAAGTCGAGTTGTTGCGCGACGGCGGTGTGATTCCGTCTATCTTGCAAAAAACAATCCGTGCCCACCGCTGATGTCGGCCAAAATTGCATCGCATGAGCTCTGACAAATCTATCCCCCATTTGATTCTTGATTTCATCCGCGATGAAGGCTTGGTGAAAGGCAGTCACTTGCCCGCACAAGCTTTGGCCGACCGGTTCCATGTGTCGCGTTCACCTGTGAACGATGCATTGGCTCTGTTTGAATCGAAAGGTCTGCTGCGGCGTGAGCCCAACCGAGGCTACTTTTTGGCTAAGCCCATCGATGCCAAGTTAGAAAAAAAACTTGGCATTACACAAGGCGATGCTGTGTCTGCCACGTATTTCCGAATGGCTGACGATGTGCTCAAGGGCACCTTGCCTTTGGAGGTGACGGAGTCCTTCATCAAAACCAAATACGAGCTGACGGCTGCCCAGCTCAAGGCTGTGCTCAATCGCATTGCCCAAGAGGGATGGGCGCAACGTAAGGCGGGCTACGGCTGGGAGTTCTCCAGCATGCTGACCACGCCAGATAGTTTGTTGCAGTCCTACCGTTTGCGTTTGGCCTTAGAGCCTGCGGCATTGCTTGAACCAAGCTACCACCTCTCGCCTGAGGTGTTGGACAAATGCCGAGCCGCCGAACACCATTTGTTGGATGGCGGCATTGAGACCGACACACCTGACCAATTACACGAACGCGGTGTGCGTTTTCATGAGTCCTTGGTGGAAGCTTCGGGCAACCCATTTTTCATTGACACCATTCGCCGTGTGAACCGCGTTCGCCGTTTGATTTCGTACCGCTCCATGCAAGACCGCAAGCGTTACACCGAGCATTGCCAGCAACATTTGCAGGTGCTCGATCTGATTGCCAAAGGCAAACGTGTGGATGCCGCCGAAATGATGCGCAAGCACTTGCAACGTACCCTTGAAAACCACCAAAAGATTCGACGTCTTTTGAATCCTTAACTTGATTCGCCATGAACCTCACCTCAGACATCCTTCACGCTTTCACCCCCACCGGTAAGCTCCGCGCTTCTATCAACCTAGGCAATCCCATCTTGGCCAACAAAGATGCCGCCACGGGTTTGCCCTTTGGTGTGTCGATTGATTTGGCCAACAACTTTGCCAAGCGCTTGGGAGTGGAGATTGAGTTGGTGGTGTTTGACGCGGCAGGTAAGTCTGTCGAAGCCGTGAAGGCAGAGCAGGCCGACATTGGTTTCTTTGCCATCGACCCGCTGCGTGGAGAAGGCATTTCGTTTACCGCGCCGTATGTGTTGATTGAGGGCAGTTATTTGGTGCCGCAAGATTCAGCAATTCAAAGCAACGACGAGGTAGACCGTGAAGGTATTCGCGTGACAGTGGGCAAGGGCAGCGCCTACGATTTGTTCTTGACCCGTGAGTTGAAGCACGCTGACATCGTGCGTGCGCCCACATCACCCACCGTGGTGGATGTATTTGTTGAACAAAAACTCGAAGTGGCGGCAGGCGTGAAGCAACAACTCGAATCTGATTTGGCAAGGTTTGCAGGCCATCGTTTGCTGCCAGGCCGCTTCATGGTGATTCAGCAAGCCATGGGCACGCCGAAGTCACGCGGTGCTGACGCAGCCCACTATTTGGCCGCCTATGTGGAAGAAATGAAAGCCAGTGGTTTTGTGGCGGATGCGCTTCAACGCCATGGCATTCAAGGTGCGTCTGTGGCGTCTGGTGTTTGAGATGGGCGCGACGATGTTTGCTTATGTTGGCTCACGCACCACACGTGAGCGCAATGCCCGAGGCGATGGCATCAGCGTTTTCAAATGCGACGCTGTCACCGGCCAGTTGAGCTTGGTGCAAGTGGTGGGTGATTTGGTGAATCCATCTTTTCTTGCACGCAACAAGGCAGGAGACCGCTTGTATGTTGTACACGGTGACTGTGAAGACATCAGTGCATTCAAGATTGATGCAGCATCGGGCAAGCTCGAATTTTTGAACCGTCAAAGCACAGAAGGTAAAAACCCTGTGCATTTAGCGCTCGATCCCACGGAGAAGTTTGTGGTGGTGTCCAACCACATCACGGGCACTTTGGTGGTGCTCCCTATTGCCGAGGATGGTTCGTTACTGCCTTTGACGCAGAAGGTGCAATTGACGGGGGAACCCGGCCCGCATCGCAAAGAGCAACCCTTCACCAAACCACACTTCAACCCGTTTGACCCAAGTGGCCAATTTGTGTTGGTGCCAGACAAAGGACTCGACAAAGTGTTTGCCTTCCGCTTTGCCGATGGTCAGTTACATGCTGCGGATGTACCCGATGTGGCAGCACGCGAAACATCGGGGCCTAGGCATTTGGCGTTTCACCCAACCAAGCCTTGGGTGTATGTGGTGAACGAGCTGGATTCCACCGTCACGGCGTATCACTTGGATGCGAAGACGGGAGCGCTCACACCTTTTCAAATCGTGTCGTCGCTGGCAGACACCTTCACAGCCAACAGCCGATCTTCTGAAATTGAAGTGGATCAGGCCGGACAAACTGTGTATGCCTCCAACCGGGGCGAGGATTCGATCGCGGTGTTCTCAGTCAATCCAGTGTCTGGACGTTTGACGTTGATTCAAACGCAAGCGGCCATGGGGCGTACGCCACGGTTCTTTGCCTTAGACCCCAGCAACCGCTGGATGTATGTGTTGAACGAGGACAGCGACACCATCGTGACCTTGGGGGTGAACTCGCAAGACGGCAGGCTCAGGCCCACGCAACACGAAGTGCATTGCGGCAGCCCTGTGTGTATGGTGTTTGTCAGCGCTTAAACGCCGCTGCTACAAAATCAATCAAGGCCTTCACCCGCACTGAGGTGCGGTGGCGTTCAGCGTAGATGGCATAGATGTCTGCATCGGGGCTGTTGTAGTTGGGTAGCAGTTGCACCAGTTTGCCAGTCTGTAAATATTTCTCTACATCCCATTGCGCGCGCAGCAGCACGCCGTGGCCATCGAGCGCCCAGTTCAGCGCCACACCGCCATCGTTGGTGGTGAGGTTGCCGCGAATCTTCACGCTCTCGGTTTGTTGCTCTTTGGCTTTGCCCTTGGCGGTGGTGAAGCGCCACAGGCCATAGGCTTCGTCGCCTTGGCGTATGCCAATGCAGTTGTGTTTCACCAGGTCAGTTGGTGTTTTAGGTGTGCCAAATTTCTTGAGGTATGCGGGCGAGGCCACCACCACGCGTTGGTTGGCCGCAATGAAGCGGGCGATCGAGCGCGAGTCGGGCGGGTTGCCAAAGCGAAAGCAAATGTCAAACGCATCGTCGCCACTGGGCGGTGGGTTGACCGAGAGCTGTAACTGCACATCCACCTTGGGGTGCAGGCGTGTGAACTGTGAGATGAGGGGCGCAATGTGGCTGCGGCCAAAACCTAAAGTGGCGTTCACGCGCAGCAGGCCTTGCGGTGCAGCGGTGGCACCTAGCAAGTGGGTTTCAAGACCTTCGATGTCGCCCATGATTTTGCGGGCGTAGTCCAAATACACCTCACCCTCGGGCGTGAGGCCCATGCGCCGTGTGGTGCGGTTGACCAGCGGAATGCCTAAACGCGACTCCATCAACCCCAAGTGGCGGCTGACCGCTGCGGTAGAGATGCCTTGCTCGCGCGCGGCGGCACTGAGCGAGCCTGCGTTGGCTAACGCGATGAAAAAGCCTAAGTCGGCAGGGCTGATGAGCTTGGTCATATCTTTAGCTTTAGGTTAACAATGCTTTGAATATAGCGCTGAATTTTTAACCTTGAAAAATCTACAGTTGTTTCCAACAAACAAAAGGAGACAACATGTTGAGCAGGTTCAAAAAGCAAATGTGGGTGGCTGCCCTATGTGGCGCAGCAGGTTTGGCGCAGGCCCAAGCGTGGCCCAGCAAGACCATTACCATCGTCGTGCCGTTCCCACCCGGTGGCACGACCGACGTGTTGGCCCGTGCGGTGTCCACCAAGCTCTCGGCCAATTTGGGCCAGACCGTCATCGTCGACAACAAGCCCGGCGCAGGTGCCACCTTGGGTGCTGCACAAGTGGCCAAGGCCAATGCCGATGGCTACACCTTGCTGATGGGCGCGGTGCACCACACCATCGCCACCAGTGTGTACAAGGGCCTGACCTACAGCTTTGAAAAGGACTTCGCACCGATCACCACCGTGGCCTTGGTGCCCAACGTGTTGGTGGTGAATGCCAAGTCGCCCTACAACAGCGTGAAAGACCTCGTGACCGCAGGCAAGGCCACACCGGACAAACTGGCCTACGGCTCCAACGGCAACGGCACGGCGCAGCACATGATTGGCACGCAGTTTCAAATCGTGTCGGGCGCGCAAGTGCTGCATGTGCCCTACAAAGGCAGCGCACCGTTGACCACCGATTTGTTGGGCGGCCAAGTGGACATGTCGTTTGACACCGTCACGCCTGTGTTGCCTTTCATCAAAGAAGGCAAGTTAAAGCCATTGGCGGTGACCACGGCCAAGCGTTCTTCGGCTTTACCCAATGTGCCCACTTTGCAAGAGGCGGGTGTGCCCGGCATCGCGATTGGTACTTGGTTTGGTTTGTTAGCGCCTGCTGCCACACCTAAAGATGTGGTGCAAAAACTCAACACTGAGATTGTGAAGATCATCCATTCCACCGAGTTCAAAAAGCAAATGTTGGATATCGGCGCAGAGCCCATCGGCAACAAGCCCGACGAGATGGCCAAACAAATCAAAGAAGAAACCGAAAAGTTTGCTGGTTTAGTCAAAGCAGGCAAGGTCACGCTCGACTGAGCGCCCACCCATTTACCAAAGGAGTTCCCCGTGAACAAAGAAACAGCAATAGCAGACCTGACCCATGTGATGGCCAAGTTCACGTCGTACATCGGCAAGCGCTTGCCCACCGACGTGACCGAAAAGCTGGGCGAGTTGCGTGAAAAAGAAGTCAACTTCTTGGCCAAAGAGGTGTACGAGTCCATGCGTCAAAACCAAGACGCCGCTGACAAGCTCGACCGCCCGAGCTGCCAAGACACCGGCGTCATTCAATACTTCCTCACCGCAGGTTCCAACTTTCCGTTGTTGGGTGAGTTGGAAGAAATTTTGTTGGGCGCTACACAAGGCGCTACCAAAGACGGCCCACTGCGCCACAACGCGGTGGAGACCTTTGTCGAAAAAAACACAGGCACCAACACTGGTTCAAAAATTCCATGGCTCGATTGGGAAATCGTACCGGGTGACGACAGCGTCATCATCGATGTGTACATGGCAGGTGGCGGTTGCACCTTGCCCGGCGCAGCCAAAGTCTTGATGCCCGGGCAAGGCTACGAAGGCGTGGCCGAGTTTGTGTTTGACGTCATCACCTCACGCGGCGTGAATGCTTGTCCACCTTTGTTGGTCGGTGTGGGTGTGTCCACCTCGGCTGAAACGGCGGCACGTTTGTCGAAGAAAGCCATTCTTCGCCCCGTGACCTCGCGCCACAGCAACGACAACGCAGCCTTGATGGAAGAGCTGTTGACCGATGGCTTGAACGAGTTGGGCTTAGGCCCGCAAGGCTTGACGGGTAACAACAGCGTGATGGGCGTGAACATCGAGTCATCCGCACGTCACCCTTCCACCATTGGTGTGGCGGTGTCCACCGGCTGCTGGGCGCACCGTCGCGGCAAGATCAAGATCAATGCCGACATGTCTTACGAAATCATTTCGCACAAAGGATTCAAGCTGTGAAGAAAATTCTCACCACCCCCATCAAAGACGAAGACCTTGAGTCCTTGAACATCGGTGACGTGGTGTACCTCACAGGTACGCTGGTCACTTGCCGCGATGTGGCGCACCGCCGATTGATTGAGCTGGGACGCGAGCTGCCCGTCAACTTAGAAGGTGGCGCGATTTTTCATGCTGGCCCCATCGTGCGCCAAAAAGAAAACGGCGAATACGAAATGGTGTCCATTGGCCCCACCACCAGTATGCGCATGGAAAAGTTTGAAAAAGAATTCATCAAACGCACCGGCGTGAAACTGATTGTGGGCAAAGGCGGCATGGGCCCTGAAACACAAGCAGGTTGCATGGAAAACAAAGCTGTGCATGCCATCTTTCCAGGTGGTTGTGCTGTGTTGGCCGCCACGCAAGTGGAGAAGATTGAAGCCGCTGAGTGGACTGACCTAGGCATGCCCGAAACCTTGTGGGTCAACCGCGTGAAAGAGTTTGGCCCCTTGATCATCTCGATTGACACCAAAGGTAAAAACTTGATCGAAGAGAACAAAGCGGTGTTCAACGAAAAGAAGAAACCGATTCTTGAACGCATCAATCAGCAAATTCGCTTCATCAAGTAAGCCTGATCGAT
The DNA here is from genome assembly GCF_027924905.1 of Limnohabitans sp. INBF002. Taxonomy (NCBI): domain Bacteria; kingdom Pseudomonadati; phylum Pseudomonadota; class Betaproteobacteria; order Burkholderiales; family Comamonadaceae; genus Limnohabitans; species Limnohabitans sp. INBF002. Next base: position 571,671 of record NZ_AP027055.1, read on the forward strand.
TCAGCTTTCATGGCCACCTTCGGGTGGCTTTTTTGTGGTCATGTGATAGAGGTGCCAGCGCATCGCTTACCATTCCCCCCGCTCATGCCACTCGCATGAGCAACCTGCCTTCGAGGCATTGAAGCCCAGCTTCTCATATGCGCCGACAGGTTTCCCTTCACATTCACGGAGTCCTTTATGACCACCGCACGTCGCACCCTCATCAAGGGCGCGGCAGCATTGGGCGCGCTGTCTGCAGCGTCTAGTTCTGTCATCGCTCAGCCTTTTCTTTTTTCTCCTTCCACCGAGTTGTTGCCCAAGGGCAAAAAGCGCCGCGTGGTGGTGTTGGGTGGTGGCTGGGGTGGCTTAGCCACCGCGCGCCATTTGCGCGAAGACGCGCCCGACCTCGAAGTGGTGTTGCTTGAGAAGAACCCCATCTTCTGGTCTTGCCCCTTGAGCAACAAATGGTTGGTGGATGTGGTGGACACCTCGTTCCTCGTGCACTCGTACACCGCCGCTGCCGAGCGCATGGGCTACACGTTTGTGCAAACCGAAATCACCGACATTGACCGCGACAAAAAGCGCGTGCACACCGCACAAGGCTATGTGGACTATGACTGGTTGGTGGTGTCTGCCGGTATTCGCGTGACCTACGAGCCTTGGTTTGGCAACGACCGAGCCGCAGCGGCCTACACACAAAAGCATTTCTCTAGCGCGTATGTGCCCAGCTCTGAGCACTTGGCGTTGAAGCAAAAAATCAAAGGCTTCAAAGGCGGCACGTTTGTCATGACCTTGCCTCCGCCACCGCACCGCTGCCCACCGTCACCGTACGAGCGCGCGTGTTTGATGGCCAGTTATTTCCAGAAGAACAAAATCCCCGCGAAGATTTTGATCCTCGACCCCAAGCCCCGCATCATGCCGATTGGCGGCGGTTACCGCATGGCGTTTGATGAGCTGTACCACGACGTCATCACCTACGTGCCCAACGCCGGCGTGAAAGAGCTAGACCCGTACAACAAAGTGGTGAAGACGATGGCGGGCGACTTTAAGTTTGACGACGCCATCTTCATGGGCCACCACCAAGCGGCCGACCTCGTGTGGAAGATGGGCGCGATTGGCAAGAACGCCGAAGGCAAGCCCACCACATGGGCGGCGGTGCATCCTGAGTTTTACAACTTGAAGGACGACCCGAATGTGTTTGTGATTGGCGACAGCGTGGGCGCGGTATCACCGCAGTTTGGCCACTATCCCAAGAGCGGCCACATCGCCAACCGCATGGGCCGCAGTGTGTCGACCTACATCGCGCAGCAGTCCAAAGGCCAACCGATGAAGCCCGTCATCATCGACAACCTTTGCTACATGTTGGTCAACACCGAACCCCTCGAAGCCATCAACGTCAAGTTTGATTACAAGATGGGCGCAGAGGGCCACTTGCTGCAAACCGTCACCGATGACAACTTCCGTCGCCAAGAGTTGTGGCAAGCCGACTTGCAGTGGTACGGCAACATGGTGAAAGATTTCACCGGCGCTTAAATGCCCTCGGGCTTGATTTGCGCTCGCGCAATCACGGGTTTCCAACGCGCTTGTTCGAGTTTGATGAAAGCTTCAAACTCGGCGCGCGTGTTGCCAATTGCCAGGGCCGTGTCTTGGCTGAGCTTGTCATGCACGACCTTGCTGCGCGCGGCAGCGATGGCTTCTTTTTCTAACTTGTCGAGGTGTGTTTTGGGCATCTTGCTCGGTGCCATCAAGCCGTACCACTGCGTCATCTCGAAGCCTTTGAAGCCTTGTTCGGCCACGGTGGGTACATCGGGCAGCAAGGGCAAGCGTGTGCTGCTGCCCGTGGCAATGCAACGCAGCTTGCCGGCTTTGATGAACTGCAACAGGGCCGGTGCGCCAACCGCTGCGGCTTGCAAGCGACCGGCCATCAAATCGGTCAGCATGGGGCCGGTGCCGCGATAAGGCACGTGCAGCACAAAAATGTCCGCTGCCATCTTCAGATATTCAAACGCCAAGTGGCCTGCGCTGCCGTTGCCTGCAGAGCCGTAGTTGAGTTTGCCTGGGTTGGCTTTGGCGTAGGCCACAAACTCTTTGAGGTTCTTCACGGGCAGGTCGGGATGCACCACGTACAAGCTGGGCACTTTGGAAATCAGTGTCATGGGCGTGAAGTCTTTGTTCACGTCATACGACAGCTTTGGGAAGATGTAGGGGTTGACCGCCAAGGTGCCGATGTGGCCCAAGACGAGGGTGTGTTCGTCAGTTGAGTTGGCCACCTCTTGCATGGCAATGTTGCCTGCGCCGCCGGGTTTGTTGTCCACAAACACGTTTTGGCCCACCGTCTTGGCCATTTCGCCAGCCAAGGCGCGCGCCACAATTTCAGAGCTGCCGCCCGGTGCAAACGGCACCACCAAACGCAAAGGTTTGCTGGGCCACGCAGCCTCTGCGTGTGCGAGTACCGGGGACAGGCCGAGCGCAGATGCTGCCGTGCTGGCCAACAGTTGGCGGCGATTGAGCGATGAGGTGTGCAGGTCGTTCATAGGTTTCTTTCAACAATTTATTCGGTGGTGATGCCACGCTCCTTGATGACGTGGCTCCACAGGTTGATTTGTTGCTCAATGAATTTCTTGGCTTGCTCAGGCGAACCTTTTTGAATATCACCACCCAGCTGCGCCACGCGTGCTTTGACTTCGGGTGATTCCAACGCTTGTTGGAATGCAGCTGCCAATTTGTTCACCACAGGTTCGGGTGTGTTGGCGGGGGCGAACACGGCGTTCCACTCGTAAATCTCTGCGCCTTTCAACCCAGACTCGGCCAATGTAGGGACATCGGGCAAGATGGGCGAACGTTTGGCCGATGTCACCGCCAGCGCTTTGAGCTTGCCCGACTGCACATGTTGCAGCGTGGAAGCTAGGTTGCCAAAGAACAGTGGTACCTGGCCGCCAATCACATCATTCAAGGCAGGGCCACCGCCTTTGTAGGGCACGTGCACCATGTCAACTTTGGCTGCAGACTCAAACAATGCGCCTGCCAGATGCTGGGCTGATCCGTTGCCCGAGGAGGCATACGACACCGCATCTTTGCTTTTGCGCGCAGCTGCGGTCAACTCAGAAATATTTTTGGCAGGAAAGTTGGCGTTGACCAACACCACGTTTGGAAACAAAGCCACCACGCCAATGGGTTTGAAGGCTTTGAGGCTGTCATAGGGTAGCTTGGGGTACAGGGCTGGATTGGCTGAAAAAGAGGATGCATCCAGCATCAGTGTGTAGCCATCGGGTGCGGCCTTGGCCACCGCCGAGGCGCCAATTTGGCCACTCGCGCCAGGCTTGTTCTCGATGATCACGGGCTGACCCAAGGCTTCACCCATCTTGGGTGCAATGAGGCGAGCCATGGCATCCGCGCCGCCGCCCGGTGGGTAAGTGACCACCAAGGTGACGGGCTTGTTGGGGAATGCGCTCTGTGCCATGGCTGGTGTTGCTACGCCGTGCAAAGCCAATGATGCCAAGGCCAACGTTGTCAGCGCATGGCGGCGAATAAGGGGTGTGTCGTGACGCATGTCGTGTCTCCTTTGAATATATGTGTTTACTGCAGTTGCGTGGTGTACTTGAACGAAAACGCATCGCCACGTGTGGTGCGCAATTCGACGCAACGCCCGGCCATGTCAAACGCTTGGCGTTCGACCTGTACACACGGGTGCGCAGCTGCCAGTTTGAGTCGTTTGGCTTGGGTGGCGTTGAGCTGCGAGAAGCTCAGGCTGTCTTGTGTTTTTTGAATCACGATGCCGCAGCGTTGTTGGTACATGGGGTAGAGCAAGTCGTCCCATACGTCCGTGTCAGAATCCGCCAGTTTTCCAAAAAGTGGCAGAGGCAAGACGATGGTTTCTAGCAAACAAGGCTCGTGGCTCAAACTGCGTAAGCGTTCAAGGTGCAGTACTTGAGCATCTGGCGGCAGGCCAAAAACGCTGGCCTCTTGTGAAGTGGCACGCCGCAAGCGGCTGGACAGGATGCGTGATTGCGGGGTTTCGCTGGTGCCGTCATCGACACCACGAAAACGAAAGAAACGCATCATCGATGCGCCGTCCACCCCTTTGGTCACAAAGGTGCCTTTGCCGTGACGGCGTTGCAACACGCCATCTTCCACCAGCAATGACAGGGCTTGTCGGATGGTTCCCAATGCCACGCCGTAGCTTTGAGCCAGCGCTGATTCCGAGGGGATCATTTCGCCTGGCGCCCATTCACCTTGCAAGATGCGATCGCGCAAGGCCAACGCCAGTTTGCCGTAGCGGCTCTGGCCAGGTGTTTGGGTGAGGGTTGCGGTGCTCATGGTTTGAAACTAGACATCTAGAGGACTAGAATGTACACCATGAATTCGATACCGTCAAAAAACTGGGTAGACACCCACTTTCATGTGTTCAATGCGGGCGAGGCCGTTGCAGGCGCACGCTATGTGCCGCAGTACACCGCTGCACTGCAAGATTGGATGGCACTTGCGCAAGGCGTTGGCGTGACGCGGGGTGTGTGTGTGCAGCCTAGTTTTCTGGGTGTTGACAACCACTTGATGCTCCAAGCTTTAAAGGCGCACCCCGAGGCGTTGCGTGGTGTGGCCGTGTTGGCTGCGGACACACCTGCCGATGAATTGATTGCTTTGCATGCCGCTGGCGTGCGCGGCATACGCCTGAACTTGGCAGGGGTCTCGCACGATGTGGCTGCGTGGACACGCGCAGACCGCCTGTGGCGAACCTTACATGAATTAGGCTGGCACTTAGAAGTGCATACCGACCAAGGCGCATTGTCTGAGGTGTTGAGGCAGCTGCCATCGGACATGCCTCTGGTGGTCGATCACATGGCCAAACCGATTGCGGCGCGAGCCATGGACGTAAGCATTGCTGCGTTGGTGCAACGTGCACAACACACCGCGACCTACGTCAAGCTCAGTGGCGCGTATCGCCTCGGTGGCGTGGATGCGGCGCGCCTTGCCCATCTGTGGTTGCACGAGCTGGGGCCCGCTGCATTGCTGTGGGGCAGTGATTGGCCTTGTACCAACCACGAACACTTGGCCACCTATGACGTGTTGTTTGCCGCACTCAGCGCATGGGTTGGGCCGCAGCATCTGGACGATGTGCTGAGCCACAACCCACAGCGGCTTTATTGGGGTGTGCCTATCGGCGCCTAATTTGTACCCGCGCGGCGCAAGGCGCTGACGCGGCGGTGTTCGTCCAGCGCATTGTTTTCAATGCTTTCGCGGATGTAAACACTGTGTTCTTTGGCGGCAGCGCTGGCTTTGTCTGCTTTGTTGGCTTTGATGGCTTTCCAAATGGTGCGGTGCTGTGTGCGCAGTTGGTCCCATTGCGCGGGGCGCGTGTGGGAGTGTTTGAGGTTGTTGCTCACGTGGTCATGGATGACGCGCATCAAACTGGCGGTGAGGTGACCAATCAGCACGTTGTGCGATGTCTCGGCAATGGCTTGGTGAAACGCCACATCCGCAGCGATGGATTTGTCGAGGTCTTTGCTGGCATAGGCTTCATCCAGTGCGGCAAAGGCTTTGTCTAGGCGGACCATGTCCACGTCGGTGGCGCGCTGAGCCGCTAGTTCGGCGGCTTGGGCCTCCAGCATTTCACGAACTTCCAAAATGTCACGGTGCAGCACGGGGTGGTCTTTCACCATGTCTTGCCATGGGTCCACGAACGGTGCGTCGAGTTTGTCGGTCACGGTGGTGCCGCCGCCGTGGCGTGTGATGAGCAAGCCCTTGGCGACCAACTTTTGAATGGCCTCGCGGATGGAGGGGCGAGACACGCCAAAGTTTTCTGCCAGCTGTCGTTCAGAGGGAATGCGGTCGCCGGGGCGCAGTGCGCCATCCAGAATTTGCTTCTCGATTTCGTTGACCACGCTATCGGCCAAACGAACAACAGGGGATGACAGTGGTGCCATAAATTTGAAAAGTGGTAAGACCAAATTATTGGCTGAATTAGAAGCTTTCGCACCCGCAGAAGCCCTATGACAGGGTAATTACCTAGCTATTAGCCCGTATGTGGGTTCTTACACTATGGTTAAGTGGTATTACCAATTTTTGATTCAACGTTTCAAGGAGAAAAGTATGGTTTGGCAACAGGTCTATGACCCGTTTAACAACATGGTGGTGTCCACCTTGTTGGCGGCGATTCCCGTGGTGGTGATGTTGGTGGCCTTGGGCTTCATGCACATCAAAGCACACATTGCTGCTGGTTTGGGTTTGGTCGCAGCCGTGGCCGTGGCCATCTTGGCTTATGGCATGCCCGCAGAGATGGCTGGCAAGGCCGCGATGTACGGTGGTTTGACGGGCTTGTTGCCCATCGGCTGGATCGTGTTGAACATCATCTTCTTGCAACAGTTGGCCGAACAAAACGGCAGCTTCAAAGTGTTGCAAGACTCTTTGTCTGGCATCACCGATGACCGCCGCTTGCAGTTGCTGTTGATCGCGTTCTGTTTTGGCGCGTTCTTCGAAGGCGCTGCTGGCTTCGGTACACCCGTGGCTGTGACCGCCGGTATCTTGATTGGCTTGGGCTTCTCGCCTTTGGCTGCTTCTGGTTTGAGCTTGATCGCCAACACCGCGCCTGTGGCGTTTGGTGCTTTGGGCACGCCTGTGATCACGCTGGCCAAAGTGCACGGCTACGACTTGATGGAAGTCACCGCGATGATTGGCCGTCAATTGCCTTTCTTCTCGTTGCTCGTGCCGTTCTGGTTGATCTGGGCATTTGCCGGTCGTAAAGCGATGATGGAAATTTGGCCAGCCATTTTGGTGACCGGTTTGTCGTTTGCGATTCCTCAGTTCTTGGTGTCTAACTACATCGGCCCAGAGCTGGTGGACATCATTGCTGCCATCGTGTCGATGACTTCTCTGATCTTGTTCTTGCGCGTGTGGCAACCGAAAACCATTTGGACTTCCACCTCGCTCAAAGGCCACGAAACCGACGGCGGCGAAGCCAAGCCTGCATTGCCCGTGACGCACTACACACGTGCCGAGCTGGTGCGTGCCTGGACACCTTGGGCGATCTTGTCTGTGTTTGTGTTCATCTGGGGCTTGCCACCTGTGAAAGCCTACTTCAACAGCATTTGGGCACCCGCCTTCCCCATCGAAGGTTTGCACAACTTGATCGAGAAGATGCCACCCGTGGTACCTAACCCCACCAAAGAAGGTGCGGTCTACACACTGGGCTTGTTGTCTGCGACAGGCACTGGCATTTTTGTGTCGGCCATCGTTGGCGCGTTGGTGATGAAGTACAAGCCCACAGAGATCGTGCGCGCTTACGCACGTACTTTCTGGTTGGTGCGCTACTCACTCTTGACCATTGTGTTGATGTTGGGCTTGGGTACGTTGACACGTTTCTCTGGCACGGACACCACCCTCGGTTTGGCATTTGCCAACACCGGCGTGTTCTACCCCTTCTTCGGTACGTTGATGGGCTGGATTGGCGTGGCCATGACAGGGTCTGACACCGCGTCTAACGTGTTGTTCGGTGGCATGCAAAAAGTGGCCGCTGAGCAATTGGGCCTCAGCGCCAACTTGATGGGCGCAGCCAACAGCTCAGGCGGTGTGATGGGCAAGATGATTGACGCACAGTCCATCGTCGTGGCCTCGACGGCGACCCGTTGGTTCAACCACGAAGGCGACATCTTGCGCTATGTGTTCTTCCACTCGATCGCACTGGCTTGTTTGGTGGGCCTGTACGTGACGCTGCAAGCGTACGTGTGGCCTTTCCACTTGATGGTGGTGGGCTAATCACCCTCGCTGAGGCCAAGCCTCAGCCCAGATCCAAAAGCCGCTGTTTTCGGACAGCGGCTTTTTTTGCGCCTCACGCCAAGGCCCTGCTGATGCAATGTGCGATGCACAACAGACATCGTGTGGTGATGTTTCGACACTCAAGCCCCTGATCATTTGTCACTTGGGTTGATATGAAACACACACTGCGTCGGTTGATAAACCTCTCCATGGTCTTGGTGCTGTTGAGCCTAGGGGCGTGCGGGTACAAGAAATTTGAGAACGATTCAGCACAGCTGAAGACCACGGGCGCCGAGCTGTTGATCGAGTACCAACGCCGCACAGCGGTGGTGACGAATTTGCTGAACTTGTTGAAAGCGCAGCAAAATTTCGATGAGCCGAAATGGACCGCCGTGATGGAGGCGAGGGACAAAGCCATGGCGATTGATGCGGTCCCCGATTTGCTCAACGATGCCCAGAAATTAGAAAAATACCAGCAAGCACAAATTGAGTTAACGAGTGCTGTTACCCAGCTCTTAGCGGTGTCTGAAAACAACGCCGAATTGCGCGCTCACCCTACTTTCATTGACGTGCAGGCGCAGCTGGCCAGTGTGGACAACCGCATCCAAATCACAAGCGAGCGCTACGTCAGGGTGGTTCAAGACTACAACGCGACGGTGCAAACGTTTCCGTCCAACATCACGGCGTATGTGTTGGGCTACAAAGAGCGTCCCTATTTCACGGTCGATGTGCCGAGTCCTGACCGTGCCAAATGAGGGCTTGCCTGTTCAACCGTTCAGCCGCGAGGTGTTGTCTGAGCGGTATTTGAAAGCGGGGGAGTTGGGGTGCGACGACATCTTTCGCCGGGTGTCTAAAGCCTTGGCCTCGGTTGAGGAAAAAGCAGCACAGCAAACCTACGAAGCCTTGTTTTTGAAAAACCTCAGAGACGGGGCCATTGGCGCTGGCCGCATCATGCATGCAGCGGGCACGGCGCTTGAAAGCACACTGATCAATTGCTTTGTTCAGCCTGTGGGCGATACGGTGCAAAGCGTGCATCAGGCCCGCGATGAAGCTGGCGAGACCCTGAGGCGCGGTGGTGGCGTGGGCTACGATTTTTCTTGCATCTATCCGCGCCATGCAGAAGCCACGGAGGCGTTTGCGCTTGACCCCTGTGGCTACATCGACATGTTTGACACAGCCTGCGCAGCTTTAGCGGGCTTGGGTGCCAGACGTGGTGCGCAGATGGGGGTGCTGCGCATCGACCATCCTGACATTGATGCGTTCATGCAAGCCAAGCGAAAACCAGGGCGCTGGACCACATTCAATGTGTCAGTGGCTGTGACGGATGCGTTCATGCACGCGTGCATGAATGACGAGTCATGGCAGTTGGTGCATCACGCCAAACCCAACAAAACGGTGCAAGCGGCCGGTGCACTTCAGCGTGGTGATGGCCTGTGGGTCTATGAAACGCTACCAGCCAAAGTGTTGTGGCAGCGACTGACGCAATCGGCCTATGAATTGTCTGAGCCGGGTGTTTTGTTCATCGACCACATCCAACGTGACAACAACCTGCGTGCGTTAGAGACCATCGCCACAACCAACCCGTGTGGCGAGCAACCGCTGCCTCCCTATGGTTGTTGCGATTTAGGGCCGCTTATCCTGCCTCGGTTTGTGCGCCACCCTTTTGGATTAGCGGGCGATGCCACGTTTGATTTTGATGCGTTTGAAGCCAGTGTGGCCTTGCAGGTGAGGGCGCTTGACAACGTTTTAGACCTCACACGTTGGCCCCTGCCGCAGCAACGCGAAGAAGCCATGGGCAAGCGCCGCATTGGTGTGGGACTCACTGGCTTGGGCAATGCGCTGACCATGCTGTGTTTGCGTTACGACAGTGACGCGGGTCGCGCCATGGCAGTGCGAATTGCACAAACCATGCGCGATGCGGCTTACCGTGCTTCGGTTTCTTTGGCCATCGAAAAGGGGGCGTTCCCTCAATTCAGTACCCACACTTACTTTAGCGCTGGCAACTTTGCCAGCCGTTTGCCTGAGGCACTTCAGCGCGCGATCCGTGCGCATGGCATACGCAACAGCCATTTGTTGTCCATCGCCCCAGCAGGCTCAGTGAGCTTGGCGTTTGCAGACAACGCCTCCAATGGGATTGAGCCCTCGTTTGCTTGGCAGTACCTTCGAAAAAAGAGGGCCGCAGATGGCAGTCAGACGACGCACACCGTCGAGGACTATGCATGGCGTTTGTTCCGTTCTCTGGGGGGCAATGTGCGCACCTTGCCGTCTTACTTTGTCTCTGCGTTAGACATGACACCTGCCAGCCACATCGCGATGATGCAAACCATGCAACCCTTCGTGGATGCTGCCATTTCTAAAACTGTGAATGTGCCCGAAAACTGCACGTATGAGGTGTTTGAAGGCTTGTTTCTTCAAGCTTGGCAAAGCAAGCTCAAAGGGTTTGCAACCTACCGACCCAATGACATCGTGGGTTCTGTTTTACAGGTGACCTAGTTGGATGTCAGTGCGTGGCGTGACGTACAGACATGAGCGCTGACTTTTTCAACAATGGCCTTCCAATTTATTCACTCATTGAAGGACGCATATGAAAACGGACAAGCAACTACAAGAAGATGTCATGCGAGAGCTGGCTTGGGAGTCCTCGGTCAACTCCGCACACATTGGTGTTGAAGTCGATCGAGGGGTGATCACGTTGCTGGGACACGTGGACAGCTTTGCCGAGAAGTGGGGTGCCGAGCGTGCCGTCAAACGCGTGAGCGGTGTGCGTGCGGTGGCCATTGAGTTGGATGTGAAGTTGAAAGGGGCGGCCAAGCGCACCGATTCAGACATTGCGCTTTCTGTGAGCCATTCGTTGGCGTATTTGTCAACGATTCCAAAGGATGCCATTCGCGCCATGGTTGAGCAGGGCACGATCACCTTGTCCGGCGAAGTGGAGTGGGACTACCAACGTCACGCTGCCGAAAATGCGGTGCGTCATTTGCTCGGTGTGCGCGGCGTGATCAACCTGATTTCCGTCAAGCCCAAGGTCAATCTGAGTGCGGTGAAATCAGAGATCGAACACGCTTTGAAACGCCGTGCCTATTTGGATGCACAAGAAATTTCGGTTTCGGTCGAGGGCGATGTGTTGACGCTGAGCGGCAAAGTGCACAGCTGGACCGAAAAGAATTTGGCCATCAACTCGGCTTGGAACACACCCGGCGTTCGCAAGGTGGTTGACAAGATGGCGTTCGTTTGAGTTAGGCCTTGGGGCGCCACATATGAAAGAGTTGCTCTGGCCCAATGGTGAAGTAATCCGCTGGGCCACCGCCACGCAAAATGTGGCCCGCGCTGGCGGTGTCGTAAATGCCATCTTTCAGCAAATGATCGGCAATGTGAATGCCCACCACTTCGCCCAGCACCAACCATGTGGGCACTTTTTGTTTGTCTAGGCCTTCAAGCTGAATGATTTGTGTGCTGCGGCATTCAAATGACACAGGGCTTTCGGCCACACGCGGCACATCCACCACGCGTGAAGGTGCCGGGGTCAAACCTGCCAACTCAAACTCGTTGACCTCAGGGCCAACGGGAGCGCAGGTTTGGTTCATCGCCTCTGCGAGTGGGCGGGTGACCAGGTTCCACACAAACATGCCGTTTTCTTGCACGTTGCGCAGTGAGTCCTTAGGGCCCGTGCTGGAGAAGCCCACGATGGGCGGCACGTAGTTGAAAGCGGTGAAGAAGCTGTAGGGGGCGAGGTTCAAAACCCCCTCGTTGCTGCGCGTGGACACCCAGCCGATGGGGCGGGGACCGACGATGGCGTTGAAGGGGTCATGGGGCAGGCCGTGGCCTAGGCGGGGTTCATAAAAATGCGTCATAGCAATACCTTAAACGCAAACATGCAACCCTGCTGTCGCAGGGTTAACTCATGTCACTCAGCTGTGTTTTTGATCCAAGAGGTTCAGCACGGCCAGAGCGGCCGTTGCATCACCTTTGCTGTTACTGAGGCTTTGACGCAATGTGTCAGTGCCGGTGGCTTGGGCAATCAAATCCAATTGGCTGACCAAAAGGCTGAACTGAGCCGCCGCCAGTTGTGGATGCGCTGTGGCGTCCAGCACCAAACCGTTGGCGTGTGTGAGGTGTTCTGATTCCTTGGCTGCAAATTCGGCTTTGGCTTCTTCGGTGAGGCGTTTGACCTCTTCGTGCGACAAATGCAAACGTTCGGCTTCAGCCACGATGAGTTCACGTTCTGAGCCATCGAGCAAGCCGTCTTCGTAGGCCATCATCAGGCGGTGTTTGAACGCATCGCGGTCAATGCGCAGCTGGTCGGTGAAGGCCGAGGCCAACAAGCCAGCGGGAATAGCAAAGATACCAATGCCGAGCAAGGCAAGGACGACCGTGAGTGCGCGACCCATGGGCGTGATGGGCGAGATGTCGCCATAGCCCACCGAAGCCAGCGTGACCACAGCCCAATAAATGGATTGCGGGATGTTTTCAAACTTGTCGGGTTGTGCGGGATGCTCAAACAAGTAGCCCAAGCTGGCGGTGAGGACCACCAGAAGCATCATCACAAAGACAGAGGCAAAGATGATTTGCCATTCACGCAGCACCACTTTGTAGAGCGTTTCCATCGCCGAGGTGTAGCGGGTGAGTTTGAGCATGCGCATCAAGCGGAAGACCCGCAAGAAGCGCAAGTCCAAGTGTTGGCTGAACAAGCTCTCCAAAATGAACGGCAAGATAGACAGCAAATCAATGATGGCTTGTCCGGTTCGGATGTGCGCCCAATGCGGCATCCGCAGGTGTTTGTACTTTGGGTTCTCTGGTGCAGAGTAAACGCGTGCGATGTATTCGATGGTGAAGATGGTGAACGCGATCACGTCAATCACCATGAATTCGCTGGCAAAAAGCGCACGAACAGATTCAACGGTTTCAAACACCACACAGGTGATGGACAAAGCAATCCAAAACACGATGAAGTTGTCGATGTAGGTGTGCAAGCGGCCCGAGTGACCGGTGGGCTCCAACATGGCAAACACTTTGGCGCGCATGCTGCGGCCTTCGTTCAGGACATGAAACTCTTTCCAAGCGGGGATGAGCTGGCGCGAGAGCTTGAACATCCGTGCCAATCGCAACACCCGCAGCACGCGCAGCATTTCCACATCCACGTCCACAAAACGTGCAAAGTAAAACGGCGCAATTGCCACCAAATCTACCAAGGCGTAAAAACTGAAGGCGTAGCGCAAACGTGGGAAAGACTTGCCTGCAAACTCTGGGTTCAAGTGTGCGGTGGCCAAGCGCATCACATATTCCGCTGTGAAGATGCCGACGGTCACCACGTCAAACCAGTGAAACCATGCGGCATTGGCGTTGTAGATTTCGGGGGTGTTTTCAATCAGCACCGCAATCACGCTGGCGATGATCAAGAAACCAATGCTGCGTTCGACGGTTTGGTGAAAGCCGTGTTTGAACTCGGGGTCAAACAACCACTTGTAAATTTTGGCAAGTGGTGATGTGTGAGCGTGTGTGGTGTGGGCAGTCATGTTTTTTATTTTCGTTCACGCATCAAATGCAAGTGAATAAAAAAGGCTCCAATCGGAGCCTTTTCACAGAGTGGGATGATTTAAATCAAAAGCAAGAAGCCGTTGATGGTTGAAAAAATACCCAGCATGCCCAAGGCGCATGGCACCCAAAACAACACATGTGCTCCCGTCAAGATGGCCACTGAGGTGAGCACGATGGCGATTTGCAGCAGGGCTTCTGCGTAGTCAAACCATGGGTCCTGTCGCAGTGCGATGTCGCGCTCGTGTTCGTGCGCTTTGGCTTTTTCCATCAACTCTTTTTTGCCGTCGCCTGTTTCGGGTTCGGACTCATAGCGTGCGATGTTCTTCTCGTAGGCTTCAAGTTTCTTTTCAACCAAGGCTTTGGCGGCAGGTGAGAACTTGTCATTGGCGAGTTGAATGCGCAGTTCGTCGGCGGCGATTTTGTAATCGGTTTGGCGGATGTTTTTGGCTTGGTAGAACGAATAGGCGTTCGATGCCAAGATGTTGTTGCTCATGCTTTCTTTGGAGGCGTTGTTGCCGCCCAAGCTGGCAATGGCCAAACACATGGCCAACAAAGAGACCAACATGGCACAACGCGTGCGAAACGGATCGTTGCCGTGCTCTGGCAATTCGGTTTCTGGAACTTCACTCATCTCTTTTCCTTTACTCGTGGTGATCTTCTTTGTCTTTTCGTTTGGCAAAAAGTTTGTACAGAGCTAACACGGCCAGCACCACAGCCACCCCGCACACCACCAACTCGGCCATCGTCAATTTGTGGACAAACTGATCCACATAGTCGTAGGTCGAGAGCGGCGTGTAGACGTCGGGGTTCTCTTGCTTGTATTTCTCGTAGGCGCCGTTGTCCATGATTGCTTTCAGTTGAAATTTACGATTGCTTGTTGGCCGCCGAAATGTGCTTTTCTTCTTCCATCTGGTTGACGATGGATTGCACTTGGTCGTCTGACATGCCAAGCTTGGCTTGCATCATTTTAAGTTTGGCTTGTTCTTCATGTGTGACAACGCCATCGGCCAACACAGAACGAACTTCCATCTCATACAACGCTTGACGACGTTCAACTTGAGCGGTGTAGGCCGTGGCCACCACACCCGTCAGGATGGCGGCCAAAGCGATGGACAAGATTTGCGTCAGGATAACCAACAAAGAGCCAAGGAATGTGACGGGGTCCACATTGCCCCAGCCCGAGATGATGGTGATGACAAACCAGTGCATCGCCGCAGGGATGGAGGGAAACACCTCGGGTTGCTCGTGGCCTTCGATGATGTAGATCAACGAAGAAAACAGCAAACAGCTGATGAACAGCAAGAACACAGCGGACGAGAAAGAGTCTTTCTCAGCTTTGACAGCCGCCACCATGTCTTCAAACGCGCTGTTGTAGCGCGAGAGTTTGAAAATTCGCATCAAACGGAACATGCGCAACACGCGCAAATCGGCGCCTGGGAAAAGCAGTTGCAAGTAGAACGGCACGGTACTGACAAAGTCGATGATGCCGTAGAAGCTGAACACGTACTCTTTGCGGCCTTGCCACGCTGTGCCGCCGTTGTGGACGTATTTCTCGCTGTACGACCAGACGCGCAACACGAATTCGACTGAGAAGACGGCCACGCTGAACACGTCAAAGGCGTGGAACTCGGCCATGAACGCTTCGTGAATTTCAGGAACCGACTCCAAGATGATGCCAATCACGTTGGCGACCACCAGCAAGGCGATGAAAATTTCAACGAAATGGCTGTACTTGTCAGGCACTTCACCTTCCATGATTTCGAAGGTGCGGCGCTTGATGCGCTGGTAGCTGGAGAGGGTAGGAGCTGCTGTGGTCATGGTGCGCTCATTCATTGGACGACGACTTGTTTTTGGCGCGGAGCATCATGGCTTCGACTTGTTCATCTGACAAACGATAATGCGCTTGCAGGCGTTTCAGGGTGGCTTGTTCTTCGTCAGACATATTGCCGTCAGAGAACACTTCACGCAGTTGTGCTTCAAACGCGGCCTTCTTACGTGCCACTTGGTTAGAGAACGCCGAAGCCACGATACCGGTCATGATGGCGGCCATACACACGCCTAAGAAGCCGGTGATCAGCGCAATGGCTTCACCTGCTTTGGTTAGGGGTTCAACGTTGCCATAGCCCGAGGTGATGGTCACGATGGACCAATAGATCGAGTGGGGAATCGTGCCAAAGAACTCGGGTTGGTGATGGCCCTCGGCGAAGTGCATCAATGAGGCTGACACGATGGTGGCGATGGTCAGCAAGAACACCGCAGAGCCAAACGCTTGGCGTTCGGAATGAATGGCATGAAACAAATCTTGTAGCGCAGTGTTGTATTTGGACAGCTTCAAAATTCGCAGCAAACGCAGCACGCGCAAGATGCGCAGGTCGAGTGCAGGGAAGAACATGTGCATGTAATGCGGCATGGTGGCAAAGAAGTCCACCAAGCCAAACGGGCTGAACATGTACTGGAAACGGCCTTTCCAGGAGCCACCATGGTCACGGTCGTATTTCGCACCGAGTGACCAAACCCGCGCGATGTACTCCACAGTGAAGAACATCACACTCCAAAACTCCAGCTCATGAAAGAAGTCTTTGAATTCGGCGTGAATTTCGGGGACGGAATCAAGAATCACCGCAGAGCAGTTGACCAGCACCACGAGGGTGATGAGCCATTCGACGTAGCGGCTCGCCGTGTGTTTGGGCGAACCGTCCAAGATTTCCATCAGGGTGTTCTTAAAACCTGTAGTCATTGCCTAGCTCTAACGAAGTTGAATGTAATGTCTTAACAAACAAGCGGTCACACGGATGGGTGTGACCGCTTGTCTCAATGCCTGCTAAGTTAAGCCAAGCGATTTAGCTGTTGCCTTGAATTTTGTGCCACAAAGCGAGCTCGCTTGATGACAATCGCGCACCTTGTTGTGCTGCGGCCTCAAATTTAGCTTCGTCGGTTTGCACGCCGAGTTGTCGGATTTGGCCCAACAAGACTTTGAAATGCTCCACTGCCAAGGCTGGGTTTTCGGCAATCTTATGGATGGGCAGTGGGTTGCGCTCTTCAAGCTCGTGTTCTTTGACCACCACCTCAATCAAGGCGTTGACTTCGGCCACGGTCAAATGCAAGCGCTTGGCTTCTGAACGGATGATTTCTGCTTCAGCATCGCTGATGTGACCATCTTTGAGGATGGCGAACAAGTTGGCTTTCAACTGGTCACGTTCTTTCACCAACTCGTCGCTGAAGGCCGAGGCCAACAAAGCGGCAGGGATGGCGAAGATACCAATGCCAAGCAACGCCAGCACGCTGGTCATGGCACGGCCCATGGGGGTCACAGGTGAAATGTCACCGTAGCCCACAGACGCCAAGGTGATGACCGCCCAGTAGATCGAGGTGGGGATGTTTTCAAACTTCTCAGGTTGTGCGTCGTATTCAAACAAGTAGCCCAAGCTGGCGGTCAGCACCAACAACAGCATCATGATGAAGGTGGCAGCGCCCATGACAGGCCACTCGCGCACCACCACTTTGACCAACACGGCAGTGGCATCGCTGCCGCGTGTGAGCTTGAGCAGTCGTGCCAAACGGAACACTCGCAAGAAGCGCAAGTCCATCAGGTGGTGCAAGAACACTTCCAAGAAGAAGGGCAGCACAGCCAAGAAGTCGATGAAGGTCGAAGGCGACTTGGCTTGCTTGAAGCGACCCAAGAACGCGCCTTTGTAGCCCGGCTCTTCCACGCATGAGTAAATGCGCATGCAGTATTCCACCGTGAAGATGGCCACAGCCACGGCATCCAAGATCACGAATTGCAAATGCAAGACGTAGTGAATGCTCTTGACCGATTCCAAGATCACAGCCAACACAGACAGCAACACCCACACGGCGATGAACACCTCGAAGATGTTTTGCATGGTGCCGCCGTATTGGCTAGGGAACACCAAGGCGTGTACTTTTTGACGGAAGGTGCGGTCTTTGTTCAGTTCCTTGAACTCAGCGATAGCTGGGATCAAAACGCGGAACAGCTTCAAGATTCGCAAGAGTCGCAGGAATCGCAGCACGCGCAAATCGATAGGAATGAAAGCCTTCAAGTAGAAAGGCGCCACAGCCAAGAAGTCAATGATGGCGAATGGGCTAGAAACAAAGCCCCAGCGTGCACTCTTGCGGTTTTTGAACTCTTCGTCTTCGGGCGCGAGGTACAAGCGCAAGGCGTATTCAATGGTGAAGACGGCCACAGAGAAGATGTCAAAGAACTCAAACCAAGTGCGGTAGGGTTCGTACACCGCTGGTACGTGTTCGAACATCAAGCTGAACAAGTTTCCAATGATCAGGTAGCTGATCCACTTGTCCAAATCTTTTTGGAAGTTGCCCGGCATATTCGGGTCGAGCAACCAAGAGTACAGCCACTTGCGCATGGGCAAGTCGCGGGAAATGTCAGCTTCTTGGTCTTGACCCAGAATCGCTTCGACGTTGAGGTCTTGCAGAAATTTTTCGTGTTTAGTCGTTTCCATGTCAGACCTCAAAATTCGAATTCGGCAACTTTGATGGCGTAGCCACCTTTGTCACAAACGGACAAACGCAATTGCATCTTGTAGTCAATCGCGTCGGTCTCCAGCAGCTGTGAAGCCACGAAAGGTGTGGCCGAGCCAGGTGGCGTAGGCATCAAGTCTTCCAACAAAATCGCGCCCATCAAGGTACGGTCAGAAGGCACGCAAGCAGCCACAAAGTGTGGTGTGGCATTGAAGAACGGGTTGATCTGGTCTTTCAAGTCTGTGGTGGCCATGATGTCCGCCAAGCAGGCACCCCATGTGCCGGGGGTATCGGCTTTGGCATCAGCAGCAGGTTTGACGCCACCTTTGCACGCAGGGTGGGGCGTGTTGGCCTCAAAACGTGTGGCGCCAGTTTCGGTCAACCATGCCACCCAAGCTTCGCCGTTGCTTTTGGCGGTTTCAGTTTTGAGTGCTTCTTTGTAGTTGATGACACCGAGCAATGTGACGGCAACGATGATGATTGCCAAAAATGCCAAAAAGAGTTTGTCGGCTACGGTTGGACCGAGTTGTCGACTCTCAGCCGAGTGATCTGTGGAAGATGCCATGTGGGGGATCGCCATTAAATGAAAGAAATCCGGCATGTTGAGGGATGTCCAATACCGGGCGAAAGCGGCATTGATGATATTCGTAAATTCGAGGAATTTATCGAATTAAGGCTAGATATTCGACGAACTTGCTGTTTTTAATGAATATTAAAGGCGTAAAAAAAGCCGCTTGAAAAGCGGCTTTTGGATGGGGTAAAACTCAGTGGTTTTGCGAACCGCGATGCGCCCAGCCAGTGGTGTGTTTCTCAATCATGCTGAACAGCTCGTACATGATCATGGCCATCGCGCCCACGACCACCAAGCCCGCAAACGCCAAGCCCATTTGCATGGCCGAACCCGCAGAAATCAGCAGGTAACCAATGCCTTCGTTGGCCGCAGTCATTTCAGACACGGTCGTGCCCACAAAGGCCAAGGTGATGGCCACTTTGAGCGAGCCGTAGAAGTAAGGCATGGAGCGGGGTAGTCCCACTTTGACCAACACGTCCCAGCGCTTAGCCCCCAACACGCGTAACACGTCTTCCAATTCGGGCTCTAGCGTGGCCAAGCCGGTGGCGATGTTGACCATGATGGGGAAGAAGCTGATCAAGAAGGCGGTCAGGATGGCTGGGCCCACGCCAATGCCAAACCACACCACCAAGATGGGCACAAAGGCTGCTTTTGGCAGCGCGTTGAAACCGGTCATCAAGGGGTAAACGGCAGCGTAGGCCAAACGCGAGCTGCCAATGACAAAGCCCAACAGTACGCCCACCACGATGGCAATGCCAAACCCCACCATGGTCACCCAGAAGGTGCGCCAGGCGTGACCTGCGATGACGTCGCGGTATTCGACCATTTGCTGCCAGATTCGCAGAGGCGAAGGAAAGACAAATTCAGACACGTTGAAGAGCGAGCACATGCCTTGCCAAATGACCAAGGTGGCAATCAGCAAGCCCCAAGGCGCCCAAGTTTCGAGTTGTTTTTGATTCATGGTGTTTTACTGCCCGAGGTTGGTGCCGTCTTTGCGCATGGCGCCAATGTGGCCGCGCAGCTCGTGAACGATGTTGGTGAACTCAGGCGTGTACGTCACCTCCAAGTCACGGGGGCGTGGCAAGTCGATGTCGCGTTTGACCACAAAGCGGCCAGGGCTCTTGCTCATCACATACACGGTGTCGGCCAAGAAGACGGACTCACGCAAATCGTGGGTGACCAAGATGACGTTGAACTTTTGTTCGGCGTGCAAGTCGCGCAGCGTGCACCACAGCTCTTCGCGGGTGAAGGCGTCGAGTGCGCCAAAAGGCTCGTCAAGCAACAACATTTTTGGCTCATGAATCAGCGCACGGCAAATGCTGGCGCGCTGCTGCATGCCGCCTGACAGTTCCCATGGGAACTTGTGCTCGTAACCGCTCAAGCCAACGCTTTGCAACAGCTTGATGGCTCGGGCTTCGTATTCCGCCTTTTTGGCTTTGAAGTTGGAACGGTAAGGTTCCACGATTTCCAACGGCAACAGCACGTTGTCCAGCGTGGTGCGCCAAGGTAGCAGTGAGGAAGATTGAAACGCCATGCCGCTGATCTTGAGCGGCCCATTGACGGGCTGACCATCGACATAAATTTCGCCACGGCTGGGTTTTTTCAAACCCGTGGTGAGTTTCATGAAGGTGGATTTGCCGCAACCCGAGGGACCCACAATCGCGATGAACTCGCCTTGCTTGACCTGCAGGTTGATGTCTTCCACCGCAAAGTGGTTTTGCGCCAACAACTCATCGTTGTAGGCGAGCCAGACGTTTTGAAAGTCGACGAAGTGTTCGGGAGAAGCAGTCATCAAAAGGGGCCTATTTACTTCTTACCTTTTGGCAATACGTCCAGTTCTTTAGCGGTGGGCAGGAAAGAACCGTTCCAGATTTCGTCTGCTTTGACGCGTGTCTTGGTGTTGAACGCATCAGACACTTGCGATGCCATCAAAGACAAACGAGGCGCTTTGATTTGACCAAAGCCTTCCGCACGTGCGTCTGGGCTGTTGATCACGGTGTCGATGGCCAGCTTCAAGCGACGTGTCTCGAGTTCGGTGTTGATGATGCCGTCGCGGGCCTTGACCGTTTCGATGGCTTTGGCGGGGTCAGCGATCACATCCTTCGCGCCTTTGGCGAAGGCAGTCAAGAATGCTTTGATGGCGGCTGGGTTTTCTTTGACCAATTTGGGTGAGGCGATGATGGCATTGCCGTACAGCTTCACGCCGAAGTCTGGGTATTGCATGACCACCACGTCGTCAGCTTTCACGCCACGCGCTTCAATGTTGAGCAAAGAGGTGAAGGTGAAGCCGGTGATGGCATCCACATCGCCGCGCACCAACATGGTTTCGCGCAAAGGTGGGTCCATCGACACCCAGTTCACGGCAGGCACGCTGTTGGCCTTGGCGAAGATGGGGAAAGCGCGACGGCCTGCGTCAAACACCGGTGCGCCCAGTTTTTTGCCAGCCAAGTCGGCAGGCGTTTTGATGCCCGATTTTTTCAACGCCATCACCGACGCGGGCGTGTTGTTGTAGACCATCATCACGGCCACAGGCTTGTTGGGTGCGTCGGGGTTGTTGGCGTGGAACTCCATCAAGGCGGCCAAGTCAGCAAAGCCCAAGTCGTATGCGCCTGAAGCCACGCGGTTGACGGCACCACCTGAACCGTTGCCAGCGTCCACGGTCACGTCGAGCTTGGCATCTTTGAAATAGCCTTTGGCCGCAGGCACCAAGAAGAAAGCAGCCGGGCCTTCAAAGCGCCAGTCGAGTTGAAACTTGAGGGGCGTAGTTTGTGCTGAGGCACCCGCAAAACTGGCAGCCAATGCCAAGCCGAGGGTGGTTTTGATGAAGGTGCGTTTGATCATGTGGGCCTCTTAAAAGCAAATTGAAAAGTCGATGCCAACTACCTTGCAATAAAGGTGCCCGCTGAGATTAGCGGTTTTAGACTGGCAGAGCGCAAATTGTGCGCGAGAATGGTTTGTATACAAGCTGACATTGCACCAATGCGGTGATCTGCACTTTCACGGTGCGTCGCCTGCTGTGTCGTTCAGGTATGAAAAAAGCCAGCACGTTGGCTGGCTTTTGAGGGGGAGCAGAAAGCGCTTTGGCTTATTCAGCTTGTAAGGCTTTGTGTTTGCGGGACTGGTTGAACTTGCCCCAAACAAACACCAAGACTGCACCGCAAGCGGCTGCTGTCAGATGGAACCAAGAGTTGGCGGCGCTGAAATCGCGCAGCACAGCATCGCTGGCCACAGTTTCACCACCCACCCAGCCAATCAAAGCTGCGCCAAGGGTAATGATGATGGGAAAGCGCTCCATGAGTTTGATCATCAAAGTGCTGCCGAAAATCACCATCGGAATGCTGATAGCCAAGCCGATGATCAACAGCACTTGGTCGCCTTTGGCCGCTGCAGCCACAGCAATGACGTTGTCCAAGCTCATGACCAAGTCGGCGATCAAGATGGTGCGAATAGCGGAAAACAGGCTGCTGTGCTCGCTGCCTTCGCCTTCGTCTTCGTCTTCACCCGCCAAGAGTTGTGCGCCAATCCACAAGAGCAGCGCGCCGCCTACGATTTGCAGATATTCCAAGTTCATCAGCATGGCTGCAACCACGGTCAAGCCGATACGCAGGACCACAGCAGCGCCAGAGCCAAACATGATGGCTTTTTTCTGCTGTTCAGGGGGCAAGCTGCGAGCCGCCAAAGCGATCACGACGGCGTTGTCGCCTGACAAGATGATGTTGATCCAAATAATCAACAGCAGGCCTAGCCAGAAGTCAGTGCTTTGAAGTAGTTCCATATTTTGTTTGCTCCAGACAATGGGGGGGAATGTAGTGTTGCGATCCAATGAGGAGGTCGCTTTTTTTGATCAGCGAGTGTAACTGTGTGCTATCGCACGCCTTGTTGGTATTACTGCTTATGCCAGCCTTGATTGGCTGTACAGATGAAAAAGGCCCGTCGGAGCGGGCCTTTTCAAGTCACCAAGGTGTCTTTAGTGGCTATCTGCTTGACGAGCAGCCGCGACAGCCGCTGAGTCGTCCTTGGACGCGCCGTTGAAGAACAAGTTCAACAACACCGCTGAGATGGAGGCCAACAAGATGCCCGACTCAATCAGTGGGTGCAGGTTGTGCGGCATCCATTGCTTGAAGTTAGGGGCGATCAGCGGAATCATGCCAATGCCGATGGAGATGGCCACGACCAAGCTGTTGAAGCGGTTGTTCTTGAAGTCCACACCGCCCAAGATGCGAATGCCGGTGGCGGCCACCATGCCAAACATCACCAAGCCAGCGCCACCCAACACCACAGTGGGCAAGGACTCCACCAAAGCCGCCATCTTAGGAATCACGCCCAAGACGATGAGAATGATGCCGCCGGCCACGCACACAAAGCGGCTCTTGACGCCTGTCACGGCGACGAGGCCCACGTTTTGCGAGAAGCTGGTGTAGGGGAAGGTGTTGAAGATGCCGCCAATCAGTGTGCCTAAACCATCGGTGCGCAAACCACGGGTGAGCGCGGCGCGGTCCACATGACGGTCGGTCATTTCACCCAAGGCCAAGAACATGCCGGTGGATTCGATCATCACCACAATCATCACCAAGGTCATGGTGAGGATGAGCACGGGGTCAAACACAGGCATGCCGAATTGGAATGGGGTGACGATGCCGAACCACTCGGCCTTGCCCACTTTGTCAAAGTTCATCAAGCCCATGCTGGTGGCGACCACGCCGCCGATGATGATGCCCAAGAGCACCGAGATGTTGGCAATAAAGCCTTTGGCGAATTTGGCAATCATCAAGATCGACACCAATACCAAAGCGGCAATGCCCACGCCAGTCAGGTCGGCGTATTTGGGGTTGGGCAACTTGGCAACCAAGGCCAAATCTTTGGGCACCGCTGGCAAAGTGGAGCCAGGGGCCGAGGCTGCAGCGGCTGCGTCAGCCAGCCACTTGGCGTGCTCGGGATTGACGATGGAAGGTGCTGTGGGGCCGAAGGGGTTGCCAAAAATCCAGTTGATGCCAATGCGCATCAAGCTGATACCGATCACGGCAATGATGGTGCCGGTCACCACAGGTGGGAAGAAGCGCAACAAGCGGCTGACCAGTGGCGCGATCAGGATAGAAATCGCACCCGCGCCCATGATGGCGCCAAAGATGAGCTGCGCCCCTGCGTTGCCCGGGTTGGCTCCGGCCATGGACACCATGGGTGCCACAGCTGCAAACGTCACGCCCATCATCACAGGCAAACGGATCCCAAACCATTGGGTGGCACCCCAAGACTGAATGAGGGTGACCAAGCCGCAGACGAACAAGTCGGCTGAAATGAGCATGGCCACTTGCTCGGGGCTGAGTTTGAGCGCGCGGCCCACGATGAGTGGCACAGCCACAGCGCCTGCATACATGACAAGCACGTGTTGCAAGCCGAGCGCGGCGAGCTTGCCAGTGGGGAGACGTTCATCGACGGGGTGGGTGGATTGGGTCATCGGTTTTCCTTGAGGATTTTTCGCATACAAAACTGTATACAAAATTGCCTTGAGTTGTTTTACGGAGAAACCCTATTTTTGGTCTTCTTTACTTTGCTGGTTTGGTCTGTGCTTGGCTGGGCTCGCTGTAGGCGGAGGCAGTGGGCAGGTTCCTCATGCTGGGGTACCAGAAATCGTCACCTGCCCACTGCCTCCACCTACAGACTGCGGCTAGCAATTTTTCTATTAGGACTGTGGGTGCTCAAATGTTTGCGCGTTGGCTGATGGGTTTCAGCTCAACGAGATGAGTTCGAGTGAGGTATCTCAACTCAAAACAGTTGTGCAGTTTGGGTGCGGCGGTCGACGATTTCTGGTACTCCAGCATGAGGAGGCCGCCGTGCCCAAGCTGCGCAACCCCCTCCGGAGCGAAACCCTACTAAAGAGGCTCAGCTCAACAAATCCAACAAAGTGCGCGCCACTACCTTGGTAGCCCGACGCACATCTTCCAACATCACGCGCTCATCGTTGCGCTTGGCGTGGCTTTCCAGCACCGTGCGTGGCCCCGCGCCGTAGATGACACCCGGAATGCCTTGCGCCACATACAAGCGCACATCGGTGTACAGCGGCGTGCCTACAGCGGGGATGGGCTCGCCAAACAATTCGCCACCGTGTTTTTGAATGGCGTCCACCAAAGGCTTGTTGCCAGCCAGCGGCACCATGGCCTTGGCGAGCAAGAGGCGTTTGATGTCGACCTTGAGTTGCTTGCCACCACGGGGTGGGCTGAAAGAAGCCGCCGCGTCTTCGATGGTTTTGCGAATAGACGCTTCCACTTCAACAGGGTTCTCTTCGGGAATCATGCGACGGTCGAGTTTGAACACCACCTTGCCCGGTACGACGTTGGTGTTGGTGCCACCGCTGATTTGGCCCACGTTCAGGTAAGGGTGGGTGATGCCTTCAATTTTGGAGGTCGTATTTTTGTAGCCCTCATTGAGCGCGTGCAAGGCGTTCAAGATGTGCACCGCGCCTTGCAGCGCGTCGGTGCCGCTGTCGGGGATGGCGGCGTGGGCCATTTCGCCTTGCACGGTGACTTCCATTTGCAAGCAGCCGTTGTGGGCGGTCACCACTTGGTAGCTGAAGCCTGCCGCAATCATCAAGTCGGGTTTGGTCAGGCCGTGTGACAGCAACCAGCCTGGGCCTTTTTCGCCGCCGAACTCTTCGTCGTAGGTGAAGTGCAGTTCAACGCCGCCACGCAGCTGCACCAGCGGCTGCCCGCCTGGTTCTTGAGGCAAGCCCAACGACTCCAGTGCGCGTGTGGCAAAGGTGAAGGTTGAAAAGTCGCTCTTGCTCACCGCAGTGGCGCGGCCATACATCGCACCGTTTTCAATCTCAGCGCCGTAGGGCTTGTGCGTCCAGCCTTCGCCAGGGGGCACCACGTCGCCGTGGGCGTTGAGCGCAATGGTTTTGCCGCCATCGGCAAACTTACGACGCACGATGAGGTTGGTGATGCTTTCCAACCCGTAGGCTTTAACTTCGTCGCTGGGGACGGCGTGCTTTTCTGCCTCGTAGCCAAAGGTGTGCAGCAACTCAGCGGTGCGCTCGGCGTGCGGTGCGTTGTTGCCGGGCGGGGTGTCGGTGGGGACTTGCACCAAGGCTTGCAAGAACTTCACTTGCTCGTCAAAGTGCGCGTCAATCCAGGCGTCGAGTTGGGCGTATGGGGTTTGGCTCATGGGGTGTCTCTGGTTGTTGTTATTGGTTATGTGCAGGCTTTAAGCGTGCGTGTTGTGCAGCAAGTGCATGAAGGCGTCGATGGCCAGTTGCATGTCGTCGCTGGTGGTGCTCTCCAGCGGGTTGTGGCTGATGCCGGCGTTTTGGCCGCGCACAAACAGCATGGCTTGCGGCATGACTTCATGCAGCTTCATCGCGTCGTGGCCCGCGCCGCTGGGCAGGTGGAACACGGGTACGCCCAAGCTTTGCACGGCCTGTTCCCACGCGGCTTGCAGCTTGGCGTCGCTGGGGGCTGCGCTGGCGCGCATGGTTTCTTCGAGGGTGTAGTGCAAGCCGCGGCGCTCGCAAATGGCTTTGAGTTCGGCGAGCACGTCGCTCATCAATGCATCGCGCATGGCGTCGGTTGTGGCGCGTAGGTCCAGGCTGAATTGGCAGCGGCCGGGCACCACGTTGATGGAGCCGTTGGGGACGGTCAGCATGCCGATGGTGCCTACACATGCCGAAGTTGGGTTCTTCGCTGTGTCGGCAGAGACGGCGTTTAATTCTGCTGCACGTTTTTCCACAAACAAAGCCAGCTCGGCCACGGCAGTGGCGGCGTCGCGGCGGCGGTCCATCGGCGTGGTGCCTGCGTGGCTGGCCATGCCGACTACTTCGCCCACAAAGCGCACGCTGCCGTTGATGGAGGTGACCACGCCCAGTGGAATGTCGAGTTCGTTCAGCACAGGGCCTTGTTCGATGTGGACTTCCACAAAGCCCAAATACTCAGCTGCGTTGCGGGTGAGTTGAGGAATGTCTTCAACCTTCAAGCCCGCTTGTTTCATGGCTTGGCGCATGGTGACGCCGTCGGCATCTTGTTGGTCCAGCCACTCGTGTTTGAAGTCGCCCACCAACGCGCCAGAGCCGAGGAATGTGGCTTTGTAGCGTTGGCCTTCTTCTTCGGCAAAGGCCACCACTTCGAGGTTGAAGGGCAAACGCTTGCCCGCGCGGGCCAGTTCGCGTACGCAGGCCATGGGCACGAAGATGCCGAGGCGGCCGTCGTATTTGCCGCCGTTGCGCACGGTGTCGTAGTGCGAGCCGGTCATCAAAGTTTTGGCGTTGTGTGATGTTGCTTTGTAAACACCCACCACGTTGCCCACGGCGTCAACGCGCACATCGTCAAAGCCGCAGGCCTTCATGCCCAGCTCAATCGTGCGGGCGCATTTGAGGTGCGCGTCGGTCAGGTAAGTGACGGTGAGTTCTTCGCGTGCAGCGTGTAGCGCATGTTTGTTCACCACGCCAGCATCGCTGAATTGGGCCAGCCATTCGTGCCAGTCCCACACCTCGTGGCCCAACGCGGGCTCGTAGCCAAGTTTGTCGTTGAGGCGAATCTCCACGATGCGGTGGATGTTGCGCAAGCACTCGGCCAGTTCGTAGTCGGGGTGGTTGTGCAGGCGGCGCTCAAAGGTGCTGATGATTTGCTGCTTGTTGAGGCCAGAGCCACGCGGGCCACGCACAGCCAAGATGAACGGGAAACCAAACTTGGCGTTGTAGCTGGCGTTGAGCTGTTGGATGTGCGCAAACTCTTCCGGCGTGCAATGGGTCAGGCCCGCTTTGGTTTGCTCGTTGGTGGATTCAGCGGTGAGGCTTTTGCTTACCATCGCTTTGCCAGCCAACTCAGGGTGGGCGCGCACCAAGGCGAGCTGCGGCGCGCGGCCTGCTTTTTCCAGTGTCTTCACCATCGCGTGCTTGAGCGCAGCGGCGGATGCAAAAGGGCGGGCGTCGAGAGCTTGCTCGGCAATCCAATCGGAGTGTTCGTACAAACCGGTCAGCAGGGCTGCCGCCTCGGCGCGGGGCAGGGTGTTGATTTGGTTCAGCGTGATGGTGCTCATGTCGGTGTCCTGCTGTTTAGTTGCCGCTGTAGGGATGCACTTGTTTCCAATGGCGCGCAATGTCGATGCGACGAGCGACCCACACGCGGTCGTGTTTGGCGATGTGGTCTAAGAACTTTTGCAGTGCCACGATGCGGCCGGGCTTGCCCAGCAAGCGGCAGTGCATGCCGATGCTCATCATCTTGGGAGCTTCGTCACCTTCGGCATACAGCGCATCAAAGCTGTCGCGCAAGTACACAAAAAAATCTTCTGCTTGGCTAAAGCCTTGGGGCAGCGCAAAGCGCATGTCGTTGCAGTCCAGCGTGTAGGGCACCACGAGTTGGGGCGCCACCTCGCCATTGGATTTTTTGACCTTCATCCAAAAGGGAAGGTCTTCGCCGTAGTAGTCGCTGTCGTATTCAAAGCCACCGTGGTCGGCCACGAGGCGGCGGGTGTTGGGGCTGTCGCGGCCGGTGTACCAACCTGCACCATGAATGCTGTTGCCGTGTGTTGTGCTTGTGAGGCGCTCGATGATCTCAACGCCTTTGCGCATGTGCTCACGTTCGATGGCTTCATCGGTGGTTTGGTAGTTGATCCAGCGGTAGCCGTGGCAGGCAATTTCGTGGCCCAGTTCCACAAACGCAGCGGTGAGTTCGGGGTGGCGCTCCAGCGCCATGCTCACGCCAAACACGGTGAGGGGCAGGCCGCGTTTTTCAAACTCACGCAAGATCCGCCACACGCCCACGCGTGAGCCGTATTCGTAAATACCTTCCATGCTCAGGTGACGGTCAGGGAAGCTGGGCGGGTTGAACATCTCGCTCAAAAACATTTCGCTGCCTGCGTCGCCATGCACCGTGGCGTTCTCGCCGCCTTCTTCGTAGTTCAATACAAACTGCACCGCGATGCGGGCTTGGTTGGGCCATTGCGCGTGCGGCACTTGGCGGCCATAGCCCACCAAATCGCGGGGGTAGGCGGCGGTGCTGTCGTAGGTGGCGTTGGGGTTTGACATGCGATTTCTCCTTAGGCCAGCGCCATGGCGATGTCGTTGCTCGGCACTTTGCGGTCGAGGGCCAAGCCTTCTTCCACGTTGCGCAAGTGCTCGTCCATCAGCTTGACGGCCAAGTCTTCGTCTTTGGCGGCGATGGCTTTCAAGATTTCGGCATGCTCGTCGGCCGAGTGTTCGGCAGCATTGCTGCTCTGGTACATCAAGGTAATCAGGGCGCAGCGTGAAATCAACTCGCTCAGAATTTGCGCCAACACTTGGTTGCCCATCAACTCAGCCATGCGCACGTGAAAGTCGCCCAGTAAATCGGTGCGGCCCGGCACATCGCCCCGGCTAACCGCAGCCTTTTCTTCGGCCACGTGTTCTTTCAGTGCTTTGATTTGCCCGGGTGTCACGTGGCGTACAAAGCTGCGGGTCATCTCCGCTTCAATCATGCGTCGCACGGCAAACACTTGACGGGCTTCATCGGAAGAGGGCGTGGCCACAAACGCACCCCGTGCAGGCTCCATGCGGATGAGGCGTTTTTGCACCAGCTGGAACAGCGCTTGGCGAATGAGGGTGCGGGACACGCCAAAGTGGTCGGCCAGTTTTTGCTCGGCCAGTTTGGTGCCGGGGTGCAGACGGTGCTCCACAATGGCTTTGGTGAGGGCGTCCACAATGCTGCGGGTGGCGGTTGAGCTGTCCATTTGAGGTCTCCGGCAAATTCACGTGAGCCCATGATAGACCCAAATGCAAAAATTGTATACACTTTCAGTCGACCAAGTCGGTCGCCAACCATTTTCGGAGTATTTCATGGGATTGAGCACACATGTTTTAGACACCATGCACGGCGGCCCTGCAGCCGGTATGAAAGTGTCGCTGTTCACCACCACCGATGACGGCCAAGCCACCTTGGTCAAGTCGTTCACCCTGAACCACGATGGCCGCAATCCTGACGGCCTGCTCTACGACAACGACAGCCTCAAAAAAGGCACGTACCGCTTGGTGTTTGACGTGAAGGGCTACTTTGCCGCTAAGAAGGTTGAATTGCCTGAGCCCAATTTTTTGAACCTGGTCAGCTTGGACTTTGGCGTGGCGTACACGGACCAGCACTACCACGTGCCCTTGTTGGTCAGCCCTTGGAGCTACTCGACCTACCGCGGGTCTTAAGTTTTTTTTGTATACGAAGCGGCATACCTGCTGCAGATTTGGGGTGCAAGTCACTAAAATCTAGGTTCTTTCCCAGATTCCCACACCCCACACCATGACCCAAGTCACCAACACCGTGCGCTTTGTGCTCGACGGCCAGATCGTCGAAGCCCAAGGTGCCCGTCGCACCACCACCGTTCTTGATTACTTGCGTGAGCAGCTCCACCGCACCGGCACCAAAGAAGGTTGCGCCGAGGGCGACTGTGGCGCCTGCGTGGTGATGGTGGGTGAACTCAATGCCGCTGGCACAGGCGTGGACTATGTGGCCACCAACGCGTGTATCCAGTTGCTGCCCTCGTTGGATGGCAAATCTCTCAAGACCGTCGAGAGCTTGAAGAAGGCCGATGGCACGATGCACCCCGTGCAAGATGAGATGGTGAAGTGCCATGGCTCGCAGTGCGGCTTTTGCACTCCGGGCATCGTGATGAGCTTGGTGAACTTGGTGCAAACCAACACCTCACCCGTGCGCAAAGAAATCACCGATGCCCTGAGCGGCAACTTGTGCCGCTGCACAGGCTACGCGCCCATCATTGATGCGACTGCCAAGGCGTGCGAAAAGAAAGCAGCTTTGAAAGTGGACGACAGCGCTGACTTGCCGCTGCTCAAAGAAATCAAGCGTGCCAGCACACCGACCATGAGCTTGGAAGGCGACATCATCGTCCAGCCCGTGGTGCGCACCAAGAAGGGCAACGAGTTTGTGTCACCGGCCACGTTGGCGGAAGTGGCTGACTATTTGGTCAAACACCCCACCACCACCTTGCTCGCTGGCAGCACCGAAATTGGTTTGCAAGTGAACAAGCAGTTCGCACGTCCTGACCACATCATGTACTTGGGCAACGTCAAAGAACTGCGCCAAGTGGCTGAGACCGACAAGGTCTGGCGCATTGGCGCGGCTGTATCGCTCACGCAAGTCGAAGCACTGATCGCCAAGGCTTACCCCGACTTTGCCGAAGTGCTGCGCCGCTTTGGCTCGCCCCCCATCCGTTCCACCGCCACCTTGGCGGGCAACATCGCCAACGGTTCACCCATTGGCGACTCCATGCCTTGCTTGCTGGCGCTGGGTGCCAACCTGGTGCTGCGCCGTGGCGAGAAGACCCGCAACGTGTTGCTGGACAACTTCTACACCGGCATGAAGAAAAACGTGCTCGAGGCGGGTGAGTTCATCGAAGCCGTTGAGTTGCCTAAGCCGGTGGCCGGCCAGGTGTTCCGCGCCCACAAGGTGAGCAAGCGTTTTGAGCAAGACATTTCGGCCACTTGCGCAGCCATCAGCTACACCCTCAACGGTGGCAAGCTGAGCGGCGTGAAACTGGCCTACAACGGCCTGAGCCCATTCCCAGCGCGTGCGCCCCAACTCGAAGCCGTGCTGGAAGGCAAAACACCTGCCGATGTGAAAGCGGCTGATCTGGATGCCGCCATTGCCGCGAGCTTCACCGCCCGCGACGGCCTGCGTGCCACTTGGGCTTACCGCGCTTTGGTGGCCCGCAACCTGGCTCTGGAATTCATTGAAGAACAAACGAAAGAGGTGGCTTGAATGAACGCGCCAACCGCACACAAAAACCTGTTGCCCGCATCGGGCGTTCAGCAAGGCACCGATGTGGTCCATGAATCCGCGCACCTGCACGTGACCGGCACCGCCACCTACATCGACGACATCCCTGAGCACGCGGGCACTTTGTACGCCGCACTCATCTTGTCGCCCGTGGCGCATGGCGAGTTGATTGGCGACGGCATTGACCGCGCTGCCATCCTCAAAGAGCACGGTGTGGTGGCGGTCTACACCGCCAAAGACATTCCCGGCGAAAACAACTGCGGCCCCATCATTCACGATGACCCGTTCTTGGCTGCGGGCAAGGTCGAGTTCATCGGCCAAGCCGTGGCTGTGGTCGTGGCGCGCAACATGCTCTACGCCCGCGAAGCCGCGCACAAAGCCAAGGTGCTGGTGAAAGAACTCAAGCCCATCTTGACGGTGGAAGAGGCCATGGAAGCCAACAGCTTCATCATGCCCGCCAAAGGCATCACGCGTGGTGACGCAGCAGCAGCCATCGCCAGCGCACCGCACAAAATCAAGGGCACGACCCGCACCGGCCAGCAAGAGCAGTTTTATCTGGAAGGCCAGATCACTTACGCGGTGCCCAAGGAAGACGGCCAGCTCACGCTTTACGTATCGACCCAGCATCCCGACGGCAACCAGCGCGAAGCCGCGCACGCCCTGAACCTGCACACCAACGACGTCGAAGTGATTTGCCGTCGCATGGGGGGTGGCTTTGGTGGCAAAGAAGGCAACGCCAGCATCTTCAGCCAAAGCGCCGCCTTGGCCGCGCACAAGCTGGGCAAGCCCGTCAAGCTGCGTGTGAACCGCGACGACGACATGACCATCACCGGCAAGCGCCACGATTTCCGCATCGATTACGAAGTGGGTTTTGACGACAACGGCCGTGTGCTGGGTGCCGACATCACGCTCATGTCGCGCTGCGGTTACAGCACCGACTACTCCGGCCCGGTGAACGACCGCGCTTGCCTGCACATCGACAACAGCTACCACATCGCTGCTTTGAAGCTGGTGAGCCACCGCTGCAAGACCAACACGCAAAGCGCCACCGCTTTCCGTGGTTTCGGCGGCCCACAGGGCATGTTCGGCATCGAGACGGTGATGGACGAAATTGCGATGACTTTGGGCAAAGACCCCTTGGAAGTGCGCAAGCTCAACCTCTACAAAGACCCGGCCATCAGCGGCACGCCCGACACGATGACCACCCAATACAACCAGCTCATTGAAGACTGGGTGGGTGACAAGGTGATCGATCAGGTCGAGCAGGAATCCAAATACGCCGAACGCCGCGCAGCAGTGCAAGCCTTCAACGCCAAGAGCAAAACCCGCAAGCGCGGTTTGTCGCTTGTGCCTTTGAAGTTCGGTATCAGCTTCACGGCCACCCACTTGAACCAAGGCGGCGCGTTGTTGGTGGTGTACATGGACGGCTCGGTGAGCTGCAACCACGGTGGCACCGAAATGGGCCAGGGCCTGAACACCAAGATGGCGCAGGTGTGTGCAGATGGTTTGGGCATCAGCGTGGACCATGTGCGCATCACCGCCACCGACTCGCAAAAAGTGCCCAACGCTTCGGCCACCTCGGCTTCGAGCGGTGCCGACATCAACGGCGCGGCCATCATGAACGCCACCGCTCAAATGCGCGAGCGCTTGAAGCCTGTGGCCGCCCGCATGCTGGGCTGCGCTGACGCTGATGTGACTTTTGCCAACAACGAACTGCACGGCGGTGGCAAATCCGTCAAGTGGGCCGACGTGACCAAGCAAGCGTGGCTCGACCGCGTTGGCTTGAGCGTCACCGGTTTCTACATGACGCCCGAAATCAAATACGACTTCACCACCTTGAACGGCCGCGCTTTCTATTACTACTGCTACGGCGCTGCTGTGAGCGAAGTGGAAATCGACACCCGCACCGGCGAGTGGTGGCTCAAGGCCGTGGACATCGTGCACGACGTGGGCCGCAGCATCAACCCTGCATTGGACAAAGGCCAGATCGAAGGCGCGTATGTGCAAGGCATGGGCTGGCTCACCATGGAAGAGTGCATTTGGGACAAGAAGGGCAAGCTGCTCACGCACGGCCCCAGCACCTACAAGATCCCGGTGGCGGGCGACATCCCTGAACACTTCAATGTGTCCTTGTTCGACAACGCGAACTTGAAGCCCACGCCTTTCAACAGCAAGGCCACGGGCGAGCCCCCCTTGATGTTGGGCTTGTCCGCCTTCTTCGCCTTGCGCGATGCGGTGGCGGCCAGCGCTGACCACAAAGCCGTGGTCTACATGGACGCGCCTGCAACGCCTGAGCGCATCTTGATGGCCTGCGAAGCGGTGAAGGCGAAAGCGGCAACGGCTTAACCGCTGTTTCGTTTCACGCTCATTGCGTCCTCCATCGCCAAAGCCTGCGTGCCACGCCACACCGCTGAGTTATTGAACCAACTCCAACATGCCGACGGCGTGTTGGTGTCGGTCGACAGCGTGCAGGGCTCGGGGCCGCGCGAGGTGGGTGCTTGGATGGCGGTGTTTCCGCAGACCTTGGTCAACACCATCGGTGGCGGGCATTTGGAGTTTCAGGCGATTGCAGAGGCGCGTGCTTTGATGGCGCAGCCAGCGCATGTCAACGCTTCCGATAACGCTTCGCCGTCTGTCAATGGCAACGTTCTATCGCCACTCACCCACGAAGACAACGCGCTCACCACGCGCTACGCCCTGGGCCCCGCCTTGGGCCAATGCTGCGGAGGCGTGGTGCATTTGAAGTTCGAGCGCATCAGTGCCACCGATGCACCCGCACTCAAACAACGCTTGTTGGCGAACGGTCAACCGCTTGCATTGTTTGGCGGCGGTCATGTGGGCCGCGCCTTGGTGAACGTGCTTAGCACCTTGCCCTACAACGTGCAGTGGGTCGACAGTCGCGACGAAATTTTCCCTGCGCAACTGCCGCCCAATGTGGTGTGCGAGCATTCCGACCCCGTGCATGCCGCCGTGGCCGATTTGCCCAGCGGTGCCAGCGTGCTCATCATGAGCTTCAGCCACGCCGAAGATTTAGATGTGGTGGCCGCGTGTCTGAAGCGTCAACGCTTGCAGGGCGATTTGAAATTTGTGGGCCTCATCGGCAGCAAAACCAAGTGGGCCACGTTTCAGCACCGCCTCGAAGCCAAAGGCTTTACCGCCGAGGAGTTGGCTTTCATTACTTGCCCGATTGGCGTGAGCGGCATCACGGGCAAAGAGCCCGAAGTCATTGCCGTGTCGGTGGCGGCGCAGTTGCTGCAGCAGCGCTGAAGTTTGTATGCAAGGGGCCCAGCCCCATTTTTAGAATGAATTGAACAAGGCATGCGTATTGCATGGTTTGTTTCAGTTGCTCACGTTCTAGAAAAGGCCTGCACATGAAAACAATCGCCATCATCGGCGGCGGCATCACCGGTATCACCACCGCGTATGCCTTGGCCAAACGCGGCTTTGCCGTGACCTTGTTTGAACGCCACCGCTACGCGGCCATGGAGACCTCGTTTGCCAACGGCGGTCAGCTCTCGGCCTCGAACGCCGAGGTGTGGAACAACGGGGCCACCATCCTCAAAGGCCTCAAGTGGATGCTCAAAAACGATGCACCACTCCTGGTCAATCCCGCACCGACTTGGCACAAATTGTCTTGGTTCGCGGAGTTCATCGCCGCCATGCCCCATTACGAACGCAACACCATCGAGACCGCGCGTTTGGCCGTGGCCGCGCGTGAACACTTGTTTGCTTGGGCTGCGGAAGAAGGCATCGACTTTGACCACAAGCGCGAAGGCATTCTGCACATCTACCGCGATAAAAAAGGCTTTGACCATGCAGGCAAGGTGTCGGTCATGCTGGCCAAAGGTGGTTTGCCACGCCGCGCTGTGACGCCTGCTGAGATGAAAACCATTGAGCCCACGTTGGCTGGCACGTATTACGGCGGCTACTTCACCGAGAGCGATTCCACGGGCGATATTCACAAATTCACCCATGGCCTGTCATTAGCCGCCGCACGTTTGGGCGTGCGCACCTTGTACGAACAAGACGTGACGCACGTCAGCACCAACGGCCAGCAAGCCGTGATCACCGTAGGCGACGGCGCTGCCCAGACCGTGCACACCTTTGATGGCGTGGTGGTGTGCGCCGGTGTGGCCAGCCGCCACTTTGCGGCTCAGTTGGGCGACCGCGTGAACATTTACCCCGTCAAAGGCTATTCCATCACCGTGAACTTGCGCGATGAAGCCAGCCAAGCGGGCGCGCCGAATGTGAGCTTGCTCGATGACGAAACCAAGCTCGTTACCAGCCGCTTAGGCGTGGACCGTTTCCGTGTGGCGGGTACTGCCGAGTTCAACGGCATAGACCGTGACATTCGTGATGACCGCATTCAGCCGCTGATCAACTGGGTGGCGCAATGCTTCCCCAACATCAACACCCGCTCGGTCGTGCCGTGGGCGGGCTTGCGCCCCATGATGCCCAACATGATGCCGCGCGTGGGTAAGGGCGTTGCACCCAATGTGTTTTACAACACGGGCCATGGCCACTTGGGCTGGACTTTGTCGGCCATCACGGCGGACATGGTGGCGGGGGGTGTGGCAGGTGCCTTGCCATAAGCCACGCTAGGGTTTGCCCCGAAATATCCAGCTTTGTTTGGCGACAAATTTTGTATACACTTCTTACCACCTGTCGCAGCGGAGCAGGGCACCTTCAGCCCTTGTTCGCGACCCTCATGTCATTCACAGTGCCCGCAGTGGTGAACGACAAACTTTGATTCAAGTGACTGAGGTTTCGACATGGACGCATATTTCTTAGACTGGGCCAACCTGCTGTTGCGTTGGGTGCACGTCATCACCGCCATCGCGTGGATTGGCTCTTCGTTTTACTTTGTCTTCTTAGACAACAACCTCATCAAACCCAACTCGCCTGACCTGCTGGAAAAAGGCGTGGACGGTGCCATGTGGGCGGTGCACGGCGGTGGTTTTTACAACCCGCAAAAGTACATGGTGGCGCCTAAGAAGATTCACACCAAACTGCACTGGTTCTATTGGGAAAGCTATTCCACTTGGCTCACCGGTTTTGGCTTGTTCACCGTGCTGTACCTGTGGAACGCGGGCACATTCTTGATTGACAAGTCGCTCATGGACTGGTCGCCCGCAGCGGCCATCACAGCGGCACTGAGTTTCTTGGTCGCGTTCTGGTTGATTTACGACGCAGTCTGCCGCGTGTTTGGCTTTCGTGAAAACGGCGAACGCATTGTGGCCCTCACCATGATTGTGGTGGTGGCATTTGCGTCTTGGTTGTCTTGCCAATTGTTCGCAGGCCGTGCCGCCTTTTTGTTGGTGGGCGCGATGATTGCCACTGCCATGAGTGCCAACGTGTTCTTCTGGATCATCCCAGGCCAACGCAAAGTGGTGGCTGCCATGACATCGGGCGTGGCGATGGACCCCAAAGAGTTGGCCACGCACGGCAAGCGCGGCAAGCAGCGCAGCGTGCACAACACCTACTTCACGCTGCCCGTCATCTTTGCGATGCTGAGCAACCACTACAGCTTTTTGTACACGCATGAAAACCACTGGGTCATCTTGGTGATGATGATGTTGGCCGGCGCTTTGATTCGACAGTTCTTCGTGCAACGCCACGGCTACCACTTGGGTCGTGCCAAGAACCCGCTGCCGTTTGCCATTGCCGGTGTGGTGATTTTGCTCAGCGTGATTGTGTGGATGCGTCCTGCACCGTCTGCCACTGCACCCACTGCTGTGAATGATGCACCTGTGACTTATGCCGAAGTGAGCCAAGTGTTCGCGCAGCGCTGCTACATGTGTCACGGCGAACAAGTGCAAATGAAAAACGTGCGCTTTGAAACCCCTGAGGGTGTCAAGCAACACGCCTTGGGCATTTACCAACAAGCGGTGGTGACCAAGCAAATGCCGATGAACAACGCCACGGGCATCACCGAGGCCGAACGCACGACCATCAAGCGTTGGTACGAAGCAGGAGCCGCGCTGAGATAATCAGCGCCTATGAAACTAGGCCTGATGCTGGCATACGCCAGCACTCTTTTTTTTGCTGCTGCGCAAGCAGGTGAAGTGATGGTGGCTGTGGCCGCCAACTTCACCGCCCCCATGCAAAAAATCGCCAAGGCGTTTGAGCAAGACACGGGGCACAAAGCCCAACTGGCCTTTGGCGCAACGGGCAAGTTCTACGC
Organism: Limnohabitans sp. INBF002; assembly: GCF_027924905.1. Taxonomy (NCBI): domain Bacteria; kingdom Pseudomonadati; phylum Pseudomonadota; class Betaproteobacteria; order Burkholderiales; family Comamonadaceae; genus Limnohabitans; species Limnohabitans sp. INBF002. The sequence goes on from NZ_AP027055.1 coordinate 608,935, forward strand.
ACAAATCAAAAACGGGGCGCCCTTTGCGGCGATGCTAGCCGCTGATGACGAAACCCCTGCACGTTTAGAAAAAGAAGGCCTTGCCGTTGCAGGTACGCGCTTCACCTATGCCACGGGTCGCTTGGCCCTTTGGAGCAAAAGCCCCAACTTGGTGGACGACAAAGGCGAGGTGCTGCGGAGCAACAGTTTCAATAAGATCGCTATTGCCGACCCCAAGCTCGCCCCCTATGGCATTGCAGCGGTGGAAGTGATTCACAAGATGGGTGTGCAAGCCAACGTTTTGCCGAAGCTCGTGCAAGGCGAAAGCATTGGGCAGACTTATCAATTCGTCAGCACCGAAAACGCACAACTTGGTTTTGTTGCCTTGTCGCAAATCTCAATCGATGGTCGCATCACCCAAGGCTCTGCTTGGGTTGTGCCGCAAAGCATGCACGCACCTTTGAAGCAAGATGCTGTGCTGCTCAATGCAGGGAAAGACAACGCAGCCGCACACGCGTTGCTGAAATACTTGCAGGGCGATACCGCCAGAGCCATCATCACCCGCTACGGCTACGCCCTGTAAAGTGTGGGCATGAATTTAAGCGCCGAAGATTTCCAAGCTATTGCGCTGACGCTGCAGTTGGCCAGCGTCACCACGGTGTTGCTGCTGTTGCTGGCCACACCCGTGGCGTGGTGGCTGGCGCACACGCAGTCGGCTTGGCGTGCGCCGGTGGCCTCGCTAGTGGCGTTGCCTTTGGTGTTGCCGCCGACGGTGTTGGGTTTTTATTTGTTGGTGGCGCTCGGTCCGAACGGTCCGATTGGGCAGTTCACGCAATGGGCGGGCTGGGGTACCTTGGCCTTTAGTTTTTGGGGCTTGGTGTTGGGCTCTATCGTTTATTCGTTGCCCTTTGCCGTGCAGCCATTGGTGAATGCGTTTGAGGCGATGGGCCCACGCCCGATGGAAGTGGCCGCCACCTTGCGAGCCAGCAAGTGGGACGCCTTCTTCACCGTGGCCGTGCCTTTGGCCAAGCCTGGTTTTGTGATGGCCGCCATGCTGAGCTTCGCGCACACCGTGGGCGAGTTTGGTGTGGTGCTGATGATTGGCGGCAACATCCCCGACAAAACGCGCGTGGTGTCCACCCAAATTTACGGCCATGTGGAAGCGATGGCATATTCACAAGCGCATGGGCTTGCTGGCGTGATGTTGGTGTTCTCGTTTGTGGTGTTGTTGGGTTTGTCGTGGTTTAACCGCCGCCCTAATCGTCACTCCAATCGTGGTCAAAAGGTGGGCGTATGAACATCCACTTGCAGCTAAATATTGCGCGTGCCGACTTTGATGTGTCGGTCGATGTGCAGCTGCCCGCGCACGGCATCACCGTCATCTATGGCCCATCGGGCTGTGGCAAAACTACGTTGCTGCGTTGCGTCGCTGGGCTAGAACCTTCGGCGCGTGGCGTGGTGCAACTGGGGCATGAGGTGTGGCAAGACGATGCACAACATGTGCGCCTGCCCACGCACCAACGCGCCTTGGGCTATGTGTTTCAAGAAGCGTCCTTGTTTGACCACTTAGACGTGGCGGGCAACTTGGCCTATGGCCACACACGCGCTGAAAAGCAAAGTCGCAACGCGATGAGCCAAGCCGTGGTGCAACAAACGATTGAGCTGTTGGGCATTGGCCACTTGCTCAAGCGCCGCAGCCATGAGCTGTCGGGGGGCGAGCGCCAACGTGTAGCGATTGCGCGTGCCTTGGTCACGCAACCGCGTTTGTTGTTGCTCGATGAGCCTTTGGCTGCGTTAGACCATGCACGCAAACAAGAAGTGTTGCCGTGGCTAGAAAAATTGCGCGACGACCTCAACATCCCCATGCTCTACGTCACCCACGCGGTAGACGAAGTAGCCCGCTTGGCCGACACGCTGGTGGTGATGAACGAAGGCCGCGTGCAAGCCAACGGCCCCGTGGCCGAAGTGCTGACCCAAGCTGAACTACCTGTGGTGGTGGGTGACGATGCGGGTGCGTTGCTGACCGGCGTCGTGCTGGCCATCGACACCCAATGGCACTTGGCCCAAGTGGGCTTTGCCGGTGGTGCGCTGTGGGTGCGCGACAGTGGCTTAGCCGTGGGGCAAACCGTGCGCTTGCGCGTGCTGGCCTGCGATGTGAGCGTGACCCTGCACGAAGCCACACACACCAGCATTCAAAACCACGTGCCCTGTGTGGTGGACGCCATCACGCCAGAGGCACATCCGTCACAAATGCTGCTGCGTTTGCGTTGTGGTGAGACCGTGCTGCTGGCGCGGGTCACAGCGCGTGGTGTGCATGAACTGGCACTGCAGGTGGGTATGCAGGCGTGGGCGCAAGTGAAGTCGGTGGCGCTCGTTAAATAAACGCAAGTGTTTGTGTTCTTGCGGGCTTAGGCAGACCCGCAAAATTGTGGAATCACTGCAAGTAACGTATGTGTTACCATTAACATGCCAATCAAAGTAGAAGAGTACCTTCGTGAAGACGCCTCAAGCCCTTACAAAACTTGGTTTGACAGTTTGTCAGCCCAAGCTGCTGCCAAGGTGACGGTGGCCAAACTTCGCATGGAGTTGGGCAACACGTCGGGCATCAAGTGGTTTGACGGCATGGGCGAATACGTCATCGACTGGGGGCCGGGCTACCGGATTTACCTAGCCAAAGACGGCGACACGCTCATCATTTTGTTTGGCGGTGGAACCAAGCGCGGGCAACAGCGCTACATCGACAAGGCAAAGGTTTTGTTAGCTGAGTACAAAGCTCGTAAAAAGCAAAAGAGGTAAGCATGGCACTGACTAGAAATTTCAAAGAAACCGTCATTCAACGCGTGCAGGCCGATGCATCGTTTGCACAAGCCTTGCTCGACGAAGCCGCTACTTTGTTCTTGAATGGTGAGCCAGAAACCGCGCGCCTCATCTTGCGTGACCTGGTGAATGCCACCATTGGCTTTGAGCAACTCGCCACACTCACCCACAAGCCTAGCAAAAGCCTGCATCGCATGTTGTCGCCGACGGGCAATCCGAGCATGGACAACTTAGCGGCTATTTTTCTGGCAGTGCGCGAAAAGTTACAAGTGAGCTTATCTGCGCATTCGGTGGCGGTTTAAAACCACCAAGCCACCGCTTGCGGAATCACCACCGCACCCACAATGCCGTGCAAGCCCATGCCTAGGCTGGCGTAGGCGCCGGCTTCGGGGTGCACGCTGAAGGCGCGTGAGGTGCCAATGCCGTGTGCGGCCACGCCGAGGGCAAAGCCGCGTTGCCACCATTGCGTGACGCGCAAAGCATCCAACACGTAGCGGCCCAGCACCGCACCCAAGATGCCGGTGCTCACGGCAAAGATGGCGGTCAACGTGGGTGAGGCTTGCACGCGTTCGGCAATGCCCATTGCAATCGGCGCGGTGACCGACTTGGCCACAAGGCCACGCACCAACGATTCGTCCACACCCAACCAACGCGCCATGCCCACGGCGGTGAACACCGAGGTCACGCCACCTGCCATCAGCGACAACATCAACACGCCCATGCGCCCCTTGAGAGAAGCAAAACCTTTGTAGATTGGAATGGCCAGCGACACCGTGGCCGTGCCCAGCAAGAAGTGCACAAACTGCGCGCCTTCGAAATATTTGGCATACGGCATGTCGAGCACGCTGATGCTGAGCGTGACCACCACCACCGCAATCAACACCGGGTTGGCCAGCGGGTTGCGCTGGCTGCGCTCGTACAGCGTGAGGCCCAGCAAATACGCGCTCAGCGTCAGCACCAACGCCAGCAGCGGGCTACCCGAGAGGTACACCCAAATCTCAGAGATGGGCGGCAAGTGCGTTTGAAATTCGTTACTCATGCGTCGGCTCCTTCTTGGTCAACACCTTGAGCAAACCCGCCGTCACCGCCACCGTGGCCAGCACACTCACCAACAGCGCTGCGCTGATGGCCCATGCATTGGCTTTCAGCACTGGCAGATAAAGCACCACGCCCACTGACGCAGGGATGAACAACAACCCCAAGTGCTGCAAGATGCTGCTGCCCACCAAATCAATCGATGCAGGCACGCGGCCACGCACGCTGAGAAACGCCAGCAGCAGCACCAAGCCCAGCACAGGGCCAGGGATGAAGGGCAAGGCGAACTTAGACACCAGCTCGCCGAGCGCTTGAAAGATGAAGAGTTGAACGAGGCCTTGAATCATGACAACAGTGTAGACAACACACTTGGTGGCATGAGGTCAAAACAGTTCAACCCAACGCCTGTCAGTGGTTGTGCATCATCGGCATCTCTGGCGTTGCATCGACGCCGTAGCCTAATAGTGACGGGTCAAGCATGCCAGCGATCATGGCAATGTGGCCGAAAACCAAGAACAAGGCCACGCACGTGGCGTGTACTTTGCGTTTGTCTTCATCGCTCGCATCGGCGTTCACCCATCCCAGCTCTTGCAGGGCGATGTAGATGAGGGGCAACCCACCAATCAAATAGCAAGAGACTGCGATCACATCAATGGCGGTGCGCCATTCGCCCGCTTTGGTGATGGGTAAAACAGCCGTGGTCATCAAGTACACGATCACGCCAACAAAGTACAAGCCGACGGTGATACCTGCAGCGCGATTGAGGCTGTGTACCCATCCCGTGAAGTTGCGGGTGAATAGCAGATACAGCTCTGTGATGGCCAAAGTCTCAGCCAAGATCACGGGCACAGCCATAAAAATCAAGAGGTTCCAGGGTTGGTTAACCGCCAGCAGCTCCATGTAATGCGTCATGTTCATCAATTTCTCCAATAAAAGTAAATAGCCCAGAAAAGGGCAATAGGTTCTTTGTGCTCAGAGATGGCGCTTGGGGGGCTTGAACTGCTGACTTGGCATGTCCTGCAAAACCAGGATTTGAAAAACAGGATTCAGAATTTCTGTGGCGCTGACGCCTGAACACACGTGGCGTGTGATGGCTGCCGTCAGGCCCGTGCAGCAAATGTGACCACGGAGATGGCATGGCTTGGCAGCCGGAGCAGTGGCGGCTTCTTCGCACGCATGAAAGTCATGTGCGGCAACAGTGTCCACGGCTTGTGTATGGAAGGTCTCGATGGGCATCGCCACAGCATGGAACATGCTGCTGAGCAAGCTGATGCAGATGAAGAGACACACGTTTCGCATGAACTGATTCTAAGTCTGCATTGATCCTGCACCTATTCACAAGCAACGTGCTAATGAGGTTCAGGTCACAATTGATGGCCGATCGCCGCAGAAAAATCTACCGATGTCTGAACCTGTCAAAAAACTCCCACCAGGTATCTGGGTATTGGGATTTGTGAGCATGCTCATGGACATCTCCTCAGAGATGATTCACAGCTTGTTGCCGATGTTTTTGGTCGGCGTGTTGGGCGTGAGCGTTTTTACCGTTGGCATCATCGAAGGCTTGGCAGAGGCCACCGCTTTGATCGTCAAGGTGTTCTCAGGGGCCTTGAGTGATTATTTGGGTCGACGCAAGGGGTTGGCGGTCCTCGGCTATGCGCTTGGCGCTTTGACCAAACCCTTATTTGCCATCGCGTCAGGCGCAGGTCTTGTCATTGCTGCAAGATTGATCGACCGTGTGGGCAAAGGCATTCGCGGTGCACCGCGCGACGCCTTGGTGGCTGACATTGCGCCCCCTGACATGCGCGGTGCCGCTTTTGGTCTGCGTCAGTCCCTCGACACTGTGGGCGCTTTTGTTGGGCCACTGCTGGGTGTGGGTCTGATGCTGCTTTGGGCCAACGACTACCGTGCCGTTTTTTGGTTTGCCGTGATTCCCGGGGTGATGGCTGTGGGTTTGTTGCTGTTTGGCGTTCATGAGCCGGAACGGCACATGAGCCACAAGCGAACAAATCCGATCCAACGCGACAACTTGCGTCGCCTTGGCGCATCGTATTGGTGGGTGGTTGCGATTGGTGGGCTGTTCACACTGGCTCGGTTCAGCGAAGCATTTTTGGTACTTCGTGCGCAGCAATCCGGCGTGGCCGCAGCGTTTGTGCCGCTGGTGATGGTGGCCATGAATCTGGTTTACGCGGGGTCTGCCTACCCGTTCGGATGGCTTTCTGATCGCATGAGTCACGCCAAATTGTTGGCGTTAGGGCTGATCGTCTTGATAGCGGCTGATCTCGTGCTGGCCAGTGGGCACCACTGGTGGACGGTCCTCATTGGCGTCAGCTTGTGGGGTGTGCACATGGGCATGACCCAAGGACTTTTAGCGACGATGGTGGCAGATAACTCACCCGCTGATCTTCGAGGCACGGCGTATGGTGTGTTTAATCTCATCAGCGGTCTTGCCATGCTGGTGGCCAGCGGTTTTGCGGGGTGGTTGTGGGACCAGCACGGCGCCGAAGCAACCTTTCATGCGGGAGCCATCTATTCTTTCATTGCCTTGTTGGGGCTTGCTGTGCGGTGGCGATTGCTGGTTGGCAATCCGATAGATCAACCTCGCTGACACATACTCAAGCGCTGCGGTGAGCGCTCAATTACCTTCCTCCTAAAGCCAACTGCAGAGCCAGTTGGTTATGCCTCTCAATCAACGGCCCCATGTCGACCGTGGCAATCTCACCCTTGCGCACTACCACGCGGCCATTGACTACGACGTAGTCTGCGTTGTCGCTGGCGCAAAGCAGCAGCGCACCCACGGGGTCGTGTACTGCGCCGCCGGCCATGCTGAGGGTGTCGGTGCGGAACATGGCGATGTCGGCGCAGTAGCCTGGCTTGATTTGTCCCAGCTCGTGCGCACGGCCCAGTACTTCTGCACCGCCGCGTGTGGCTAAGCGCAGGGCGTCGCGCGGTGTCATCTCCGCGGGGCCGTGGTCGCAACCGAAGTCGTCCAGTGCTCGGCCCACGCGTGCCAGCAGCATCGCCTGGCGGGCTTCGTTCAACAAGTGCGCCGCGTCGTTGCTGGCGCTGCCGTCTACGCCCAAACCCATGGGCACACCGGCGTCTAGCATTTTGCGCAGGGGCAAGATGCCGCTGGCCAAGCGCATGTTGCTGCACGGGCAGTGGGCAATGCCCGTGCGCGTGCGTGCAAACAAATACGTGCCCTCGTCGTCCAGCTTCACGCAGTGGGCGTGCCACACGTCGTGGCCCACCCAGCCGAGGTCTTCGGCGTATTGCGCGGGTGTGCAGTTGAATTTCTCTTTGGTGTACGCAATGTCGTGGTCGTTCTCGGCCAAGTGCGTGTGCAGTCGTACCTTGTGCGCGCGGGCCAATTTGGCGGCTTCACGCATCAGGTCTTGGCTCACGCTAAAGGGTGAGCAAGGGGCAACGGCCACATGCGTCATCGCGCCAAAGCTGGCGTCGTGGTAGGTCTCAATCAGGCGTTGGGTTTCTTTGAGGATGAAGGCTTCCTTTTCCACCACGCGGTCAGGTGGCAGGCCACCTTGGCTCTCACCCACGCTCATGCTGCCGCGCGTGGCGGTGAAGCGCATGCCAATGGTGTGCGCGGCTTCAATGCTGTCGTCCAGTCGCACGCCGTTGGGGTAGATGTACAGGTGGTCGCTGCTGGTGGTGCAGCCGCTCAGCAGCAGCTCAGCCATGGCCACTTGGTTAGACACCAACACCATCTCGGGCGTGAGGCCTGCCCAAATCGGGTACAGCCCTTTGAGCCAGCTGAACAGCTCGGCGTTTTGCACCTGCGGCACGGCACGCGTGAGGCTTTGCACCATGTGGTGGTGCGTGTTGATGAGGCCGGGCACCACCACATGGCGGCGGGCGTCAATCACCTCGTCCACTTGCTTCAGCAGTTCGTCGATGTTTTCTTCCGCGGGAATGATGCGTTCAATGCGGCCATCGCGCAGCAGCAGCGAGGCGTCGTTGAGTTCGGTGTTGGCATCGTCTTGCGTGGCGATGCAGCGGGCGCGGTGGATGAGCAGGGTGGTCATGGTCAAACTTTAACCTTTGTTGTATGGCTTACTTGTGGCACCCGAGTGGTTTCCACAGGGGCTAGGCCGCATCAGGCACGGCACAATTTGGGGATGCAAGAAGCAAGCCCACCTATTCCTAGCCCGTCCATCCATCCCGACGCATTTTTAGCCATGCTCTACCAAGCCGCCGTCAAGCGAGCTTTGCCACTGCACAACACCGCGGCTTATTTGCCCAAGCCCCCCAAGGGCCGCACCGTGGTGCTGGGCGCTGGCAAAGCCGGTGGTGCGATGGCGCAAGCGGTTGAAGCGCTGTGGCCTGCTGACAAACCGTTGTCGGGCTTGGTGGTCACGCGCTACCACCACACGCCACCGCGTCCTGCGGGTTTGCCAGAGCGTATTGAGGTGGTCGAGGCGTCGCACCCCGTGCCCGATGCGGCAGGCTTGGCCGCTGCCGAGCGCATCTTGCAACTCACCCAAGGGTTGACCGCTGACGACTTGGTGTTGTTCTTGATTTCTGGCGGTGGCTCGGCCTTGCTGACGCTGCCCGCCGATGGTTTGACGCTGGAAGACAAGCAGCGCATCAACCGCGACTTGCTCAACAGCGGCGCTGGGATTGGCGAGATGAACTGCGTGCGCAAACACCTTTCGCGCATCAAGGGCGGTCGCTTGGCTGCTGCTTGCGCGCCAGCCCAAGTGGTCACGCTCACCATCAGCGATGTGCCGGGTGACGACCCCTCTGTCATTGCCAGCGGCCCGACAGTGCCCGACATCACCACGTGTGCAGATGCACTGGCCATTTTGAAACGCTACAAGATCGAAGTGCCTGCCGCCATTGAAGCCTCGCTGAACGCGGGTGTGCTAGAAACACCCAAGCCCAGCGCTGAATGGGCCAATCAGCCCGTGCATTTGATCGCCACGCCCCAGCAGTCGCTAGACGCTGCCGCCGAGCTGGCCCGTGCCGCAGGCCTGAACGCCTATGTGCTGAGCGACGAGCTAGAAGGCGAGTCACGCGAAGTCGGCAAAGTACATGCCGCCTTGGCACGCGCCGCGGCGCACGGCAAAGGGCCTTTCCAAAAGCCATGCGTCATTCTGAGCGGTGGCGAAACCACGGTGACCATTCGCAAACAGGCCGCCGGCACGCCTAAAGGCAGAGGTGGCCGTGCCGGTGAGTTTTGTTTGGGCCTCGCCGTGGCTTTGCAAGCGCAAGCAGGCGTGTGGGCCATTGCCGCCGACACCGATGGCATTGACGGCATCGAAGACAACGCAGGTGCCCGCGTCACACCCGACACCTTGGCCCGTGCCGAGACCCAAGGTGTGAAAGCGGCGGACTGTTTAGATCGAAACGACGCCTACGGTTTCTTTGAGGCGGTGGGTGACTTGGTGGTCACGGGCCCCACGCACACCAATGTCAACGACTTTCGGGCGATGTTGGTGCTTTAAACCTTCATTCGCACAAGCTGCGAATCGACGGCGGAATGGGCACGGCACGAATGCCAGGCTGCGGGTCGCCCGCGGCGGCGCGGTGGGCTGCAAAGATGCGCACTTCGTCACACGTCATGATGAGGTCGTCCCCGCGACGAATTTGGTACTGCGTCACAAAGCTCTTGGTGCGCCACTCGGTGATCGTGACGTGAATGTCCAACACATCGCCATAGCTGGCCGTGTTGATGAAGCGCGCATGCGTGTCCACGATGGGGGTGCCCAAGACACCCAAGGTTTTCTCGGTTTCATGCCAAGGCGGTACGCCGCATTGCACAAAGAAGTTGCGCGAGGCGGCATCAATCCAACGGAAGTAGTTGGGGAACCAGACAATGCGTGCGGGGTCGCAGTCGCCAAACTCGACCTTCTGTTTGTAGACAATGGTTTTGCTCATTTTCAAATTATCAGGCACGTTGCTTGCAAGAAGAGGTACAGCCAGAGCTGGTAACCTCACCTGTTCTGCGCGTAACTGAACTTTTTTGCGATGCCCCAACCCCGACTGCAACTGACCCACATCACCAAGCGCTACCCTGCGGTAGTCGCCAACGATGCCATCCACCTCACGGTGAAGCCTGGTGAAATCCACGCGGTGTTGGGCGAAAACGGCGCGGGTAAATCCACGTTGATGAAAATCATCTACGGCGCGGTCAAGCCCGATGCGGGCGAGATTCGTTTCAACGGCGAGGTGGCCCACATTCGCAACCCGCAAGAGGCGCGACGTCTGGGCATCAGCATGGTGTTTCAACACTTCAGCTTGTTCGACACGCTCAGCGTGGCGGAGAACGTGTGGCTGGGCCTGGACAAATCGTTCAGCTTGGCCGAGGTGACGCAGCGCATCACCGACACCGCCGCGCAATACGGCCTCGACATTGACCCTGCGCGCCCCGTGCACACGCTGGGTGTGGGCGAGATGCAGCGCGTGGAAATCATCCGCGCTTTGCTGACCAATCCGCAGCTGCTCATCTTGGACGAGCCCACCTCGGTGCTGACCCCGCAAGCGGTAGAGAAGCTGTTTGTGGTGCTGCGGCAACTCGCCTCAGAAGGGCGCAGCATTTTGTACATCAGCCACAAGCTGCACGAAATTCGTGCGCTGTGCACCGCCTGCACCGTGATGCGTGCAGGCCGCGTGACGGGTGTGTGCGACCCGCGCCAAGAAACCAATGCTTCGCTGAGCCAAATGATGATTGGCAGCTTGCCGCCCGAACTGCACGTGCGTGAGCACAAGCCCGGCGCTGTCGTGTTGAGCGTGCACGATTTGCGTTTGCAAGCGGACGATCCGTTTGGCGTGGCCCTGAATGGGGTGAACCTGCAAGTGCGCGCAGGTGAGGTGGTGGGCATTGCCGGTGTGTCGGGCAACGGCCAACGCGAGCTGCTGTTTGCTTTGTCGGGTGAAGACATGCGCGCGGGGGCTGACAGCATTCAACTCAGCGGCCAAGCCATGGGCCAGCTCAACCCTGACCAACGCCGCGACCTCGGCCTGCACTTTGTGCCTGAAGAACGTTTGGGCCGTGGTGCAGTGCCTAGCCTGAGCCTTGCGCAAAACCTGTTGCTGACTCGCCATGACGCGGTGGCCTCCAACGGTGTGGCGGGTGCTTTGGGTTGGCTCAACTTGAAAACGCTGCACACCCAAGCGGCCCACATCATTGCCAAATACCAAGTGAAAGCGGGCGGGCCTGATGCGGCTGCGCGTTCACTGTCGGGTGGCAATTTGCAAAAGTTTTTGGTGGGCCGCGAGATTGAAGCCGCGCCCAAGTTGCTCATCGTGTCGCAGCCCACATGGGGTGTGGACGTGGGCGCTGCCGCGCAAATACGCGCCGCACTGCTGGCCCTGCGCGATGCAGGCTGCGCAGTGTTGGTGGTGAGTGAGGAGTTGGACGAATTGTTAGAACTGTCAGACCGTTTGCATGTGATGGCCGAAGGCCGTTTGTCGCCCGCGCTCACCCGTGAAGAAGCCAATGTGTCGCGCATCGGTGCGTGGATGAGTGGCTTGTGGGATAGCCCACATGTGTCAGAGATGCAGGAGGTGAACCATGCTGCGTCTTGAGCCGCGTGCCCAGTCTTCAACGCTGTGGCGTTATGCCTCGCCCTTGCTGGCGCTGGCCATCACGGTGGTCTTGGGTGTGTTTCTTTTTGTTGCGCTCGGCAAAGACCCCGTGCGTGGGCTGGGTGTGTTCTTTTGGGAGCCCATCAAAAGCGTGTATGCCTTGTCTGAGTTGATGGTCAAAGCCACGCCCTTGTTGTTGATTGCGTTGGGCTTGGCGGTGTGCTTCCGTTCCAACGTGTGGAACATCGGTGCGGAAGGCCAGTTTGTGATGGGCGCGGTGTTTGCCTCTGGCGTGGCGCTGATGGCCGATGCCAATACGGGGGCTGGTTTTTGGGTGCTTATCTTGTTCGCGGGTATTGTGGGCGGCATGGTGTGGGCGGGCATCACCGCGTTCTTGCGGGACCGTTTTCATGCGAGCGAAATTTTGGTCAGCTTGATGCTGGTGTACGTGGCCATCATGGCACTCAACTTCATGGTGTACGGCCCGTGGAAAGACCCACTGGGCTACAACTTTCCGCAAACCAAAACCTTTGATGCCATCACCCAAATCCCCAAACTCATCAGCGGCACACGCGTGAACATCGGCGTGCTGCTGGCACTGGCCGGTGCGGGGGCCTTGTGGGTGTTTTTGTTTCGCACGCACGCAGGGTTTGCGCAGCAGGTGGGCGGATTGGCCCCTGATGCCGCGCGCTATGCGGGCTTCTCGTCACGCAAGGCCTTGTGGTTGGCCTTGCTCACCTCAGGTGCCGCCGCTGGTTTGGCCGGCGCTTTAGAAGTGGCGGGGCCGCTGCGACAGCTCACGCCATTCGTGCCGGTGGGCTATGGCTTTGCGGCCATCATCGTGGCCTTTGTGGGGCGCTTGCACCCCGTGGGCATGGTGCTGTCGGCTGTTCTGATGAGCATGTTCTATATCGGTGGTGAGCTGGCGCAATCGCGCTTAGGGTTACCGCGTTCACTCACGGGCGTGTTTCAAGGCTTGCTGTTGTTCACGCTGCTGGCGTGCGACACCTTGATGCAATACCGCGTGCGTTGGGTATCGAAAGTGGAGGCACTGTGATGGAGACTTACGCACTGTTATGGGCTGCCACCATGAACGCAGGCACTGTTTTGGCGCTGGCTTCGCTTGGCCTTCTGATCAACGAAAAAGCAGGCATTGTGAATTTGGGTGCCGAGGGCATGATGCTGTGTGCGGCCATCGCCGGCTTTGCCACCGTGGCCACGACGGGCAGCGACACGCTGGGCTTTTTAGCAGGCATGGGCGCAGGCGCGCTGATGGCTGCATTGTTTGGCGTGTTGGTGATTTGGATGAACACCAACCAATACGCCACAGGCCTCGCCCTCAGCTTGTTTGGCGGCGGTTTTTCGGCCTTTGTCGGCGTGGGCTTTGTGCAGGCCAAGCTGCCTGAGCGCGTGCAGTTTGAAGTGCCACTCTTGGCTGACATTCCCTTGATTGGTTCCGCTTTGTTCAAACACCACCCATTGGTGTACGGCGCCATTGCGCTGGCTTTGGGCTTGATTTATTTCCTTTACCGCACCCGTGCTGGCTTGGTGTTGCGTGCCGTGGGCGAGTCGCCCGAGTCAGCCCATGCGCTGGGTTACCCCGTGCGCCGCATCCGCTTGCTGGCAGTGGTGGTGGGCGGTGCCTTGTGCGGTTTGGCAGGCGCTTACATCTCCATCATCTACACGCCGCTGTGGGTGGAAGGCATGATCGCGGGCAAGGGGTGGATCGCTTTGGCGCTCACCACCTTCGCCACATGGCGCCCGGCACGCGTATTGCTTGGTGCATATCTGTTCGGCGGGGTAACCATGCTGCAGTTCCATTTACAGGCCACGGGCGTGGATGTGCCCAGCCAGTTTTTGAGCATGCTGCCCTACCTGTCCACCATCGTGGTGCTGGCGCTGATTTCTAAAAATCCGCGTTGGCTCAGGGTAAACATGCCCGCCTCGATTGGTAAACCGTTTTATCCCGGTTGATAATTTCTCCGCTTTTTTTTGTTCTCTTTTAGAAGGGTTTTTGATGACTAATTTGTTGAAACGTCGTTGGTTGCAAGCCGCAGCCTTGACCGCAGTCTCTGCGGCTGTGTTGGTGGGTTGCGGTAAAAAAGAAGAAGCCAAGCCTGCGGATGCGCCTGCTGCCGCAGCCAAGGCCGAGCCTTTGAAAATTGCATTCGCCTACGTTGGCCCTGTGGGCGACGGTGGTTGGACATTCGCCCATGACAACGCACGCAAGGCGTTGGAAAAAGAATTCGGCGACAAAATTCAAACCTCATTCGTTGAAAACGTGCCTGAATCGGCTGATGCCGAACGCGTGATTCGCGACATGGTGGGCCAAGGCAACAAGCTGATTTTCGGCACCACCTTTGGTTACATGGAGCCCATGCTCAAAGTGGCTGCCGACACCAAAGACGTCAAGTTTGAACATGCCACCGGCTACAAACAAGCCGACAACATGCGCACCTACGACAGCCGCACCTACGAAGGCGCGTACATGGCTGGCGTGATTGCAGGCAAGATGACCAAGAGCAACACCTTGGGCGTTGTCGCTTCAATCCCAATCCCTGAAGTCATCCGCAACATCAACAGCTTCACCTTGGGTGCGCAGTCCAGCAACCCCAAAGTCAAAACCAAAGTGGTGTGGGTCAACGAGTGGTTCAACCCACCGAAAGAAACCGAAGCCGCCACATCGCTCATCAATGGCGGTGCTGACATCTTGTTCCAAAACACAGACTCTCCTGCTGTGTTGAAAACGGCCCAAGACAAAGGCAAGCGCGCTTTTGGTTGGGACTCAGACATGACCGCCTACGGCCCCAAAGCTCACTTGGCATCTGCCGTGATCAACTGGACGCCTTACTACATCAACGCCACCCGCGCTGCCTTGGAAGGCAAGTGGACCGGCGGTGCGCACACATGGTCTGGCGTGAAAGACGGTGCGATCGACATCGTGTCCATCGCTGACGATGTGCCCGCCGAAACCAAAGCAAAAGTGGCCGAAGTCAAAGCAGGCTTGAAAGACGGCAGCTTCGCCATCTGGAAAGGCCCCTTGGTCGACAACACGGGCAAAGAAGTGTTGAAGAAAGACGAAGTCGCTGACGACAAACTCTTGAGCGGCATCAACTTCTACGTCAAAGGCGTGGAAGGCAAAGTGCCGGGCGCTAAGTAATTAAATAAAGCAGATGCTGGTTTTCTGGCATCTGTTTTGCATATCTATTTTTTTAACCTGAAGGAAACTAAAAATGAAAAAGAAAATTGCGCTCGTTGCATTGGCTGCTGCTGCAGTTGGCGTGCAAGCTGCTGAGTGGAGCGATACGTCGATCAGCTTGCGTCGTGGTACCAACTTTGCGGAGCCCTTCAACACCAACGCTGTTACAAAAAATATCGTTGGCTTGACTCACGCCAGTGGTTTTAAATACGGTAGCAATTTTTTCAATGCAGACTTGCTGTTATCTAATGAAACGGATCCTTCTGCTTACGGTTCTAAAACTGGCGCGCATGAGGTGTACGTGGTTTATCGCAACACTTTAGATTTTGAAAAAGTTTCAGGCAAATCGTTCAAAACGACAGGCGTTCGCGGTTTGGGCTTTACCAGTGGGTTTGACTTCAATACGAAGAATGACGCTGGCTACAACTCCAAGAAAGAAATGTTCGTGGCGGGTCCTACTGTGATGTTGGATGTGCCTGCTGGCTTTTTGAATGTGAGCTTGTTGCAATTGTGGGAAAGCAATGCACCATCTGGTTACAACACTCAATCAAGCAGCTACTTCAATACAGATCGTTACCACTATGAACCCCATCCCATGTTGACTGCTTCTTGGGCCATTCCTTTCAGCATCGCCTCAGTACCTTTGTCTTTTGAAGGTTTTGCAAATTACATTGCATCCAAAGGTAAAGACGAATTTGGTGGCAATACAGTTGCTGAAACTAACATCGATATGCAAGTGATGTATGACATGAGCTCTGCAATTGGTGCAGCTCCTAAAACTTTCAAAGTTGGTGCTGAATACCAATACTGGAAGAACAAGTTTGGCAACGACCACAACGGTGCCGCAGGTCAAGGCGCATTCGCTAAGACACCAATGGTCCGCGCCGAATACCACTTCTAATCAAGTGTGACGCCCCAAAAAAGACCACCCTCGGGTGGTCTTTTTTTTACTTCACCCAAGGTGTGATCTGAGGTACCGCACACGGCCCTTCGACAGGGATGGACTCAAAGTCCGCAGGTCCCACAATTTCCAAATACTCCATGTCAGGCGAGTAGTCGAACAAGTAATGGATGATGCCTGGGCGCTGGTGCACGCAGTCGCCTGCTGACACCAGCGTGGGTGTCTCGCCATACATAAAGCGCGCCCAGCCTTTGAGCATGATGACGATCTGAAATTCGGCCACGTGGTAGTGCCAGCCTGTGCCGTTGTCGGGTGGCATATTGGCTTTGGCGATGTGCGCGATCACCTTGCCGCGCGTGGCAGCGGCGACGCCGAGGTCGCGATACACAAAGAAGTCGCGCAAGCCACCGGGCAAAAACTGGGTGTCTTCGGGTTTGACGTGAGAGAAGTCGGTGTTGCTCTCGTAGGCAATGGTTTTAGAAACAGCGGTACTCATGGTTAAAACTCCACTTCAAGTTCTTCAATGTCATCAGGCTCTGCAGTTGCGGCTGCCATCCACTCCTTCATCTCGGGCATCGACAAAATGTGTTGGCAGTACTTTTCGCACACGGGGTCGAGTGCAATGCCATAGGTGATGAAGCGCGTCACCACCGGTGCAAACATGCAGTCGGCCAGTGTGGGTTGCTTGCCAAATAAGTACGGACCTTTGTAAGTAGACAGGCAGTCGCGCCAAATGGAGAGCACGCGGTCAATGTCGAGCTGTGCTTTAGACCACACTTTGAATTTGCTGAATTTGGCTTTGATGTTCATCGGCAGCGAGGCACGCAGGGCTGAAAAGCCCGAATGCATTTCGCCGCAGATGGACCGGCAATGTGCACGGTGCACCGCGTTGGTGGGCAGTAGGTTTGCTTTTGGTGCGATTTCGTTGAGGTACTCGCCAATCGCTAGCGTGTCCCACACGCGTGCGCTGCCGTGGTTCAGGCAAGGCACAAGAATGGAAGGGGAGAGCAGCAACAGCTCGGCGCGTGCGTCCACGTTGTCGGTGGACACGGGTGTTTCCTCGAAGGGAATGCCCGAGAGCTTGACCATGAGCCAGCCTCGCAATGACCAAGACGAGTAATTCTTGCTGCTGAGTGTGAGCGTGGTTTTGGCCATGGTTGCCTTCTGGTGCATCTGTGTGCGGTGCAACTCACATTGCAAGAGATATGCCATCCCGTGGCACGCGTCTTGCACTTCTCATTGCATCAAGACAACGCTGCAAGGCGTGGAGACGCTGCGATGATTTATCACAACTACCAAACGGTGGCCGATGTGTCAGACCCGATTCGAAAATTCGCCGAACATGCGCGCGAGATCAGTTTGAATTGGTTTGATGACAAGCGCATCACGCCTTTGCAACGCATGGCTGCGTATTACGAACAGGTGGCTTTGCTGGGCTTCACGCACACGCGGCCTTCTTTCAACATTGCGAGCGTGTTGAACACCCAAGGTCAACGCGTGCCTGTGATGGAGACCACAAGTTTTAGAACGCCGTATTGCGACTTGGTGCGGTTTTGCCGCGAAGACGCGAAAGACTTGCCCAAGTTGTTGCTCGTGGCGCCGATGTCGGGACACTTCGCTACCTTGTTGCGCGGCACCGTGCAGACGCTGGTGCAAGACCACGAGGTATATGTGACGGACTGGCGCAACATCCGTGACATTCCGATGAGCGAGGGTGAGTTTGGTTTGGACGAATACGTCGAACACATCATTTGGTTCATGCAGCACCTTGGGCCCAATGCGCATTTGATGGGCGTGTGTCAGCCCACGGTTGCGTGCTTGGCGGCCACGGCGGTGTTGGCCGAAGACCGCAGCGATTGCCAACCTGCTTCTCTGACCTTGATGGCTGGCCCCATCGACACGCGCGTGAACCCCACAGGGGTGAACGAGCTGGCCATGAGCAAACCGATTGAATGGTTTGAAGCCAATTTGATTGGCATGGTGCCGCTGCACTTCAAGGGCGTCGGGCGTCGCGTGTATCCAGGTTTCATGCAGCTGATGGCGTTTTTGAATATGAACATGGATCGCCATCGCCAATCGTTCAAATCACTCTATGAACACCGCGTGAATGGCGAGGACGAAAAAGCCGATGTGATTCGCGATTTTTACAAAGAGTATTTCGCCATCATGGATTTGTCGGGCCCGTTTTATTTAGAGACCGTCAAGCAAGTGTTTCAAGAGCACACCTTGCCTACCGGCAAGATGACTTACCGTGGCCGTCCTTTGAATTTGCAAGCCATTCGCAAAACCTTTTTGCTCACCGTCGAAGGCGAGCGTGACGACATCTGTGGCATGGGCCAAACTTTGGCTGCGCAAGATTTGTGCAGCATGCTGCCCGCGTATCGAAAAACGCACCATTTGCAATCGGGCGTGGGCCACTATGGGGTGTTCAATGGCAAGCGCTGGGATGCACAAATTTATCCCGTGGTGCGGAATTTGATTCGATCCGCACACTAACGTTTGATGCTAGAAATAAAATTTTCACTGGTGAAGTGCAGCGTGCACAAGTGCGTTACTTTTTCACAGCACTTGTCGATTGGTGACTAAAAACCCGATTTATTAAATCTTGGCACGCAGCTTGCGTTTGATCTTGAATACAAGATGGGATGCACAAAGATGGTGTCACGGCAATTCACAGGAATCACACGCAGCACAGAAGCTGTGCTGGAGCACGTCGGTGATGCCGCATGGATCACGCGCATGTCATACGCTGCGAACGGGCAGGCTGAAACGCCTAAGCAAAGCGGTGGACCTTTGCAAGGTTTGCGCTTCGCAGTGAAAGACAACATGGATGTGTTGGGCGTTGCCACCACAGCAGGCTGCCCCACATTCGCTTATGCCGCGCGTGAAGATGCGCAGGTGGTGCATCGCTTGCTAGAGGCTGGTGCGAGCTTAGAAGGCAAAACCAACCTCGATCAATTTGCATGTGGACTGAACGGCACGCGCTCACCGTACGGGGCCGTACCCAACGCGTTCAATCCAGCGTATGTGTCTGGGGGCTCTAGTTCAGGCTCCGCCTATGTGGTGGCCACAGGTCAAGTTGACTTTGCATTAGGCACCGACACTGCAGGCTCTGGCCGTGTGCCTGCTGGCCTGAACAACATCGTGGGCTTGAAGCCGTCGCGTGGTTTGATTTCTGCGCGGGGTGTGGTGCCTGCTGCACAAAACGTGGACTGTGTATCCATCTTTGCGCGCACAGTGGCGGTGGCTGCTGATGTCTTGCGTGCCTGCATGGGCTATGACGACGCTGACCCGTTTTCGTGTCGCGTACCCATGGCGTCTCAAGCTTTGCCTGCTAGCTTTCGATTTGGTGTGCCCAATGCATTGAATTTCTTTGGCGACGCTTTGGCAGAGGCGGCTTTTGCGCAGGCCATTCAAAACCTCACGCGTTTAGGTGGACAAGCCGTCACCATCGACTATGCGCCTTTGGCCCAAGCTGCAGCCATGTTGTACGAGAGCGCCTTGGTCAGTCAACGCTACGCCGCGGTACAGCCCTTCTTTGATGTCCATGAAGCGGACGTGATCGAACCCGTGCGCAGCATCATCGCCAAGGGGCGTCAGTACAGCGCGGCAGACTACATCCACGCAGAGATCGAACTCAAGCGCCTTGAGAAACAAGCCGAACGCATGTGGCAGCAAATGGACGTGTTGCTCGTACCTACCGCGCCCACGCATTACACGATTGCGCAAATGCAGGCCGACCCTGTGGTGTGCAACCGCAACTTGGGGCAGTACACCAACTTCGTCAATTTGTTTGACTACGCCGCTCTGTCTGTGCCCAGTCAAATTCGTGCCGATGGTTTGCCGTTTGGCATCACCTTGATTGGCCGTGCCGGTAGCGATTGGCAATTGGCCGACTTAGGCCAGCGCTACCACCACGCGACGGGCTTGCTGCAAGGCGCCACCGATGTGCCATTGCCTGAGCCTCGTGTCATTGCTGATTTGCAAACGCCAGCCACCATTCGCGTGGCCGTCGTGGGGGCGCACCTCAGTGGCATGCCCTTGAATCAACAGCTGACCGCACGCGGCGCACGTTTGGTGGGGTCTGTGCATACGGCGCCTGACTACCGTTTCTTTGCATTGCCCAACTCACAACCACCTAAGCCTGGTTTGTTGCGTGTTGAGGCAGGGCAGGGGGCACCCATTGCTTTGGAAATTTGGGAAATGCCCGTGGCCCATTACGGCTCATTTGTCGCGTTGATCCCAGCGCCGCTAGGCATTGGGACTTTGGAACTTGCCGATGGCTCTACGGTGCAAGGCTTTCTGTGTGAGCCCCAAGCCTTGATCGAAGCGACAGACATCACGCATTTCGGCGGTTGGCGCGCGTATATCGCGAGCATCGCCGTCAACACATCCACCTAATTCTTCATTCACTTTTTCATCTACGTCTAGGAGCTTTCATGACTGCCCATCTCAACACCACAGAGACCCATGTGACCACTTCACGTCGCAAACTGTTGCAAGCTGGCGCCGCCACGGCTGCGCTAGGCCTTATCGGTGCGCCCGCCATCGTCCATGCTGATGTAACTCCCAAAATACGCATCGGTTACTGGCCCATTGCGGCGGGTCTGCCTTTCTATGCCGCTTTGGAAAAAGGCTATTTCAAAGAAGCAGGCTTAGATGTGGAAGGTATCAAGTTTGCCGGTGCCGCACAAATCATGGAAGCCATGTTGGCGGGTCGTTGCGACGGCAGCGCCAACGGGACCGGGTCGGCCAACTTGGCGATAGGTGAAATCGCAGCACCAGGTACCTTCAAGATCTTTGCATCGAACCCCAGTAACGTTAAAAACGTACTGGACGAGTTCTTGGTGCCCTTGGCTAGCCCTGTGAAAACCATGGCTGAACTCAAAGGCAAAAAAGTTGCATCAGGCCCTGGCATTCAAAACCTGACTTTGGCGAAAACTGTGTTGGAGCGCGCAGGTGCCACAGGCGCCATCGTGATTGAGTTGCCCATTGGTCAACACGTAGCGGCCTTGGCTGCTGGTCAAGTCGATGCGGTTTACACCTTGGAGCCCACCGGCACGATTGGTCGCTTGAACAACACTACCCGCGTATTGGAAGCTGGTGTGATTTCTAAATACATCTTGGGCGATGCTACGGCCCCTTGGTTTGGTGGCTCTGCGTCTTTGACGGCAGAGTTTGTCAAAAAGTATCCCGTTGAAACCAAAAAATTCGTCACGGCTTACGCCAAAGGCATCGCCTTGGTGCGCAGCAACGCGGCTGAAGCCCGCCAATACCTCAAGGGCTATACGGCGATCGAAGGTGCGTTGACCGCCGAGGTGCCCTTGGCCGCCTACACCTTGTACAACGAGTTCACAGCGAAAGACATTGCACACTTCCAGAAGTTCTTTGACTTGTTCTCAGACAAGGGCATCTTTCCCTCGCGCCTGATGGTCGACTCCATGCTCTACAAAGGCTAAACCATGCACGAAGCCTCCACCGCTGTTTTCATGAATGCGGCACAACAGGGCTTGGCGTCGCCTGTGCCGCCTACGGTTCCGTCGGCCAGTCGCTGGAGTCCTTGGCGCTTGATGCCGATGCTGGGCCCCTTGGTGTTGTTCATCATTTGGGATCTGGTGGTGCGCTTCAAGCTCATACCGCCCATCTTGTTGCCATCACCTTGGACCACGCTCAGCACGCTGTTCGTAGGGATGGCGGGTGGCAGCTTGTCGGGCGACTTCGCCTACACCTTGATCCGCACCTTAGAGGCTTTTTTGATTGCCGCTGTGGTGGGCGTGCCCGTGGGCGTGTTGTTGGGCAGCAATGAGCGGGCTTACCGCAGTGTGGAGTTTGTGATTGACTTCTTTCGCTCCACCCCCTCGTCGGCGTTGATCCCTTTGTTCTTGATGATCTTTGGTGTGTCTGACATCAACAAGGTGGCCATTGCCGCATTTGGTGCGCTCTTAATTGTGCTGTTCAACAGTGCCTATGGCGTGATCAATGCGCGCAAGCAACGCGTCATGGCTGCCAAAGTGATGGGGGCAACGCGTTGGCAAATTTTCAAAGACGTGTTGATCTGGGAGAGCTTGCAACCCACGTTTGTGGGGCTGCGCAGCGCGGTGTCGATGTCCTTGGTGATCGTCATCGTGGCTGAGATGTTCATTGGCTCAGAGCGAGGTTTGGGCCACCGCATCATCGACTCGCAACAGGTGATGAATGTGCGCGACATGTATGCCTCCATCTTGGCGGCAGGGGCTTTGGGTTATGTGTTGAATATTGTGTTTTTGGTGCTGGAAAAACGCATCGTGCATTGGAGTGGAAGATAAATATGAGCGTCGTCCTCAACCCCATGATGGCGCCCGATCCAGCACCCGCACCTTTTGTGCCGGGTCCTGCGGGCACCCACATCACCATCCGCAACATGACCAAATACTTTGCGGGTTGGCCGCTGTATGAGAACTTCAACTTGGACATTCCCAAGAACAAGATCGTCTCGGTATTTGGCCCCAACGGTTGCGGCAAAAGCACCTTGATCAATATGATCGCGGGGTTGATTCCCATCGACAGTGGTGAGATCCTGTTTGATGGCAAATCTTTGAGCGAAACCAAAATTGGCTACGTGTTTCAAAACTACCGTGAAGCCATGTTTCCGTGGATGCGTACCATTGACAACATCGCTTATCCGCTCAAGCTGGAAGGCAAGTCCAAAGCCGAAGTCGCGCAGCGTATGGAAGAGTTAGTGGCTTCGTTCGATGTGAAGTTTGACCTCAACCGCTACCCCTATGAGTTGTCAGGCGGCCAGCAACAAACAGCGTCCATCATGCGAGCTTTGGCGCCCAAGCCTGAAGTGCTGTTTTTGGATGAGCCGTTTTCTGCGTTGGACTTTGAGATGACTTTGTTCATCCGCGAAAAACTGCAAGATGTGTTCATGCAGACCGGCACCACCATGTTGCTGGTGTCGCATGACTTGGAAGAGGCCGTATATTTGGCAGACCAAATTTTGTTGCTCACCAAGCGTCCCACTCAAGTGGCTGAAATTTTGGATTACAACGATGCGCGTCCGCGCACCATCGAAACGCTGACACAACCCAGCTTCATCGATGCGAAAAAACTCAGCCTTGAAATCTTCCAACGCGAGGTGCGTAAATGACGGAGCAAGAGACCTTGGCCTTTGTGCTCGCCTCTTCCAAGGCACTGGGCATTCCCTTGGAGGCCGAGCGCGCAGCGCGTGTGGCCGCCCATCTGCACCGCACCGTGGCCATGGCTCAGATGTTGGAAGGTGCACATCTCACGCCTGCCGATGAGCCTGCTGAAATCTTTTGCCCCAAGTCGCATTGACCATGGATACACAACAACTTTCCACCGAGGCAGTGGCCCAAGGCATTGCCAACGGCCAGTTCACGGCCAGCGAGGTGTTGGTCGCCTACATGCAACGCATTGAGACGACCGATGCCAAGGTCAACGCCTTCACCACGCCTTGCTTTGAGCGTGCGGTGCAAGAGGCCAAGGCCATTGACCAACGCCGAACGCGTGGTGACACTTTGCCACCTTTGGCTGGTGTGCCTTATGCGGTGAAGAACCTTTACGACATCCAAGGCACGGTCACCTTGGCAGGCTCAACCGTGAATCAAACCAACCCACCTGCTCAGGCCGACGCCTTCTTGGTGCAGCAGATGCAAGCAGCGGGTGCCGTGCTGGTGGGCGCCTTAAACATGGACGAGTTCGCCTATGGCTTCACCACCGAGAACACGCATTACGGCCCCAGCCACAACCCGCACGATCTCTCCCGAATTGCAGGCGGATCTTCTGGTGGCTCGGGCGCAGCCGTGGCAGCACGACAGGTGCCGTTGTCCTTGGGGTCAGATACCAATGGCTCCATTCGCGTGCCCGCCTCTTTGTGTGGCGTGTGGGGCTTGAAGCCCACCTTTGGGCGCTTGTCAAGGCGTGGCACCTACCCGTTTGTGCACAGCATTGACCATCTAGGTCCCTTTGCCGACTCGCTCCAAGGTTTGGGCTTGGCCTACGACGCCTTACAGGGTGTCGACGCGTATGACCCAGGCTGCCACGCCAAGCGTGTGGAGCCGGTGTCATCGACTCTGCATCACGGCTTGCATGGCTTGCGCATCGGTGTTTTGGATGGGTACTTTCACGACTTCGCGACGGCACCTGCACGACAGGTAGTGCAAGACGCTGCCCACGCTTTAGGTGTGACGCAGACGCTGTCTTGGCCTGAAGCCGCCATGGCCCGTGCTGCGGCGTTCATCATCACGGCCAGTGAAGGTGGGCAGTTGCACCTAGACCATTTGCGCACACAAGCCGATGCGATGGAGCCTTTGTCGGTCGACCGTTTCATCGCTGGGGCATTGCAGCCCGCAGCTTGGTATGTGCAAGCCCAACGCTTTCGACGTATCTACCGCGAAAAAGTGAATGCCTTGTTTGAAGATTGGGATGTGTTGCTGGCACCCGCCACGCCCGTGAGTGCACCCACGATTGGCACCGAATGGTTGGATTTGAATGGGCAACAACTGCCCAGCCGCGCAGCGATGGGTTTACTCACGCAACCCATTTCTTTCGCAGGCTGTCCTGTGGTGGTGGCACCTATGTGGCCCAACGGCACCGAGGGCATGCCCCTTGGTGTGCAAGTGATTGCTGCGCCTTGGCGTGAAGAGGCCGCATTTCGTGTGGCCCATGTGCTGTCGCAAAGTGGCGCAGCAGGTTTGAAAAAAATGGGGTTTTAAATGGACATCAATTTACCCGACGTGGTCGCTGAGGTGAGTGCCGCCTTTGAGCGGTATGAGCATGCGCTGGTGCACAACGAGGTGGAGGTGTTGGATGAGTTGTTTCACAACAGCCCACACACCTTGCGCTACGGCGCGACTGAGAATTTGTATGGTTATCACGCTATTCAAGCCTTTCGTGCCAGCCGTCCTTCGCAAGGCTTGGCACGCGAACGCATGAACATCGTCATCACCACCTACGGCCACGACTTTGCCACCGCCAACACCGAATTTCAAAGGGTGGGCAGCGAGCGAACCGGACGCCAAAGCCAAACCTGGGTTCGCACGCCTGAAGGTTGGCGCGTAGTGGCCGCACACGTCAGCCTGTTGGCATGAGTGTCAAACATCCGGTGCGTGACCCTTCGCGCGCGGATGCGGTGTACGCGCAACTTAAGCGCGACATTTCAGAATTTCGGTGGTTGCCAGGTGACCGCTTCACCGAGATGGAAGTGTGCGATCGACATCAGGTGTCACGCACGCCGGCTCGGCAAGCACTGTTTCGTTTGCGCCAAGAAGGCTTTGTGGATGTGCACTTTCGCAGCGGCTGGGAAGTCAAGCCGTTTGACTTTGAAAAGTTTGACCACCTCTATGATTTGCGCATCTTGATTGAAACCACGGCTGTTCAACGCTTGTGCCAGCCCGAAGCACACGCCGTCGATCTGAGGGTGTTGGCTGAACAAGCCCGTATTTGGATGGTGGACGAGCACGAGCGGTGCACCGATCGTGCGTGCGTGGCGGAATGGGACGAGGCCTTTCACATCGCTTTGGTGCAAGCCTGTGGGAATCCCGAAATGTTGCGTGTACACCGAGAAATCAGTGAGCGCATTCGCAGCGTGCGCCGTTTGGACTTCACGCTGCAAGACCGCATCCAAGCCACGTACGTTGAACACGCGCGAATTTTGCAAGCTGTGTTGGGGCGACAAGCCGATGCCGTTAACACATTGTTGACTTCCCATATTCAAGCCAGTCAATCGCAAGTGCGCAACATCACCTTGCATCAAATACATCAAGCACGACGGCTTGCGGCCAATTGAGGTTGCATTCACGTGCACAGAATTTGTGTGCACATCAGAATTTTTTGGACGATTTTGGTGCGCTTGCATGCAATCAATTCAACGGAACCATCCCAATTTGACGTGCTGATAATTTTTGAATGAGTGCAATTTTCGAAAAACACATTGAAAACAACGAACTAGAAAAAACAAATTAAAAATTTCAAAATTGGCACGTTGCATGCAATCTATGAAGTGTTCTTTTCACTTTGGAGCATTTCATGAAATCTGTTCGCAAGCAACTCCCTCGATGGCTGGTCGCATTGCCCATCGCCATGCTGATTAGCGCAGGTGTGCAAGCGGAGACCGTTGCACGTTACGGCATCTCTATGGCGGACATCCCGCTTACCACGGGTCAACCCGATCGTGGAGCAGGCGCATATCAATTCACTGGTCACACCTTGTATGACCCGCTGGTTGCTTGGGAAGCCAACATTGGCACTCGTCCGGGTAAGTTGGTGCCAGGTTTGGCCAGTGCTTGGAAGGTCGATCCTAAAGACAACAAGAAATGGGTATTCACCCTGCGCAAAGGTGTGAAGTTCCATGATGGCTCAGAGCTCAAAGCTGACGCTGTGGTGTGGAACTTGGACAAAGTCTTGGCCGACAAGTCGCCTCAATTTGACGCGAAGCAAAGTGCGCAAGTGCGTCCCCGTATTCCATCGATTGCGTCATACCGCGTGGTGGATGAATACACCGTGGAGATCACCACCAAAGATGTGGACGCGCTCTTTCCGTACCAACTGCCTTGGTTCTTGATTTCAAGCCCCGCACAGTGGGAAAAGCTGGGTCGCGACTGGAGCAAGTTGGCCAGCCAACCTTCGGGCACAGGCCCCTTCAAGCTCGATAAATTAGTGCCGCGCGAACGCGCTGAGTTGGTGAAAAACGTAGCCTATTGGGACAAAAACCGCATTGCCAAAACGGATCGCATCATTTTGATGCCCATTCCAGACGCCATGACCCGTGCCAACGCCTTGTTGAACGGTCAGGTTGACATCATTGAAACGCCGCCACCGGATGTGTTGCCGCAACTCAAAAGCTCAGGTTTCAAACTGGTGCAAAACGTGACGCCGCATGTGTGGCCGTATCACTTTTCCACGTTGCCGGGTTCGCCTTGGACCGACATTCGCGTGCGCAAAGCAGCCAACTTGGCGATTGACCGTGATGCGATTGTGAAGTTGCTCAATGGCTTGGCGACACCTGCTAAAGGTCAGCTCGACAAAACCAGCCCATGGTTTGGGAAGCCATCGTTCAAGATTGGTTACGACGTCAAAGCGGCTAAGGCCTTGATGGCGCAAGCGGGCTACAGCCCGGCCAAACCACTCAAAGCCAAAGTCATCATTGCGCAGGGCGGTACGGGTCAAATGTTGTCTTTGCCGATGAACGAATTCATTCAACAAAGCTTGGCTGAGGTCGGTATTCAGCTGGAGTTTGAAGTGGTTGAGTTAGAGAACTTGTACCTGCACTGGCGCAACGGTGCCAAGGCTGAGATGAATGCCGGCAAAGGCATCAGTGCGATCAACTTGGGCTATGTCACCGCCGACCCGTTTTATGCCATCACACGCTTTGTGGACAGCCGTTACATCGCGCCAAACGGGGTGAACTGGGGTGGGTACAACAACCCCAAAGTGGACGGTGCGATTGACACCATTCGTAAGAATTTTGACACCAAGATTCAAGACAAGCTGCTCGCTGAAATTCACGAAACCATGGTGGACGATGCGCTCATGCTGTGGGTTGTGCATGACGTGAACCCTCATGCCATGTCGCCGAAGGTTCAAGAGTTTGTGCAAGCACAACACTGGTTCCAAGACCTCACAACCATTCGCATGAAATAAATGCTGACCTATATCCTCAAGCGTCTCTTGTACGCCTTACCCATCGCACTCAGTGTCACCGTGGTGTCGTTCATGTTGGTGTACTTGGCACCGGGCGATCCGCTCAATGCCATTGCTCCAGCTGACGCTCCGGCTGACGTGATCGAAGCTCTCAAAAGCGCTTATGGTCTCGACCGTCCCGTGCCTGTGCAATACGGCCTTTGGTTGTGGCGGGCAGTACAAGGCGACTTGGGCACCTCCATCGCCTCAGGGCGTGCGGTGGTGACCGAAGTGTTTGGTGCCGTGGGTAACACCTTGCTGCTGGCAGGCATTGCCTCTGGCTTAGGGGTGTTGGTGGGTTGTGTGCTCGGGGCGCTTGCGGGATATAAACATGGCAGCGGCATTGACCGCGCTGCCACTGCTTTGTCCGTGGTGGGGGTGAGCATTCCCCACTATTGGCTAGGCTTGGTGTTGACAATTATTTTCTCAACGTGGCTCGGTTGGTTCCCCGCGATGGGCGCAGGTCCTGGGGGTTCTGCCGATTGGTCATGGGACTGGGATCACATGCGCTACCTCGTGTTGCCCGCTGTCACCTTGTCGGTGATTCCGATGGGCATCATCACCCGCACCGTGCGCGCTTTGGTGGCAGACATGTTGGAGCAAGAGTTTGTGGTGGCCTTGCGTGCCCGGGGTTTGAGTGGGATAGCCGTGTTTCGCCATGTGGCCAAAAACACAGCACCGACTGTGTTGGCTGTGGCTGGTCTGCAAGTGGGGTACCTCATGGGTGGCTCGATCTTGGTGGAAACGGTGTTTGCATGGCCGGGTACAGGTTTCTTGCTAAACACTGCCATTTTTCAGCGTGACATTCCTTTGCTACAGGGCACCTTGCTGGTGTTGTGCATGTTTTTTGTGGTGTTGAATTTATTGGTGGATATTTTGCAGCCGCTGATCGACCCCCGCATGGGTCGTGGTTAAGAGAAAGACATGACTTCTTTAACAACCTCTATTCCTAACCGCAGCTATTGGCATGTGGTGGCGCGCCAGTTGCGCCAAGAGCCTGTGGCCATGGCGAGTGCGGTGGTACTTTTGCTCATCATCTGTGCAGCAGTATTTGCACCTTGGTTGGCGCCAGCTGACCCGTTCAAAGCCAGCATGCTCAAACGCTTGTTACCGATCGGTAGCCCTGGTTATTTGTTGGGTACGGATGAGCTCGGACGCGACATGGTGACGCGCCTGATGTACGGTGGCCGCTTGTCGCTGCTCATGGGCGTGGTGCCCGTGTTTGCCGCATTTTTCATCGGCACCAGCATTGGCTTGTTTGCGGGCTATGTTGGCGGCCGTGTGAACATGGTCATCATGCGCGTGCTTGATGTGTTCTACGCGTTTCCCTCGGTGCTATTGGCTGTGGCGATTTCGGGGGCTTTGGGTCCAGGCTTGAGCAACAGCTTGATTGCCTTGACCTTGGTGTTTGTCCCGCAGGTGGTACGCGTGGCCGAAAGCGTGACCACACAGGTGCGCAAGTTGGATTACATCGAAGCTGCACGCATGAGCGGTGCGAGTTCGTTCTCCATCATTCGCGTACATGTGTTGGGTAATGTG
Organism: Limnohabitans sp. INBF002; assembly: GCF_027924905.1. Classification (NCBI taxonomy): domain Bacteria; kingdom Pseudomonadati; phylum Pseudomonadota; class Betaproteobacteria; order Burkholderiales; family Comamonadaceae; genus Limnohabitans; species Limnohabitans sp. INBF002. The sequence continues at coordinate 637,632 of NZ_AP027055.1, forward strand.
CTCGGCCCTGTGTTTGTGTATGCCACAGGCTTGCTGAGCGTCAGCATGATCTTGGCTTCTGGCTTGTCATTTTTGGGGCTGGGTGTGAAGCCACCTGAACCCGAGTGGGGCTTGATGCTCAACACCTTGCGCTCTGCCATTTATAACAACCCTTGGATTGCTGCATTGCCAGGCGCTTTCATCTTCATCACCTCCATTGCCTTCAACTTGTTGGCAGATGGGGTTCGCTCTGCCATGGACATTCGCCGATGACTGATTCTTCTATTCTTGACGTGCAAGACCGCGGTGGTCCTGCCCAACCCTTGTTGGTGGTGCAGGATCTGAAAAAGCACTTCCCTGTTCGCATAGGCATGTTCGAGCGTGAGAAAAAGTTTGTGCATGCCGTAGACGGTGTCAGCTTCTCGGTCGCCAAAGGTAAAACTTTGGGTATCGTGGGCGAATCGGGTTGCGGTAAATCCACGACGGCAAGACTCATCGCACGACTCATGCCACCAGACAGCGGCAGCATGGTCTTCGATGGGGACGGGGTTGCCGAATACGGCGGTATTGCCTTGAAAGAATTTCGTCGTAATTTGCAAATGGTCTTTCAAGATTCATTTGCCTCGCTCAATCCCCGCTTGACCATTGTCGAGACCATTGCGTACGGCCCTCAAGTGCATGGCATGACGACAGAGATAGCGATGCATGAGGCGCGTGCTTTACTTGCCCGCGTGGGCTTAGAGCCCGATCAGTTTGCTTCTCGCTACCCCCACGAGTTGTCTGGCGGTCAACGCCAACGCGTGAACATTGCACGTGCTTTGGCTTTTCATCCACGCTTGGTGATTTTGGATGAAGCGGTCGCCGCACTCGACAAGTCGGTGCAGGCACAAGTGTTGAACCTGTTGCAAGAACTCAAAGCAGAACGTCAGCTGACTTATCTTTTCATTTCGCACGATTTGCACGTGGTGCATTACATCAGCGATGAAGTCATGGTGATGTATCTTGGCCAAGTTGTAGAACGTGGACCCGTTGAGAAAATTTACAGTGAAGCCGCGCATCCCTATACCCGCGCTTTGTTGTCCGCCGTGCCTTCTATGGACCCAAGTCAGCGTACACAAAAGTCACCTCTGAGCGGTGATCCTCCAAACCCGATCAACCCGCCCAGCGGTTGCCGCTTTCGTGACCGTTGCACGTTTGCCCAAGCCGTTTGTGCGTCAAGTACACCTGTGTTGATGTCCGTCAAAGGCGATGTTGAACACATCGTGGCTTGCCACATGAACGATGCACAGTCCGGCCACTCCGGAGAAGGAGCTCAGGCATGACACGTCCTCTTGTTTCCGTTAAAGACTTGACGGTTCAGTTCACCGGACACCGTAAGGCCAAGGCTTTGAACCAGGTCAGTTTTGATTTGGCACCAGGCGAAGTTTTGGGCTTGCTTGGCGAATCAGGCTCTGGAAAAAGTGTGACCTTGCGTACATTGCTGCGCTTACATCCAGAACGGACAACCCAGATGGGCGGTGCCATTCATGTGGCGGGTCACGATGTGCTGTCTATGCAAGGCAGTGAGCTCAACCACTACAGAGGGGGTATTGCCTCGATGGTGTTTCAAGAGCCTGGGTTAGCGTTTGATCCGGTTTACACCATTGGTCAACAAATGGTGGAGGCGATTCAGGCCCACGATGGCGTGGACACGCAGACCGCCCAACACCAAGCTTTGCACATGCTGGAGCGTGTGCAAATCCCACAAGCCCGCCGACGCTTTGATGCTTACCCACATGAGCTCTCGGGCGGCATGCGTCAACGCGCCATGATCGCACTGGCCCTGCTGTGTCGTCCTCAACTGTTGTTGGCGGATGAGCCTACGACGGCTTTGGACGCGACAGTGCAAATTCAAATCTTGCTGCTGTTGCGTGAATTACAAAAAGAAACAGGCATGTCTGTGATTTTTGTCACACATGACATTGGCGCTGCTGTTGAGGTGGCCGATCGTATTGCTGTCATGTATGCCGGACGGATTGTGGAGATGGGAGACGTAGCACAAGTGGTTCGTCAGCCCATGCATCCTTACACCCAAGGTTTGTTGGCATCGACGGTGAGTGCGGAAGATAAAGGTAAGCCCTTGTTGGCTGTGCCAGGTTCGCCCCCTGACTTGTCTAACTTGCCTCAGGGTTGTAGTTTTGCTGCACGTTGTGCACAGGCCACGCATCAATGCCAAACAGAGGTGCCGTTAACGGTCACCACAGGTGTATGCACCTTGGCCTGTTGGCATCCCGTGGCTGTGTCTCAGGTGGCGCGATGACCTCGGTCGGTACCGCTGTTGTCGCACGTGGCCGAGGCGGCTTGGCCGATGAGGTGTGTCGAAAAATAGCGGATGACATTGCCATGGGCATTTTTTTGCCCGGCGAGCGTTTGGATGAAACAAATTTGGCTGCACGTTTTCAGGTCTCACGTACACCAGTGCGCGAAGCTTTGAAACAGCTCGCGATCACGGGCTTGGTTGCCTACCGTCCTAACCGTGGATCGGTCGTGGCTGAGATGACGCCGGTTCAACTGGACCAAATGTTTGAAGTGATTGGCGAGTTAGAGGCTACCTGTGCCCGCCATGCGGCATTGCGTATGACTGAGGCAGAGCGTCAGCGTTTGTGTGAGTTGCATGCGCAAAGCCGAAGTGCCATTCAAAACCAAGATGCAGACGCCTATGACACCATCAACCGAGATTTGCACACAGTCATCATCCACGGCTGTCACAACCCTGTGTTGATTGACATCATCACAGGGTTGCGTCACAAAATTTCAACGTTCCGACGTACCCAGTTTCGTAACCTAGCGCGCATGTCTGCGTCATACGAAGAACATTCAGTCATTGTCGAAGCCTTAATGGCTCGCGATGTCGTGACGTGTTACCGCGAGATGCGCGGCCATCTTTTATCGGCACGTAGCGCGGCAGCGCACGTGTCATCTTCTTGGAGCATTTGATGAACCCTATTCTTGGACGACGCGGTGCAGTTGTTGCCCCGCATTCACTTGCTTCGCAAGCGGGTCTTGAAATTTTGCGTGAGGGTGGCAACGCCATTGAAGCGACCATTGCGGTGGCCGCCACATTGGCAGTGGTGTATCCCCATATGACAGGCATTGGCGGCGATGGTTTTTGGCTAATGCATGCGCCAGGTCAACCGATGCAGTCGATTGATGCGTGTGGTGCTGCGGGTGCAGGTGTGACCCGGGCTTTGTACGGCGATATGGCCAGCATTCCATGGCGTGGGCCCTTGGCTGCCAATACGGTCGCGGGCACCATCTCGGGCTGGGGCGCCGCTTATGCCTATAGCCAAGCGAATTGGGGTGGCCGGTTGCCATTTGCACGCTTGCTGGAAAGTGCCATTTATTACGCGCGTGAAGGCTTTCCTGTCACGCACAGCCAAGAGGCGAACACGAATAACAAACTAGCCGAGTTGCAAGAGCAACCCGGATTCTCCAAAGCCTTCTTGAATGAACAGCGCCAAGTGCCACGCTATGGCGATCGCCATGCATTCCCCGCCTTGGCTGCCACTTTGACGCAATTGGCCAAAGCCGGTGCGGACGACTTTTATCGCGGTGAATTAGCGCAGCAAATTGCACGCGATTTGGCTGCCGTGGGCAGCCCCATCACCGGGCAAGATTTGGCCAACCATCACGCCGTAGTGAAAGCGCCTTTGTCTTTGAAGTTGTCTGATGCCACGGTCTACAACATGGCCCCGCCTACACAAGGCTTGGCATCCTTGCTGATCTTGGGGGTGTATGACCGGATTCGCCAACAAGGTTGGAACCCCGACAACATCGAAGGTATCCATGCTTTGGTGGAAGCGACGAAGCAAGCGTTCATCGTGCGAGACCGTTTCGTCACCGATCCCTCGCATATGGCGGTGGACCCGGTCACGCTGCTGAATCAAGACGTGGTGACACGACTGGCCGATGCTGTGCCGATTGACAAAGCCAGTCCTTGGCCCGCTCCGAACTCGGATGGCGACACGACATGGATGGGTGTGTTGGATGACCAAGGACGCGCAGTCAGCATGATTCAAAGTATTTATTTTGAATTCGGTAGTGGCGTGGTGCTTCCTGAAAGTGGTTTTTGGTGGCAAAACCGGGGATGTTCTTTTGATTTACAACCTGGCAAGTTGCGCAGCTTGGAGCCCGGGCGCAAGCCATTTCACACACTCAATCCAGCGATGGCGCAATTAGATGATGGACGCTTGTTGGTCTACGGAACCATGGGCGGGGAGGGGCAGCCTCAAACGCAAGCTGCTGTGTTCTCGCGTTATGTGTGGGGTGGCCACAACGTGCGTTCTGCTGTGGCCGCGCCGCGTTGGCTGTTGGGCCGCACATGGGCAGAGCAAAGTACGTCGTTGAAGGTGGAGTCACGTTATTCGGCCGAGGTGATTGAAGGGCTCAAAGCGCTGGGACATCCGGTGGAGGTTGTGGCTGATTTTGATGAGCGCATGGGGCACGCAGGTGCCTTAGTGTTACACCCGACGGGTTGGATTGAGGGTGGAGAAGATCCACGCAGTGATGGTTGCGTATCTGCTTGGTGAGATGTATGAAATTTGACTGGTTTTTGAAAGGCATGATCGCAGCGGTCGTGCTCGCCTTTGTCTTTCCTGAGCCAGGCTCCCAAGGCGGCTTCTTGCATCCAGAGGTACTCAACAAATTGGGCATTGCTTTGGTGTTTTATCTCAATGGTCTGAGCCTTTCTATGGCGTCTTTGCGCCAAGGGGTTTCACGTTGGCGTGTGCATGTGCTGATTCAAACCAGCACGTTCTTGGTTTTTCCGTTGCTGGGTCTAGGCCTGATGCAGGTGGGACAACGTTGGATCTCACCAGACGTGCTGTTGGGGTATTTTTATTTGTGTGCGTTGCCGTCGACTGTGTCATCTTCCGTAGCTTTGACGGTGGCTGCACGAGGCAATGTGCCAGTCGCCTTGTTCAACGCCACCTTGTCTGCGCTCATGGGCGTGGTTCTCACCCCACTATGGATGGCTTGGGTCATGGGGCACGAGGGCCAACCGTTGGATGTGTGGCCCGTGGTTGTAGATTTGCTGATGTGGGTTGTTTTGCCGTTGATCGTGGGGCAATTGTCGCGTCCTTGGCTCAACCAGTGGGCTGCGCGTCACAAAGGTCAAATTCAAGTTGTGGATCGCTTGACCATTTTGACCCTGGTGTACACCTCGTTCAGTGATTCGGTGCAACAGGGCATTTGGCATCAATATGGCGCTGGCGTGCTCATTCAAACATTGGTGGTCAGCTGTGTGTTGTTCTTTTTGATTTACCAATTCATGCAATTTTCGGCTCGACTCATGCACCTGTCAGAGGAGGACCGGATTGCGGCTGTGCTGTGTGGCTCTAAAAAAACACTGGCATCGGGGGTGCCCATGGCGCATTTGATTTTTGGTGCGAATCCTGCATTGGGTTTGATCCTGATTCCCATCATGTTGTATCACCCCTTGCAATTGGCGGTGGGGGGCTTGCTGTCGCAGCGTTGGGCGTCGCGTCGCTGATTTCTTGTCTTAATGCAGTGATGACAAAAATTGTTGCAACTCAGGCGTCTTGGGTGCATTGAACAATTCTTGCGGTGTGCCCATTTCATGAACCAAGCCTTGGTGCATGAAGATGACTCGGTCGCTCACCTTGCGGGCAAAGTTCATCTCGTGTGTCACCATCAGCAGCGTCATACCGTTTTGTGCCAATGACTCGACCACGGCCAGTACTTCACCAACCAACTCTGGGTCTAGTGCAGATGTGATTTCGTCGCACAACAAAATGCTGGGTGCCATGGCCAATGCGCGAGCGATGGCCACACGCTGCTGTTGCCCGCCTGAGAGTTGATCGGGGTAAGCCTCGAATTTTTCAGCCAATCCGACTTGTGCCAACAACGCTTGCGCGCGCCCTTGCAACTGTTCGTTGGGTAAGAGCTTCATCAAGCTGGGTGCCAACATGATGTTTTTGCCAACACTCAAATGCGGGAATAAATTGAAGGACTGAAAAATCATCCCAACTTGTTGCCGTAAAGCGCGCATGGCTACCGGATCTTTGTAGACCAAGGCTTGGTTTTGCACAGCCAAACTGCCATGTTGGAATGTTTCTAAACCATTGATGCAACGCAGTAAGGTACTTTTTCCGGAGCCACTTTTGCCAATGATGGCAATGACTTCGCCAGGCTTCACGCTCAGGTCAATGCCTTTGAGCACCTCATGGTTGCCATACGATTTACGAAGCCCTTGGATATGAACAGCCAAAGACGTGTGATTAGCGGTGTGCATGGAGTTTTCTTTCTAAGGTGCGTGCGTACAAGCTGATGGGAAAACACAGCAAGAAATACATCACGGCAACGCAGCTGTAAACGACAAAAGGTTTGAAGGTGGCATTGGTAATCATGGTGCCAGCCTTGGTCAATTCAATGAAGCCAATGACAGAGGCCAAGGCCGTTCCTTTGATGACTTGCACTAAAAAACCAACGGTGGGTGCAATGGCCAAACGACCTGCTTGCGGCAGCACCACGTACTGAAGTTGCTCCCGAAAATTCATGGCGAGGCTTTGTGCAGCCTCCCATTGACCACGGGGAATGGCTCTGACACAGCCGTGCCAAATTTCGGTCAAAAACGCACTGCTGTACAGCGTCAGCGCGACGCTGGCGGCAACCCAGGCAGAGGTTTCTACCCCAAGCATGGCCATGCCGAAGTACGCCAAAAACAGTTGCATCAGCAAGGGCGTGCCCTGAAAGATCTGTACATAGCTTGCAACGCTACGCTGCAAAAATTTGATGTGTGTGGTGCGTGCAACTAACAACAAAAGACCAACCACGCTGCCACCTAAGAAAGCGATGAGCGACAGCACCACCGTCCAGCGTGCAGCCAACAGGAGGTTGCGAAGAATGTCCCAGAGCGAGAACTCAACCACGGCGACCTCCAAACAGAAAGAGACGACCCACGCGGTTGAGCACATCACGCACGGTGATGGACAACAGCAAATACAAGGCGGTCGCCACAATGAACGCCTCAAAGGCGCGGAAGTTTCGGCTTTGAATCAAGTTGGCTGCAAAGCTCAGTTCTTCGGTGGCAATTTGTCCGCACACGGCAGAGCCAAGCATGACGATGATGATTTGACTCACCAAGGCAGGCCACACCCGCTGCAATGCAGGTGGCAGCACCACGCGTGTGAAGATGTGCGCGCGTGTCATGGCCAAGCTCAGCGCGGCTTCAACTTGGCCACGCGGTGTCGCTTGAATTCCGGCTCGCACGATTTCAGCGGAATAGGCGCCTAAGTTAATCACCATGGCGATGACGGAAGCCCATTCGGGTGAGAGCTTCACGCCTAAGGCCGGTAAACCAAAGAAGATGAAAAAAAGTTGCACGATGAACGGCGTGTTTCGGATGGATTCCACATACATCGCCAGCAGTAGTCGACCCACACCAGAACCCTCCGTCCGTGTCCACGCCGCTGCAATGCCAAGGGCCAAGCCCAGCACCGCAGCGATGGTGGTCAAACCCAAGGTCCAGACCATGCCTTTGAGTAGAAGAGGCCATTCTTGAAGAACGGCCGCAAAGTCCAATGCAATGGGCATCGTGCGCTTTCGTTTTATTCAGGCAAATTGCCAGCCGCGCGGCCGAGCCACTTTTGCGCCATCTTTTCGATGTCACCTGATTTTTTGGCCTCAGCAATGATGGCGTTGACTTTGAGGCGCAGCGCATCTTCACCTTTGGCAATGCCAATGAAGTTAGGACTGTCTTTGAGTAACAGCTTGTATTCAGCGCCGAGCTGTGGGTTGCGTTGCATCATGTTGGCCGCGACCGATGCCCCTGTGGCAATCAATTGCGTTTGACCTGCGACAAAGGCTGAGACGGTGGCGTTGTTGTCTTCAAACCGTTTGATGTCGAGGCCCGAAGGTGCAACTTTGGTCAGCTCTTGGTCTTCCATGGCGCCGCGTGTGACGCCGACGGACTTTCCAGCCAAGTCGTTGAACGATTTGATGTTGAGTGCCTTGGGTGCAAACACCGCTTGAAAAAATGGTGAATACGCGGACGTGAAGTCGATGACCTTTTCGCGCTCAGGATTTTTCCCCAAGGTTGAAATCACCAAGTCAGCCTTCTTTGTTTGCAGATAAGCGATGCGGTTGGCGCTGGTGACAGGCAGCAGTTCCACCTTCACATTCAGTTTGTGAGCAATGTAGTTGGCCATGTCGATGTCAAAGCCCTGTGGTTGCAGGTCGATGCCGACGAAACCATAGGGGTGGAAGTCTGTGGGAATGGCAATCTTGATGAGCTTGCTTTTTTGAATGCTGTCTAACGCTGTCTGCGCGTGGCTCAAGCCGGTGACCACTGACAAGCCAAGCGCCAGAGATGCGCTGAGCATCAGTCGTTTAGAGATTTTCATGAAGTAGCTCCCGATAAATGGATGTGTTGAACAGAGACACAGCCTCTATTGCGAATTGCATGCCAGCTACTTAAAACGTGTATACACTTTTTAAGGCTTCCATCTCGGTGCATCTATTTTTCAAAACAGGCCATCGTCCCTAAATTTGTGCGCTTATTTTTTGTTTGGCACCAAGATGGAAAAATGCCTTCGATTTGGAGGGAGTCAAACTGTTTGCGACGCAATTCTTGGGTAGCATGAAGTCTTGTTAGGAGACTGCCATGTTCAAAGTTCACGCTGTTGCCACCGTCAATTTGCCCAAGCTCTTGCGCGAAATGCCCAAGGCCGAGCTGCACATCCACATCGAAGGCTCGTTAGAGCCCGAGCTCATCTTTGCGCTGGCTGAGCGCAATGGTGTGAAGCTGCCTTACGCCAATGTCGAAGCCTTGCGGGCGGCCTATGCCTTTACCAACCTGCAAAGCTTCCTCGACATTTACTACGCAGGCGCAAGCGTGCTGCTGCACGAACAAGACTTTTATGACATGGCCTGGGCTTATCTGCAACGCGCAGCGGCGGACCACGTGGTGCATACCGAAATCTTCTTTGACCCGCAAACCCACACCGAACGCGGTGTGCCCATGGCCACGGTCATCAACGGTTTGCACCGTGCGTGTGCGGATGCACAGACTCAGTTAGGCGTGAGTGCGCAGCTCATCTTGTGTTTCTTGCGCCACTTGAGCGAAGAGGCCGCATTGCAAACTTTCCAAGAGGCCTTGCCGTTCAAAGACAAGTTCATCGGCGTGGGCTTGGACTCTAGTGAAGTGGGGCACCCACCCGAGAAATTTAAAAATGTGTTTGCCTTGGCGCACGCACATGGTTTGCACCTCGTGGCCCACGCGGGCGAAGAGGGGCCGCCTGCCTACATGTGGAGCGCCTTGGATGTGCTGCGTGTCGAACGCATCGACCACGGCGTGCAAGCCGTGCACGATGCCGCGTTGATGGCGCGTTTGGCCAAAGACCGCACGCCACTGACGGTGTGCCCCTTGTCCAACCAAAAGCTGTGCGTGTTTCCTGATTTGAAAGACCACAACATTGGCCAGCTCTTAGACGCGGGCTTGTGTGTGACCATCAACTCAGATGACCCCGCCTACTTTGGCGGCTACATCAACGACAACTTTGTGCAAACCTTTGAAGCTGCGGGCCTCACCGCCCAGCACGCCTATGTGTTGGCACGCAACAGTTTTGAGGCCAGCTTTGTGACCGAAGCCCAACGTCAAAAGTGGATCCATGAGCTCAAGCTGTGTTTTGAGCGCTTCGCCGAGGGCGATCACTAACCCCTCTAAAATGACGCCATGAGTATCAAATCAGACAAATGGATCCGCCGTATGGCGCAAGAGCACGGCATGATCGAGCCCTTCGAGCCAGGCCAAATTCGTCAGAACGCCGCGGGCGAAAAAATCGTCAGCTACGGCACCAGCAGCTATGGCTACGACATCCGTTGCGCGCCCGAGTTCAAGGTGTTCACCAACATCTACAGCACGGTGGTGGACCCGAAGAATTTTGATCCCAAGAGCTTCGTGGACATCGAATCTGATGTCTGCATCATCCCGCCCAACAGCTTTGCGCTGGCCCGTACGATGGAGTACTTCCGTATTCCTCGCAACGTGTTGACCGTGTGTTTGGGCAAGAGCACCTATGCCCGCTGCGGCATCATCGTCAACGTCACGCCGTTTGAGCCCGAGTGGGAAGGCTATGTGACCTTGGAGTTCTCCAACACCACGCCGCTGCCCGCCAAGATTTACGCAGGCGAGGGCTGTGCCCAAGTGTTGTTCTTCGAGAGCGACAAAGACGATGTGTGCGAAACCAGCTACAAAGACCGTGGCGGTAAGTACCAAGGCCAAGTGGGCGTCACACTGCCCAAGACCTGATTGACCACGCTCAACGTCATCGGCTGTGGCCGCGTGGGTCAAACCCTCGCGGCCTTGTTACATCAGCACGCCCAAGTGCAGGTGCAAGACCTGTATTCCCGCAGCTTCAGCAGTGCCGAGCAAGCGGTGCAGTTTGTTGGCTCGGGAACGGCTGCCACGGAGTTGGCTCAGATGCGTGCCGCCAATGTGTGGCTGCTCAGCGTGCCCGATGCCCAAGTGGCTGTGGCCGCGCAGGCTTTGGCCGAGGCGCAGGGGGCCCATCTAAAAGGCGCTATCGTTTTTCATAACAGTGGTTTTTTAAGTGCTGCCGTGCTGCAGCCCTTGCAGGCTTTGGGCTGCCATGTGGCCAGTGCGCACCCCGTGCTCAACTTTGCTTCTCCCCACACGGGCGTGCGCCAGTTTGCAGGCACGCCGTGCGGGCTAGAGGGCGATGCGCCCGCGCTGGCTTGGTTGCACACCGCGCTCACCGCCATTGGTGGGCGCTGCTTTGAGATCGCCAGTGCCGACAAACCGCTGTACCACGCAGCAGCGGTGTTCAGCAGCAACTTCACCGTGGTGTTGCAAGGCATCGCGCAAGACGCTTGGCGCAGCGCTGGCGTGCCGCCCGAGCTGATGCGCCCGCTGAC